>NZ_JBFCVL010000005.1:300000-517011 GCF_040712075.1 Fodinicurvata sp. EGI_FJ10296
CCAGCTTTGCAAGCGGCAAGACTTCCGAACACAGGCCACCAGTCGCAACGGCGCCCGGCATGCCCCAGACCACGCTGGACGCTTCATCCTGAGCTATGACCACGCCACCGGCTTCGACCACCTGTCGGCACCCACTCAGGCCGTCATGCCCCATACCCGTCAGAATGACCGCCAAACTGCGGCCACCGAAAGCCTTGACGACACTGCGCATCATGGGATCGACAGACGGGCGGCAGAAGTTCTCAGGCGGATCCTGGTTGATGCGCAAGACCGGAGACGCGGCGTTGCCGCCAACGACCATGTGGAACTGGCCCGGCGCAATATGAACACGGCCCGGCCGGAGCACCTCTCCATCACTGACCTCAATGGCTTCGATGTCGCATTGACGCGCAATGTGCTCAGCGAGAATCGTCGTGAAGGTCGCGGGCATGTGCTGCGTGACGATTATGGGAACGGACAAGGCCCCGCCCCGCTTTGGCGACAGCGCGCCGATGACCTCGAACAATGCCTGGGGACCGCCCGTGGAACTGCCGATAGCCACGATTGCCGGATTGAATCCTCGGGGTACCGGGCGAAGAATCGGCGCCGCAGATCTTGTATTGGCGGATGGCGCGTCTCCGGGCCTCCGCACTGGTCTTTCCGACGCAGCCGTCGACGCGCCCGTACCCGAGGTCCCGCCGGTCGGAGCAGCCGGACGGACCGCCCGTCCCAACGCCTTGACCTTCTGAACGAGTTCCTGGCGAAACCCGTCGGCTCCGTGAATATCCCGGGTGGCTGTCGGTTTCGGGAGATAGTCGGCCGCCCCTGCCCTCATCGCTTTCATCGTGATGTCGGCGCCGCGCCGGGTCAGGGTCGATGCCATGACGATCCGGGTGCGAGGCGACGCCTTCAGCAGCAGCGGAAGCGCGGTCAGGCCGTCCATTACGGGCATCTCGATGTCGAGCACGATCACATCAATTTCCATGCGGCCGGCGGTGTTGACCGCCATCTGCCCATTGCCGACCGAAGCGACGACCTCGATGTCAGGATCCTGCTCCAGCGCCTTCGACAGCAGTCCACGGATGACCGCACTGTCGTCCACCACCATGACTCTGATAGCGCCCGCACCCGACGATGGCGGTCTGGACTGTGTTCCAGTCGGTAGTGTCATCTCGCACGCGCCTTAAATGAGACCAACCTGGGCAAACTTCGTCTGGATGATCTCGCTATCGAATGGCTTCATGATGTATTCGTTCGCTCCGGCGCTGAGGGCTTCCTGTATGTGAGCCAGGTCGTTTTCCGTCGTGCAGAACACGACTTTGGGGTCAGTTCCACCCGACATCTTGCGCAGCCGTTTAAGGAACTCGATTCCCGTCATTACCGGCATGTTCCAGTCGAGCAGGATCGCATCCGGCATGGACTGACCGCACGCGTCCATAGCCTGCTTGCCGTCTTCCGCCTCGCTGCATTCGAAATCCAGGTCCTCCAGTATCCGTCGGGCTACCTTCCGAACGACGCGACTGTCATCGACAACTAGGCAGGTTTTCATCATCATTTCCCAATACTGGAAGCTTGCCCCTGGGACACTTTGGACATCCTCCGGAACGCACTGTAGATGCGTGCCGAGTCAGAACGGAATTTTGCGCTCTACTGCTTTCGACCTGGCGTCGCCGCTTCGTTACGCCGACTCCCGGCCCATGCCCGGCTCATGTCCATGCCCATCTCAGGCCGCCCGTCCGGAGAATTCCTTGACCTGTGCCAACGTATCTCGAATGGCAGACAGGATGGCGTCGCGGTCGAATTTGGCGACGTAGTCGGTGAACCCGGCGCGACGACCGCGGTCGAGGTCCTTGGGTGTGGCGTGCGAGGAAAGCGCAATCATCGGCAGGTTGGACCAGCGGTCGAGAGTCCGGATCTTCTCGGCCAGCTCGAAGCCATTCATGCCCGGCATTTCGATATCGCTGACGATGACCTCGAATTCGGCACCACTTTCGTGCTGGGCCAACGCTTCTTCAGCGCCTGCGACGGCCGTCACTTCATAGCCGGCCACCGTCAACAGGGGGGAAAGCATGTTGCGGAAGAACGGGCTGTCATCGATCAGCAGAACCTTGGGCGGATCCTCGGCATCTTCCAGCGCCTCGCTCTTCGATTCGAACCAGTCATCATAGGCCTGGGTCAGGAAGTAACCGGCATCGATCACGTCGGTTGCACGCCCGGCGATGATCGCGCTTCCCAGAAGGCCGGTACGCTCGCCACCCAGTTCCACTTTCAGCGGCTGTTCGACGATGTCGACGATCTCGTCGACGATCAGGCCCATCGAGCGGTCGCCATCGGCGAAAACCAGTACCGGCCTGCGCGTCCTGGATTCGTCGGCGCGCGCCATTTCCAGACTGAAGCCGGGGTCGAAGGGGATCAGCGGCATCAGGCGGTCGCGGTACTGAACGACCATGTGGTTGTTGGAATATTCGATCGACTTTGCATCGATGTCTTCCAACCGGGCGACGAGGGCCAGCGGCACCGCCTTTGGCGCATCGGCGTTCGTTCCCATGCCGGCCCGGAAGACGAGAAGGGATACCGCATCGTCCCGCCGCGATCTCTTGACCTTGGTCTCGGTATTCTCCAGCGCCTCGGCCATGGAAACTTCTCCGGTCGCCGATGCGATGCCGTTGGGATCGAGGATCATGATCACACTGCCATCGCCGAGGATGGTGTTCCCGGAGAACATTTCGATGTGGCGCAGAATCGGGGCCACCGGCTTGACAACGATTTCCTCGGTATCGAACACACGGTCGACAATGATGCCGAAGCTATACGTCCCCACCTGAGCGACGACGATGAAAGCGTCCTCGGCCGAGGGTGCGCCTTCGTCTTCTGCGCCGGGGGAGTCCTCCAGATGGAGCAGTTCGCGCAGCGAAACGAGCGGAAGCAGCCTGTCGCGCAACCGAAGCACGGGTGTGTTGTTGATGCGTTCAACCGAATGCTCGCTGTTCCCACCGGCCCGCACCAGTTCGACCACACTGATCTGCGGAATGGCGAACCGTTCGCCGCCACACTCGACAACAAGTGCGGAAACGATGGCCAGGGTCAGCGGAATCTTGATGATGAAGGTCGATCCGCGCCCTTCCCGGGATTTCAACTCGATGGTGCCACCGATCTTCTCGATGTTCGTGCGCACCACATCCATACCCACGCCCCGACCGGACACGCTGGTTACCTGAGCGGCGGTCGAAAAGCCTGCCTTGAAGATGAACTGCTGAATCTGCATCTCGGTCAGGTTGGCGATCTCGGCCTCGGTCGCGAGGCCGTTGGCAATGGCTTTCGCCTTGATCTTGTCGACCGCGAGACCACGACCGTCGTCCGTGATCTCGATGATGATATGACCGCCTTCGTGATAGGCGTTCAAACGCACCGTTCCGACTTCCGACTTTCCTGCGGCCACCCGCTCGGGCACGGGTTCGATCCCGTGGTCAGCGGAATTCCGGACCATATGAGTTAGCGGATCCTTGATCAGATCGAGCACCTGTCGATCCAGCTCCGTATCCGCCCCCAGCATCTGAAGATCGATTCTCTTGTTCAGATCCTGGCTGAGATCCCGGATGATTCGCGGCAACTTGGCCCAGGCGTTGCCGATCGGCTGCATCCGGGTTTTCATCACCCCTTCCTGAAGCTCCGACGTCACATGGTTGAGCCGTTGCAAGGGAGCCGCGAACTCGGAATCCTTCTGATGCCGGAGAATCTGAAGCAACTGATTCCGCGTCAGGACCAGCTCGGAGACCATCGTCATCAGGTTTTCGAGCAGGTTGACATTGACCCGGATCGACTGGCTGGCAACGCTTTCCCGCGCCTCGGGAACCGGTTCCTGAGCCGCCGCGGCCGGTTTGTCCGACGCGCCCTTTTCAGTAGTCGCCGGCGCCTGGGCCAGTCCCTGGGCCAGTCCCTGGGCCAGTCCCTGGGCCGGTGCCTGCGCCGGGGCTGGTGCCTCGGGCTGTTGCGCAGCCACGGGCGACGAAGCGGCTGCTGCTGCGGGTTCCGGCTGTTCGCTTGCCTGTTCATCGACCGATGCCGGCTGTTGCCCGGCGCTGTCATCGGCTGATGCCGAGTCAGCAGGCAACTGACTCGCTGCCATGGGAGCCGTTTCAGCGGGAGCCGGATCCGTTGACCCACTGCCGGGCGGCGTTTTGTCCGCCGGTTCGTCGTCCATCATGGCGGCAATTGCAGCGTCCATCTCGGCGGCGGCAGCCGCCGGAACAGCCCTGGAGCTGGAATCGCTTGCCGCACCGGCACCAGCGTCCGGGGCAGTTGCATCCGGCGCGCCGCCAGAACCGCCGGTCGATGGCGCAGCCAGATCGCTGACATCGGGTTCTTCACCATCCGCCAGCCGATTCAGTTTCTCGATCAGCTTGCTGTCGTCGCCTTCGGGTTCCTTCTCGGTGGCTTCGAGTTCGCCCACGATCTGCTTGATCGTATCAAGAGACGTCAGAATCAGCGTCACGGCCGTCGGGGTGACTTCGAGCTCGCCGTCACGGAATTTGCCGAGAACGTTTTCAGCGGCGTGCGCGACCGCCTCAAGCCGCGGCAGTCCAAGAAAGCCGCATGTGCCCTTGATCGTGTGAACCAGACGAAAAATATTGCTCAGAAGATCGGGATCATTGGGATTACGTTCGAGCTTTACGATTTCGACGTCCAGAACCGCAAGGTTCTCTGAAGTTTCAGTCAAAAATTCACTGAGCAAATCATCCATGGCTGCATCCTATGGGCTTGCGGTCCTGTCCGACCGGCGTGCATTCGCGCCGAACTACTTAGTTTTCGCCGGAAAACGCTGCATTAACTGTCGCAGCCAATGTCTCAGGAACACATTAAGGACCGGTAAAGGACACCAGCATGGCATCAGGCGTCGAAAGCGTGGCCGCTGGACATCATACGTCTTCGAGGCGGGCGGTAATCGACAGCCGCTCACCCTGGGTGCCATCGCCGAGAGCAGCCGGTTCGCTGCCATGACTGACGATCGCGCCGGCAAGACCAGC
The DNA here is from genome assembly GCF_040712075.1 of Fodinicurvata sp. EGI_FJ10296. Lineage (NCBI taxonomy): Bacteria > Pseudomonadati > Pseudomonadota > Alphaproteobacteria > Rhodospirillales > Rhodovibrionaceae > Fodinicurvata > Fodinicurvata sp. EGI_FJ10296. The sequence continues at coordinate 305,004 of NZ_JBFCVL010000005.1, forward strand.
GTAATGACCCACCATATAGGCGTGGATAGAGCGGGCCGTAAGCGCGTCGACCCCGGACCGGTCGGCGAGAGCAACTTGCGACTCGTCAGAGAGCCGTGCGGTTCGGCCGGTTGCGGCAATCGTGAAGCCGGTGTCGTGGACCGCGACGACAATTGCGCCGCCGGCGGGCATCGCTTCCTCGGTCATGACAATCGCATTGAGCACCAGCTTGGCGGCATAGCGCAGGAAGTCCGTCGATGCGTCTTCCGATGGAATGCTGTCGGCGGGCCAATCCAGCGTCGCCTTGCCGACTTCGATATAAGCCTGAGCCGCCGCGCGCGTATCGCGCCAGTTGACCCGCGAGCCGGAACCGGCCATGCCAAAGGCCAGCCTGAACATTCCAAGGCGCGCGGACGCGATCCGCGCCGATTGACCGATCAGTTCCATCGCATCGTCGAGAACGTCCTGACCCAGTTCGTCGACCAGTTCAACGCCGTTGTTGACGGCTCCGACCGGACTGACGAGATCGTGGCACAGACGTGACACGATCAGTTCCATCACCCGAAAGTCCAGGGCGTCGCTGTTCGTCTTTTGCATGATTGCCGGCCACTATTTCGATTGAACAAAGAAAGCGTCTCATTGGCGGGCGCCCGCGATTGCGCAGCATCGGCGGTGCGCGATTGGGTTATTCGATCATACCGGCGCACAACATCGAAAGCTACCGGACTTCAATTGTTACAGCCGGCACTCTTGACCGATCATTAACGCTGGGGTCGACTCATGGGGCGAGCGGTAAGGGCCGCCAGCCCTTTTTAACGGAGGTTTCATGATTCATACTTTGGTACCCGGCGTCATCGTCGTCCATCCCGACCGTCCCGATTGGGGCACCGGGCAAGTTCAGTCCGTTGCCGGCAACCGCATCACCGTCAATTTCGAGCACTGTGGCAAAGTCACCATCAATAGCGATGTCATATCGCTTTCGATCAGTGAGGACCGAGACTGACCGCAGCTTGCCGCGTTTGCCCTGCAACCTGGACGAAAGCGACAATGAGGTGGCTATGGCTGCCACGCGTCGTCTTCTTCTATCAGGTAGTCTTCGACATCCGCCTCATCGACTGAGGTTTCGCTGACCACATGCCCCGCTGCGGAGATGCCGGCAGTCCTGACTGTCTCCGGGTCGCCGGAGACCAGCGGATGCCACCAATCGAGCGGCTCGCCCAGGGCGAGTTTGCGATAGGCACATGAGTCCGGAATCCACGGCAGGTCCAGAATATTTTCCGGCGTCAATACGACGCAGTCGGGCACATGGCGCTGACGGTCGACATAATTGCTGCAGCGGCAGGTGCCGGTATCCAGGAGCCGGCAAGCGACCCGGCTCTGATAGATTGCACCGGTGTCCATATCCTCAAGTTTGACCAGACAACATTTGCCGCAGCCGTCGCAGAGCGATTCCCACTCCGCCGGTGTCATCTCGGCCAGGGTTTTGCGGATCCAGAACGGCGACTCGCCGTCGGCGGCACCGCCCTCGTCGCCGGAAAAATCGCCGGTCATCATTCCGATAATGGACATCACTGCCTTACTTTTCCTGTCGCCGGACGCCCTGTCCGGGTGTCGCCTTTCCCGGTTGCGAAGCCCCGCCTATCACAAGCGCTACGCCGCAGACAGAAACCAGCATACCGATCAAAGATGTCGGGCCGAGGGCTTCGTCGAACATAATGAATGCGATCAGAGCCGTCATCGGAGGTACGAGATAAAACAGGCTGGCAGTCCTTGAAGCTGCGCCCATTCTGATCAGCAGCATCAATAGCGTCGTTGCACCGAAGGACAGAACGACGACCAGCCAGGCCAGCGCAAACAGGAAATCACCGGACCACGCAATTTCCAGCGGCTCGAAAGCCAGAGCCAAAGCCGCCGTAACCCCGGTAGCGGCAAGATACTGGGCGACCGCGCCGGCCCGGATATCGATCCCGCCGCAATATCGTTTCTGGTACAGGGTCCCGGTCGTTATTGATATCAGGGCGACGATTGACGCGCCGATTGCCCAGACCGGGGCGCCGACGCCCGGCGCCGACGCCGCACCGCCAGCGGACATCTGGTCGCCGAACAATACCAGCGCTACGCCGACAACTCCCAGCACGAAGCCGGCACCCTGCCGCCAGGTCAACCGTTCGCCCAGCAGCGGTCCGACGACGACCGCCGTCAGCAATGGTTGAAGCGAAACGATCATGGCGGATATCCCGGCAGGAACGCCGCCATCGATCGACGTGAAGACTCCGCCGAGATAGCCGGCGTGGACGAGCACGCCCACGACCATGGCATGGCCGAACCCGGCGGCGCTTGGCCACCTGGTTGCCGTCAATGCCGCAAAGGCCGCGAATCCGGCGAGAACAAGGGCAAGGCGCAGGGTCAGGAACGTAAACGGCTCGGCATAGGGCAAACCGTATTTCGCGCCGATGAAGCCGGTGCTCCAGAGAAAGACGAAAACGGCCGGCATCAGTGCCAGCCACACCGACTTCATCTGCAGACCCGGTCGCCGTCGCGAGGCAGCGGACCATCGCTGCCTGCCGGAATCGAGGCTTTGGTGTGCATCCTCACGATGATCTTACCGATTGCCAGACCAGCCCGGCGGCGGCCAGATCCTCAAGCGACGCACCGACGGATTTGAACAGCGTGATTTCCCCGTTGTCGGATCGTCCGGCGGCGCGGCCACCGGCCAGGTCGAAGAGGTCGGCCACGATATCGCCCGATGTCAGAGCGCCGGCCTGGATTGCCTGAACGATGTCACCGGCCTCCTTTGTCGCACCAGCCAGCGTGTCGACGTAGACCCGGGCACGCCGCATGCACTCATCGTCGGATTCGCGCATCGTCGGCTTGAAGGCGCCAACAAGGTCGAGATGCGTTCCCGGCCTTAGCCAGCGCCCGTTGATCAGCGGTTCACTGGAAAGAGTCGCAACCGAAATCACGTCGGCAACCGCGCACCCCTCCTCGATTGTATCGACCGGCCCGATCTCAAGGCCGGCGACCCCCTCGGCATCCGACCCGCGAAGTTCGGATACGATTTCGGCGACCTTCTCGGGCCGCCGCCCCCATACCAGAATGCGGTCGTATTGCCGGACAGAGCAGTGGGCGGCGGCCAGACATGGGGCAAGGCGCCCCGTGCCAACCACCAGCAATGTCCGGGCGTCACGACGGGCCAGATAGTCAGCCGCCAGGGCCGATGCCGCTGCGGTTCGACGCACGGTCAGCTCGCCGCCATCGAGCACCGCCAGCGGACGACCGGTCCGGGCGTCGTTCAGCAGATAGCTCGCCGATACGGCGGGCAACCCACGGTCGCCGTTGCCGGGGCACACCTGAGCAACTTTCACACCCAGGAGTTCCCCTTCCCGCCATGCCGGCATGAGCAGCAGCGTGGCGTCCGGTTCGCCGGGCACACCGACCTCATGGTGGTGGCGAACGGGACTGGTGCAGCCCGTTGCGAACATGGCGCGCAGTGACTCGACCAAAGGTCGCCATGGCAATGCGCTTTTTACGGTCTCGGCATCGACGACGATCATTGGCCAGCCTCACGTGATGATGTTTCGTGCGACCCGCCTACCGGATGCCGCCGAAAGGATCAACCCCATCGGCGCCACCGGCCTGCCCCGGACAACCTCGGATTCGCGCCAGAACACCTATGACGGCTGAATATCGATCACGACCCGATTGTCCAGTCTGAACGTGTTGACGCCCATTGTGCCCGCGGGTTCGATCGAAAGAACGACACCGCGATCGGTCTGAGTGATTTCAAAGCCCCTGACCCTGGAGAGACTTCGGCGGCGTGCGCCGTCGGCGTCGATCCGCGCTTCGACTGGAAAAATGATCCGTATTGCCTCTGAGTCCTGCTCGACCGAGTATTCCACCAGCTCGGGCCAGTCGAATACCAGCCGGCTGAATCTGTCATGCTCCCCGGCTCTCAACAGAACCTCGCCCAGATCCTTCAGGCTAATTTCGGGGCCGCTATCAGTGCTGGTATCCGCTTCTTCGTCGGTCTGGGCGTCTTCGGCCCCCGGCGCCCCGTTCTCGGATGGTCGATCGCCCTCGGGGCCGGAAGCGGGCAGCGATGCGAGCTGCGCCGCATCCCTACCGACCCGGCGGCTCACCGCGAAGCGGCTACCGGACGATTCGACGTAGCCTGCGGCGTCTCCCACGTCGTCACCCCGGACCTCCGACCCGGCGGCATCGGGCATGATCGTACGTTGTGGCGCCTGTCCCGGTGTGGCGGTGAAGGTGGGGGTGGAGGAAGCAGTAGCGGTAGTGGCAGAGTTTGTCCGGGCCTGAGCGATTTCAGCCTCCCGGCCGCCACGGTCATCCACCGGCGGCCGCTCTGCCCGCTGAGGCTCTGAATGAGCGCTGGATTGCCAGGCAAGATCCGGCGAGGTCGCCACCACGTCTCTGGCCGGAGCGTCGTCAAAAACCGGCAGATCCCGGCGATGGGCCCGCACCGCGGGGACAATCTCCGGCATGCTGAAAAATCCGCCGGGTTCGTCTGCCGCTGCGGCACTGTTGGTTGCGAAGTTCCTGTTGATCGACGAACCGGCGACCGATGAAAGGATTGCCATTCCGCCGTCGGAGGAAAGCGCAATTCGAACACCGCGGCCATCGGCCGTGGATGTCACCGTGCGGTCGCCGGGCCGCGGCGTCAGGCGCGACACCGGGCGCGGATCAAAACACGATTCAGCGTACATGCCGAACCCGGGCTGTTGAAAGTCGGATTGGGCGTGGCAGGATGGGCTACGATCAGCCGGGTCAGTCAAAATCAGGACGGCAACAGTGGCCGTAAGCGCGCCCAGGGCAAGCCCCAGAACTTTGCCGGAAGTGAACATCGGACTGCCCCGCAGTCATGAAGAACTGGCGACACCGCATCGCCAATCTTCATATATATTGTATTCAATTCAAGTTCAAGTGACCATACCTTGTGCATCGGCACGAGAGGCCGGTCTATGGTCCTGCGGCCAGGACTCCATAGAGCAACAACATCATTATGGCATTGAAGATTCCGTGAATAACGATCGGCGCCCATAGCGATCCAGTGCGCTCGTACGTCCAGGCGAGAACGGCGCCAAGCACCGCGAGAGCCGGTATGAGGTGGGTAATGCCGTGGACCGAACCGAAAAGAAGGGCGGAAAGAGCGATCGCAACCCCCATGGACGAGAATCTTCTGAGCCAACGGTAAAGAACGCCGCGAAAGATCACTTCCTCGATTGCCGGGACAACGACGGCCGTCAACGCCATGGTGGTTGCCATCATCATCGGCGTGTCGCCTGTTGGCTGAATGGCGGTGACTTGCGGATTGGCTTGCGGCGCGCCCAGTAGCGACTGCACCAGCAGATTGATTGGTGCCACCACAAGGATCATGCCCACGCCGATCAGCGGCGCGCGAATTCCCCACCCCGGGGGCATCGGTCTGAAACCGATTTCAGTCCACGAGAGACCGCGCCCATAGACAAGGACGGCCCAGATCATGGCCACTTGAATTGCAGCCTGCAGAGCGATGCTGCCGATGACGCCGTGTCCGCCGACGACCTGGAGACCGACGAAGCCCAGAACCAGGAACAGCACGAGGTGACCGCTGGCCAGCAGCGCCACCTCGGTCAAGCCGATTCTGGATGCCCAAACTGTCGGATCACCCTGGGGATCGCTGCTATTCGGATTGGAAGAAGATCGTGCCATCTTTGCGCTTCAGCCGCCTGAGCCGGCCGAGTTGAACCAGTCTGTTCGCATGGGCCAGTGCTTCTCCTACGGCAAATGAGATTTCGTGGCTGTCCAGATCGGCCCTGAACAGCGTTGTGACGAGATCCGATACGCCGGCGCCGTCCCTGCAGACTTCGAGCGTGCGGTCCAGGCGGCCGACGTGATGGGCGGCGATTTCTTTGGCCCGACCGGCGAGCCCGGTAAACGGCACCCCATGACCGGGCAGCGCAATGATGTCGTTTCCAAAGGTTGCCAGTGTGTCGAGCGACTCCAGAAAGGCGCCCAGCGGATCGGATTCGAGATCCGATGGCCACACGCTGACATTCGGTGTGATTTCGGGCAGAACCTGATCGGCAACGATGATAATGTTGTCCGCTGGCGCTGCAAGGCAAAGTTGTTCGGGCGCATGGCCTTCGAAGGTCATGCACGACCATTCGCGCCCACCGATGGTCAGCGACATTCCGGCGCGAAGTCGAATGTAGTGCCCCGGCGGACGGCTTACCGAGCCGCGATACCGGTCGGATCGTTCGGCAAGGGATGCCGCGGTCGGTTCGGGCAAACCCAGTGACCGGTAGGAATCGAGATAGGATTGGTGGATATCGTCACGGTCACCGATGGAAAGAAGCCGCGAGACGAGCCAGTCCGCTTGGGTCATCAGCAGCGGCGCGCCGTGCCGGCGGCAGAGCCATCCGGCAAGCCCCGCATGATCCGGATGCATATGCGTGGCGATGACGCCTTTCAGCGGGCGCCCGGCCAATGGCCCGTCGAGCAGTCCGGCCCATATATCGCGCGCCTCTACCAGGTCGAATCCGGTATCGACGATCCAGAATCCCGACACCCCGTCCCGATCAGGATCGTCGTCCAGAACCCAGAGATTCACGTGATTGAGGCGGAACGGCAGACGCAAACGAACCCAATGGACGCCGGGCGCGACCTGCACCATGTCGCCGCCGCGCGGCACTGTGGTCATGATCGGTTCGAAGTGTCGGCGGCGTGGCGACATGGGGGAGCTCTCGACGGTTGGCGGGACACGAAGGTAGCGTTCGGCTCCCGGCACGGGTAACACATCCATGACCGGATTTTGCGAACAATCGAGATTGGCGATAGCGAATGGCGTCGGGACATCCTTGGCTGATACCACTGCCGCGCCGCGTTGCGGTGACCGTTTTCTGCGTCGGGTGGGTCGGGTTCGAAATCTGGCAGCAAAGCACCATCTGGTTGGTGGTGGCGGCCGCAGTCCTGGTCTATGCCATCTGGGACTTCTTCCTGAGCGGCAATTATGCGGAGTCCGAAACCGACAAGCGATAACCGGTCGCGACCGCCGACGCCAATAAACGACCAAAGGAACAGCCGACAATGACCTGGTATCAGACCGCAGACAAGGAAGAGCGGGCCAAGCTGGTCGAAGAACTATCGACGCTGTTCGACGTTGCGCTAGAGGAAACCGATGACCCGACGGGTGAGCGGCTCGCGGTTCGGTTCATTCGCGTCCAACACGACTTGCCGGACGGCTCGACCCTGGAACGCGGCCATGGCGAAGAAACGGACATAGACCCGCTGCATCCACATTTTCAGCATTCGTTCGATCTGCTCTTCGCCACGTTTCAGGTCGTCTCCGCGACCTATGACGAACCGGCCAAACTGACCGAACGGCCCGAATATCTGAGTGAGCTCCGCGAACTCGTCATGACGGCCTTCGACGAGAGCGGCGAGGATCCCGATCTTGCCGACTGGTTCGTCGGCTTGTTCCTCGCCATCACCTTCGAACGGAACAACCCCGCCGTTATCGCGTTCATGCCGCTGGCAACCGGGGAACTGGTTGCCGCCCGGTCGCCCGTTCTCGCCCGCAAATTCGAGGCGTTTCTCGGCGCGATCGAATAGAGCGGCGGCGAAGGCTCCTTGCGGCGTCGCCCCTGTCACTCCCTGCCGCGCCGCGTCCGGGACAGGGGAATGTTTGCTGCGAACGCCCCGACATTGCCCCGGCAGCGCGAAGCACTATCCGGAGTTCACACGCCCGCGAGAACGCTGCAAGTGCGGGTCCCGGCGGTTCATCAGTCGGTTGCGCGCGTGGTATCGTCTGCCGGGTCGAACAGTCGATGAAGATGAACGACGAAGTAGCGCATATGGGCGTCGTCGACCGTGCGTCCCGCAGCCGCCCTCCAGGCCTCGTATGCCGTTTTGTAATTGGGATATATGCCGACGATATCCAGCGAGGCTGTATCCTCGAATTCCATCGTGTCGGGCTGTTTCAATCGTCCGCCAAATACCAGGTGCAGCAACTGTTTGGACACGGTGGCAACTCCTCCGTCCGGGTGTTTTCCGATAGGCACGCTCTACCGCAAAAGTCCGCCCGTTGCCACCGTACCGATCATCATCATCGTTCCGATGGCCAATACAAGTCCGGCGCCGACGAACTCCACGATGCGAACGACCCTCGCCGTGGCGACGCTGCTGCCGCCGAGCCCCGTGCCGCGGACCAGTCCTGACCGGGCCCAGCCGGCCAGAATCGCCGCCGCCGACACGGTCAGACCGACACCGATCGCCATGGCGATCACAGCCAGTATTCCAACCCAGAAAACGCCGCCGGCCAGGGTGAACAACAACAAAAGGATCGCACCCGTGCATGGCCTGAGCCCGACTCCGACCGCGAGAACGCGAAGATCGTATGGCAAGAGCGCAAGGACGCGCCCGATCGGCGACAGATGACCATGGTCATGCCTGTGTCCATGCGCCTGATCGTGCCCGTGAAGATGTTCGTGTCCATGCGGGTCCGCGGCATGGGCCGCGCAATGCGCGCAGGCAGGGCGACCGCGCACAGCACGCCACATCATGACAGCGCCGATACCGGCCACGATGGCATAGCTCAGCGGCTCAAGCACGGCGACCTGACCGGCTACCCGGCCAAGCGACGTGCCGACGATCAGGGCAAAGACGACCACCAGCGCAATCGCAACCAGGGCCTGGACCAGCGCCATGAAGAAGCTGAATGCGATGCCTGTTGCCATTCTCGCCGGCGTCCCGAGAAAATATCCTGCAACGACGACCTTTCCGTGGCCGGGCCCGGCGGCGTGGACGACACCGTAGACGAAGCCGGCGCCGATAACCGGGCCTGCCGACGCAAGACCGCCGGCCCTGACATCGCGCAGATAACCCATCAGCATCGCGTTCATCGCTGTCTGCAACTGAGACAGCCAGGCCACGAGACCCGCCAGCGGCCAGTTCCCGGAACCGCCCCCGGATTCGTCCCCGGACGAAGAAGGCGCGGCGCCGGATCGGCCGAAATAATCGGCGCCCGCTTCGGACCCGACCCCGATCGCGGCAAGACAAACCGTGGCTATGGCCAACGCGGCGAAGCACCTGAAGGACGCCATCACGAACACCCGAGATCAACCATGGGAGGATCGACATAGCCGAAATATATCGGATTCTCCGTGTCATTGAAAAACCGGAGTTCACAGGCCGGAATACCGGTGCCTGCAAATTCGATCCGATCTTCGGGTACCGTCACCTCGACAAAGAACGTCTCATCGTAGAACCCGACCAATACCGGAACTTCACGCGGGTCGACCGGTGCCGACATCGGAATCCGGAACGAATAGACGACATGGCCGTCATCGATATCCGCGTCGAATCGCTCGATGTCGGGGATGCCATAGGCTTCCCCGTCGATTCGGAGGTTAACGAAGTAATTGAATTCGGCAAGACCGGAGAAACTTCCATCCCACAGGGCCGCGACTTGTTCGGCGCTGAAAGTCCCGGTTCGATCGACATCGAAATCTTCGATCAGCAAAAGGCTGATCATTTCGTCGACCTCCCACACGATATCGATGGCCTCAAGTGAACCCTCGACGAATACAAAGGTTGCATCGCCATCTATCCACACATGCGGGTGCGCCTTGGCGGGCGTCGTGCCCCAGCAGGCAAAAGCCATGGCCAGGACGGCAGCGAGCGGTCCCGAGAACGACCGAACAACTGTGGTTGGCCGATCCGGATGCGGATAGAGGGATGGTTGCATGTCGCTTCCTGTTCGCCGAAAAATCGTGCCCAGCTTGGCGACCGGGCATAGTAGCACCATATCGACGGGTATAGCCGAGGGCCATGGCATCAATCTACTGATGAACATGGACGGTTTCGGGGCAAGTTGGCACAGGGGGAAACCTTGGCATCTCCCCCGAGGCGTGGTAATCGGCCCACTTACAGCCAACGGATGGACGAAAACGGCATGACGACCACAATCGAAGAGTTGATCGACGGCTTCGAGATGCTCGACGACTGGGAAGAGCGGTATGCCTATATCATCGATCTGGGCCGCCGATATACCGGCTTGCCGCCCGAGGCGATGGTCGAAGACAACAAGGTCGCCGGCTGCATGAGCCAGGTATGGCTGGTTGCATCTGTCGAGGACGGCTCGCCTCCCCGGCTCCACTTCAAGGGCGACAGCGACGCGGCAATCGTGCGCGGCCTGATCGCGATCCTGATGACGATCTATTCCGACCGGACTCCCGACGAAATCATTGAAACCGACATCGACGACATCTTCACCCGGCTTGGTCTCGACGAACACCTTTCGTCGGGCCGCCGAAACGGCTTCCAGGCCATGGTGGGACGTATCCGGTCGATCGCCCAGGCTGCCGCCGCCTGATCCCGAGCGCGGCTGGCGGCTGCGGATCTATCCGCCTGTTACGCTCATGTGGCGCTTGACCGCCGGCCCGGTGTGATCGCGGTCGATCAGAAAATCATGACCCTTGGGTTTGCGCCCGATCGCCTCTTCGACCGCTGTAACGACCGGTGCGTCGTCGTCCGGATTGGCGCGCAGCACGTCGCGAAGATCGGCTGAATCGTCCTGACCCAGACACATATACAGCATGCCCGTACAGGTCAGCCGGACGCGGTTGCAGCTCTCGCAGAAATTATGGGTCATCGGCGTGATGAACCCCAAGCGGGTGCCGGTTTCGCGGATGGTGGCATAGCGGGCCGGACCGCCGGTGCGATAACTCGTCTCATCCAGGGTCCACCGTTCCTCGATCCGACGCCGCAGATCCGACAGCGGCAGATACTGATCAAGCCGTTCCTCGCCGCCGATATCGCCCATCGGCATCGTCTCGATCAATGTCAGATCGAATCCACGGCGCCCGCACCACCGGATCATGTCGTCGATCTCGTGTTCCGTCTGGTCCTTAAGCGCGACGGCATTGATCTTGACCTGAAGCCCGGCTTCGCGCGCCGCCTCGATCCCGGCCATGACCTGATCGAACCGGCCCCAGCGGGTGATGGCGGCGAATTTGTCCGGATCCAGGGTGTCGACGCTGACATTCACACGACGTACGCCCGCCGAAACCAGCTCCCCGGAAAATTTCTCAAGCTGGCTGCCGTTGGTCGTCAACGTCAATTCGTCCAGAGCCCCACTGCGCAGATGCCGGCCGAGACCATTGATCAACGCCATGATATTGCGGCGCACCAGTGGCTCGCCGCCGGTCAGGCGCAGCTTTTTCACTCCCAGTCCGATGAAGACGGTGCAAAGCCGATCCAGCTCCTCAAGCGTCAGAAGCTCCTTCTTCGGCAGGAACGTCATTTGCTCGGCCATGCAATAGACGCAGCGAAAATCGCACCGGTCCGTCACCGACACCCGAAGATAATTTATCCCCCGGCCGAACGGGTCGACCAGCGGGGCCCGCCGATCATGACGAACGCTCTCCTCGCCGGCCGGCCACCCGATTTGTCCGGTGCGTCCGTCATCCATCAATGCGTCCCCCTATTGCCATCGATCGGCCGGGTGCAATCCACGACTTGCGCCTGAATGCTCCGACGATCGGTCACTTACTATCGCACGGAGCCGACCGATCGTGCAAATGCCTGTACGCCGGGGACAGCCTCCGGAAATCTGGTGGTATCTGGGTTGCACAACGGCGAATTCCAACCGCCGGTGTTCAAGCGTATACTGTCCGACGACTCAGCTCTTGCCGCCACCGTGTCGCAAGTCGGTCGATCTCCAGCCGGCGGCCCTTCGCCGCGCATCGCGTCCAGCACTTGTCTCGCCGAACGGGTTTCGCCCGGATATTCATGCGGCCAAGCACCAGGAAAACGTTTTTCAGAGGCCTTTGTATGCCGAGTTACTTTGCCGCAGCGATGTTTCAACGTCTTTCGTCCGTCGACTACGTATCGTTCGGCAAGGCAATCGCAATCGGGACGGTGGGCGGCGCCATACTGGCCTGGTTCAGTTTTCCGCTCGCCTGGATGATCGGCGCCATGCTGACGACGGCCGCCGCGTCGCTTGCCCATGTCCAACAGTCGGTTCCCAGGCAGCTACGGTCGGCGATGGTCATGATTCTCGGGATCATGCTGGGCAGTTCATTCCACCCTGACATCATCAACGATCTGTCCCGATGGGCTGTCACCGTCGTGACGCTGGTGCCCTATATCATATTGTGTGTTCTGGTCGGCGTGGTCTTTTTGCGCCGTTTCGGCCAGATGGATCCGGTCACCGCCTATTTTACCGCCACCCCGGGCGGCCTGAACGAGATGGTCATTATCGGCGGGCAGCTCGGCGGCGACGACCGGACGATTGCTCTCAGCCATTCGTCGCGAATCATGATCGTGGTCGTGACAATTCCGTTCTGGTTCCAGTTGTTCGGCGGAATCGACGCCGGCTCGCGCGGCGCACTCGGACCCGACGTTTTCGATATCCCGATCCGGGATTACCTTCTTCTCGCGCTTTGCGTCCTCGGCGCTCCGATAGCGTTATACTTCAGACTGCCGGCTGCCGTTCTGGTCGGTCCAATGGTACTCTCGGCACTGATCCATCTGGGAGGCTGGACCAATAGCAGCCCGCCTGCCCTTCTCATCGCGACCGCCCAGGTCGTGGTGGGTGCAGCGATCGGCGCCCGGTTCGTCGGGATGAGCGCCCGGCAGATCGGCAAGGTCTTCCTGATCGCACTCGGGCTGACGGCACTCATGTTATCCATCACGGTTGCGTTCGCACTGGTCTTGCATCAGGTCACTGGCATCGACACCGCAGCCATCGTTCTGGCTTATGCGCCCGGCGGTCTGGCGGAAATGAGCCTGATCGCCCTGGCGCTCGACGTCGACGCGGCGTTCGTCGCCACCCACCATATCGTGCGTATCATTGTAATCGTGCTGTTTGCGCCGGCGGCTTTCAAGCTCGTCGCCCGGTTCATGGGTACCTCCAATGGTCCTGACCTGCCTCTACCGAACCCCACCGATGACCAGGCGAACCGAAGAGATTGATCAAAGCGGTATTGGCTGACCCGACGGGGCGATCCATGCGAGGATGCGGCGCCACCCGTCAGCCGCGCCGTCCCGGGGCCGGTACCGAAACGTCAACAGTCGAAACCCTTCATGTTTTCAGCACTATCGCCAATGCTTTCCGCGCGCTTCAACTCGACATGGGGCGCAGTATGACGGCGGGCAGCACGACGCAGCGCGCATGGCAGCGGATGCTCAGCGGCCGGCGGCTGAACCTGCTCGACCCGTCGCCGCTGGATGTCGAGATCGAAGACATCGCCCATGGTCTGGCCAGGGTCGCGCGCTGGAACGGTCAGACGATCGGCGACTTCGCGTTTTCCGTTGCCCAGCACAGCTTAATCGTTGAGGAAATTTTTCGCGCCGCCAAATCCGATGCTCCGGCTGCGGATTGTCTGGCCGCTCTTTTGCACGACGCGCCGGAATATGTGATCGGCGACATCATTTCACCGTTCAAGGGCGCTATAGGGGCCGACTATAAAGCAGTGGAATCGGGGCTGCAGGCGGCGATCCACATACGTTTCGGCCTGCCGCCCGTGGCCCCGAAAGCACTGAAAGAGCGAATCAAGGTCGCTGATCGCATCGCGGCCTATTCGGAAGCTGTCGAGCTTGCGGGATTCACGACCGCCGAAGCCAGACGCGTCCTGGGATATCGACGGCGGGAAAAAGTCGGGCCCCTGACGGCCCTTTCGCCAAACGACGCCAAAAAGGCCTTCCTGGAAAGATTCGCGATCCTGACCGGTTCCGGCGGGACGGGCAGCAGCAATCCGGCTCAACTGCCCGGATCGAAACGCTGATCATAACGCTTGCGGGCGAACGCCCTTGCCAGCGTCTGAAGGCTTTGGCGGTGTTTGTCTCCGGCCTTTGTGGGCTTGGGTCCGCTGAGAATCGCCGCGCCACGGCTTTGTCCCGGCGCGGCACCGATGCGTTCCGTCAGAGTGCCGATCACGGCGTCCAGACCCTCGTTCGACAGGGACTTCGGCCTGCTCGGAGCCTTGCTTCTGGCTTTTGCCTTCGCCCGGCCGCTGGTATCGGCATCCTTGTCGCTGGCCGCACTTTTGCCTGCGCCCTCGCCGGCATTTTCCATGGCGTGAGCTATGATCCCTTTGAGAAAAGGACCCGTCAGGCCGCCCAGGAGCCGGGCATCACGAGCGCAAGCCTGAAGCACCATGCGCCGGGCTGTACCGCGGTCGCCATCGGATTTGGCGATAGCATCCCGAACCTGACGCATGGCATAAGCGCGGGCTGACTCTTCGGCCATTGACGTTTCCTTGCTACATTGCGTCCGGTATTGCATCCGGCAGCAGCGCCGGAATCGTTTCGACTGCCAAAACGATAGCGACGGGATGTTAACAATGAGTTCACCATCCAGGCCCGCAGCGGAATCCCCAACCCTCGCCGAAACTGCGCCAAGCGCACCCATTGTTTTGGACGTCTATTTCGATTTCGCTTGCCCGTGGTGCTATATCGGCCGCCATCGGATGCAACGTGCCCTTGAGTCACGCCCGCATGCCGCCGTCCGGCTTCGTTGGCAGCCCTATCAACTCAATCCGGGCATGCCGCGCGGCGGGATCGACCGGCGCAGCTATCTCATTGCCAAATTTGGCGCGCTGGAACGGGTTGCCCATATTCTGCGCCTGATACGCCTGTCGGCCGATAACGAAAGCATCCCCATCGATCTGGACCGAATTCCAAGGACGCCCAATACTCTGGATGCGCACCGCCTGACCCATTTTCTGACCGGTCGCGGACAGCCAGCCGAAATTCTGATCGACAGAATTTTCGCAGCCTTCATGGTCGAGGGACGCGACATTGGCGATATTTGTGTTTTGACGGAACTCGCCGAAGAACTGGGCCACCGCCCGGACATGGTGCGCGAATATCTGGTCAGCGGTGCCGATAGCGGCCTGATCGAAAACCGTGATCACGCTGCCCGCCGCATGGGGGTTCAGGCCGTGCCGTGTTTCGTCTTCAACGGCCGCTATGCCTTGTCTGGCGCCCAAGGGGCGGCTGCGTTCCTGCCTTTTATCGACCATCCCGAAATCTACGACGGTGAAATAATCACGGCAGAGGAAATCAGCGGCTCGTGATTGAGCACCCTAGCCTCTCCGTGGCCGGTGCAATTGAATTCAAACATCGAGATCGATAGCGGAAATAGTGATTTCCACACCTGATCGTCCCGGGCGCAGGGCGGCCAAGAAGTGACGCGCTGCGCCCGGGACCTCGTGCAGCAACTCTCGATCGTGACACACGAATCGGGTGCATCCGGCTCGGGGTCCCCGATCGGTGTCGGGGACGATCAGGGTGGGGCCGAGAATGCGCGAAAGCCCCGTGAATCGAACAGATGGCCGGTCAGGCGTCGGCAGTCAGCGATACCAGTTCGCGCATGATCCGCTGCGCCCCTCGAACCCGATCGTCCACGGAGTCCATCGCCCGCGTGTAGACCAGCTTGTGATCGGGACGCAGTTTGACGGATTCGGAATTCTTTCCGATGAAAGCCACCAGCCGGTCGGGACGCACGAAGCTGTTTTCGCGGAATGCGATGACCGCGCCTTTCGGTCCGGCGTCGAGTTTCTCGACGCCCGCCTGACGGCACTGGCGCTTCAGTTGAATCAGGTTCAGCAGGTTTTCGACTTCTTCAGGCAGAGTGCCGAACCTGTCGATCAACTCCGCGGCAAAAGCTTCGATCTCTGCTGCGTCCACCAACCTTGCGATACGGCGATACAGGTCGAGACGCACATCGAGATCGGCCACATAGCGTTCGGGGATCAAAACCGGCATGCCCAGATTGATCTGCGGGGTCCACTCGCTGTCATCGGTGCCCTGACCGCGCGCCTCGGCAACGGCCTCCTCCAGCATCTGCTGGAACAATTCAACCCCAACTTCGCGGATATGCCCGCTCTGCTCCTCGCCCAACAGGTTCCCGGCGCCCCGGATATCCATGTCGTGGCTGGCCAGCGTGAACCCGGCACCCAGTGTGTCGAGCGTCTCCAATACATGAAGTCGTTGCTGCGCCGCCTTGGTAAAGGATTTGCCAGGCTGATAGGTCACATACGCGTATCCGCGCAGCTTCGACCGACCGACCCGGCCTCGCAACTGATACATCTGCGCCAGACCCAGCATGTCGGCGCGATGCAGTATCATCGTATTTGCCGACGGCACGTCCAGGCCCGATTCCACGATGGTCGTGCACAGCAGAACATCGAACTGGCCGTCGTAAAAGGCCGTCATGATGTCTTCGAGCTGGCTGGCCGGCATGCGGCCATGCGCAACGACGATGCGGACTTCGGGCACCAGTTCGCGAATGCGCGGTTCGATCTCTTCCAGATCCTGTACCCGGGGGCATACATAATAGGTCTGACCGCCGCGGAAATGCTCCCGCAGGATGGCTTCGCGGATCACGACCGGATCGAACGGCAGCGTGAAGGTTCGCACCGCAAGTCGGTCGACCGGCGGCGTCGCGATCAGCGACAGGTCGCGCACCCCCGACATCGACAGCTGCAGTGTCCGGGGAATTGGCGTTGCCGTCAGGGTCAGCACATGAACATCCGTGCGCAGCGCCTTGAGCTTTTCCTTTTGCTTGACCCCGAAATGCTGTTCCTCGTCGACGATCACCATGCCGAGATTGTCGAAACTGACCCCCTTGGCAAGCAGGGCGTGGGTGCCGATCACGATGTTGACGTCGCCCGATGCCAGCCCTTCCTTGACGGCCCGTGTTTCCTTCGGCCCCGCCATCCGCGACATCTGGCCGATCTTCAGCGGGATGCCCCGGAACCGTTCCTGAAACGTGTTGAAGTGCTGACGGGCCAGAAGGGTCGTCGGCACCACGACCGCCACCTGAAAACCTGCCATGGCGACCACGAAGGCCGCGCGCAGGGCGACCTCGGTCTTGCCGAAGCCGACATCGCCGCAGATCAGGCGGTCCATCGGCTTGCCCGACGCCAGATCGGACAGCACCTCATCGATTGCCCGCAACTGGTCTTCGGTCTCCGGAAACGGGAACTTGGCGGCAAATTCCTCGTACAAGCCGGGGGCTGGTACGATCGGCTCGGCGCTTTTCAGTTCCCGGCCCGCAGCGATCCGCAGCAATTCGTCGGCCATGTCCTTGAGCCGGCGCTTGACCTTTGACTTGCGCGCCTGCCACCCGGCGCCGCCAAGTTTGTCGAGTTGCCCCGAAGCGCCCTCGCCACCAAAACGGGAGAGCACCTCGATGTTTTCGACCGGCACGAACAGCTTGTCGTTGTTCGCATAGAACAGCCGCAGGCAATCGTGCGGCGCGCCCGAGACCGTTACGGTTTCGATGCCGTCGTATTTTCCCACACCATGTTCGGTATGGACCACCAGATCGCCTTCGGACAGGGTCGACGCCTCGGAAAGGAATGCATCCGCGCGGCGCCGTCGGCGGGCCGGCCGGGCGAGTCGGTCGCCGAAGATATCCTGTTCCGCGACAACCGCCAGATCCGCGGTCACGAAGCCGCTTTCGACCGGAAGCACGGCAGCCGACACCTTGGCGGCGCCGCGCCCCTTGGTCCCGCTGATATCGTCGATCGCCGGAACATCGCCGACGCCATGATCGCGCATCAGCCCGCGAAGGCGTTCGCGCGATCCGGTCGTGTATCCGGCGACGATCACCTTCCGGCCGTCACTGGTCAGCGTGACGATGTGGCGGCGCAGCTCGTCGAACAGGTTGGCATCCGGATTCGCGCGGACATCGGAGAATTCGCGCCCCCGGCGGCCGCTGGCGTCGACCGACCGCGAGACTCCGTCCGGCACCGCAAACGGCGAGAACGCGGCAACGGGGCGATCGTCGAGCGCCGCGTCCCATTCTGCCGCCGTCAAATAGAGCCGATCGGGCCGCAGCGGTTTGTAAACCGCGCTGTCGGACCGTCGCTCGGCATTCTGCATCGTGGTGCGGGCTTCATGGAAGTCGGCGATCTGGGCAAAACGGCCCTCGATCGCGGTTTCGATCTGATAATCCAGAGTCAACGCGGCATCGGGAACGTAATCAAAGAGCGTTTCCGTCTCTTCGAAGAACAGCGGCAGCCAATGCTCCATGCCCGCATACCGGCGCCCGGCGCTGACGGCTTCATAGAGCGGATCGTTATCGGTGACGGCGCCGAACGCCTCCCGGTATCCGGACCGGAAGCGGGCAATTGCGTCGGGGTCCAGGGGAACTTCGCTCATCGGCTGCAGAACGACCGTTTCGGCCGTGCCGGTCGTCCGCTGACTGATAGGGTCGAAATGGCGGATCTTCTCGATCTCTTCACCGAACAGATCGATGCGGACCGGTTCCACGTCGACGGTTGGATAGATGTCGACGATGTCGCCGCGCACGGCGTACTCGCCCGGCTCGCGCACCGTCTGAGAGCGTGTGTAGCCGGTTCGGGCGAGGAACGACTGCGCGGCTTCGAGATCGAGGCGGCCACCGACCGTCAGTGTCATCGCCGCATCCTTGAACAGCGATCGCGGGCTCAACCGCTGCAGGATGGCATTGACGGTCGTCAGAACGACGGCAGGACGCCGGCCGCCGGCAAGCTGACTGAGCGTGTTGATCCGCTGCGACACGATGTCCGGATTCGGCGACACCCGGTCATAGGGAAGACAGTCCCAGGCCGGCAGCGTCACGATATCGAGACCCGGCGCGAAAAACGCCACCATATCCGCCAGACGCGCCATGCGGGCGTCGTCGCTGCAGGCGTGGATGACCGTTACCGCTCCGCCTCTCGCGATGGCGGCGAGTATGCGGGCATCCTGGCCGTCCGGTGCGCCCCCGATCAGGGTCTTGCCCGGCGTTGAGGTATCGAGAAAGGCGGACTTGCTCAACAGTGAATTCCGTATCGGACGCGCGGGGTCCGGCCGCAGATGCGTGGCCGGCGGGGCGACACAGGAAATGGACCAGCCAACCCCGTTCGGTCAAGCGCCGCGGAGATTGACAGTTACCGCACCGGGCGTCGATGGCGGGCCGGCGGATTTCAGACGGTCGAGCACGCCGCAGCGCATCTCCGGCGGTGGCTCTTCGCGATCGGTGATCCAGTTGTAGACATCAGGATCCGACGCGTTCAACAGCCGGTCCAGTTCGTCCAGTTCCTCGGGGCCCAACAAGGCGATATGGGAGTCGGCAAAGCTGCCCAGAATCAGATCCATTTCGCGGGTCCCGCGATGCCAGCACCGAAAGCGAAGCCGTCGGCGCTGCTCCTGCACGGTATCGCGCTGTTCTGGATCTGAAGCCGGTGTATCTATTGCGCTTGTCATCGGTCGGTGCCATTCGTGCTAGCGTCTGGGATCGATTGCTGTCCGTCATTCAATATAGACCGATATAGAACGCCGACCGTGCGACCGCCAATCCTGTTTCCCCTTTTCGCCGAGACGACCGCCCTTCCCGGTGTCGGCGCGCGCGTCGCCGACCTGATCGAAAAGGTCGCGGGGCGGCGCGTGGTCGATCTGGTCTTCCTGCCTCCCAGCGGGCTGATCGACCGCCGTACCATCCGCCGGATCGCTGACCTTGCCGACGGAGAAACCGCCACGGTCGTGGTGCACATCGACGAGCACCTGCCCCCTTCCAGCAGTCGTGCCCCCCGGCGCATCAAGGCATCCGACGACTCCGGCACGATGATCATCGGATTTTTCCACGCCCGGGCGGAGACGCTGCAAAAGAAATTCCCGCCAGGAGAAAAGCGGGTCGTCAGCGGGCGAATCGATCGCTATCACGGCACGCCGCAGATGATGCATCCCGACCGCGACGGTCCGGAAAGCAGCCTCGACAGCATTGCCATCGTCGAGCCGGTCTATCCGCTGACTGCAGGCCTGCTGCCCCGCGTCCTGGTCAAGGCCGCCGCAGCGGCGGTTGCGCGGGTGCCCGACCTTCCCGAATGGCAGGATGCCTCGTGGCTCAAGGCACGCGGCTGGCCTGCCTTTCGCGAGGCGACGGCCCGCCTGCATTCACCCGCCACGCCGGCGGACATCGAGCCACCGGCGCCGGCGCGGGCCCGCCTCGCCTTCGACGAGTTGCTGGCCAATCAGCTTGCCCTTTGCCTCGTCAGGCGAAGCCTGCGCCGGCTCAAGGGACGGCCGACCCGCGGCGACGGCCGCCTTGCCGGCCCGCTGGAGGCGGCGTTGCCGTTCACGCTGACCGGATCGCAGCGTCAGGTGCTGTCGGAGATCGCCGGCGATATGGCCGCGGAACACCGCATGCTGCGCCTGCTGCAGGGAGACGTCGGCTCCGGCAAGACGGTCGTCGCCCTGATGGCGATGCTGGCGGCGGTCGAAGCCGGAGGTCAGGCGGCATTGCTGGCACCGACGGAAATTCTCGCCCGCCAGCACCTTCAGACAGTCGGGCCGATGGCGGCGAAGGTCGGCATCGACACGGTCATTCTGACCGGCCGGGAAAAGGGCAAGGCGCGTACCCGTGTCCTGGAACGACTGGCCGATGGACGCGCCGCCATCGTCGTCGGCACCCATGCGCTGCTGGAGGAGGACGTCGCCTTTCGCGATTTGCGCCTTGCCGTGATCGATGAGCAGCACCGGTTCGGTGTGCATCAGCGCCTGCAACTGACGTCCAAGGGCCAGGGCGTGGACGTGCTGGTCATGACCGCCACGCCGATACCGCGAACGCTGCAGCTGACAGCCTACGGCGATATGGAAGTATCGCGAATCGTCGGCAAGCCGCCCGGCCGCCAGCCGGTCACGACGGTTGCCCTGCCAACGGACCGCATCGACCAGGTGATCGAGGGCCTTCGCCGCCAGATTTCCGGTGGCGGCCAGGCCTATTGGGTCTGCCCACTGGTGGAGGATTCCGAAGGCGTCGCCGATCTGACCCCTGCCACCACACGCTACGAATCCCTGTGCAAACTGCTTGGCGAGGGGGTTGGTCTGGTTCACGGGCGCATGAAGGGCGCGGAGAAAGACGCCGTCATGACCGATTTCGCGGAGGGCAGGCTATCTGTATTGGTGGCCACCACCGTCATCGAAGTCGGTGTCGATGTTCCCAACGCCACCGTCATGGTGATCGAACACGCCGAGCGGTTCGGCCTGGCCCAGCTCCATCAGCTTCGCGGCCGTGTCGGCCGCGGATCGGGCCGGTCGAGCTGCGTACTGGTCTATGCCGCCCCTCTCGGCGCCGTCGCAAAGCAGCGGCTGAACACCCTGCGCGAGACGGACGATGGATTCGTCATCGCCGAACAGGATCTGAAATTGCGCGGCGCGGGCGAATTGCTGGGAACGCGGCAAAGCGGCCTCCCCGCCTTTCGTCTGGCCGATCCCGATGCCCATCAGGACCTGATGGAAGCAGCGACCGATCAGGCCCGCCTCATTCTTCATCGCGATCCCGATCTTGAAGGCGACATCGGCAAGGCGGCGCGGATTCTGCTGTATCTGTTCGAGCGCGATGCGGCCATCCGCTATCTCCGGTCCGGGTGACTTGGCGTCCGGGCGGAAACCATCCACGCTCTCGCGGGGCGTGTGGACGCCGGACAACGCTTCGCACCTCCGGCGATGGGCCCAGGGGGTGACGCCGCACATCTTTCGTATCGTCGCACCCCCCTGATCGTCCCCGAGACCGATCGGGGACCCCGAACCGGATGCACCCGGTTCGCGTGACACGATCGAGAGTTGCTGCACGAGGTCCCGGGTCTCTGCAGCGCGTCACTTCGTGGCCGCGCTGCGCCCGGGACGATCAGGGTGTGGAAATCACCATTTCCGCGAGCCGGGATTCCAGTGACACTTGCCGAAACCTTGTCCTGAATACCTTGCCATGGCATCAAACGGTACCACCATCGTCGTATCGAAACCGATTTCAGTCAGTTGCCGACGCTTTCCTGCCGTCGGAACGCCTCCAGGAGCCATTGATGCGATTTGCCGGGACCATCCCCGCCCCGAGGAACATGTTCGCGCCATTGATCCGCGTGATCATGGTTCTTGCCGTTCTGTTTCTGACCGTCTTCGCATCGGCTGTCTTATGGACCCACGGCGCCGGCGCCGAGCAAGCCGATGAACGCTACGCCGCCATTGCCGACATCCTTGAGGACGACGAGGCCCGCGCCCGTCTGATCGAGGATCTTCGCGCCCTTGGTACCGGTGGATCAGATACGGGCGACGCTCTGCCCATCGACATTCCGCCCGAGCACCAGGCCGTCGCCGGGGCGCCGAGCGGTCAGGCGCCTCAGGACGTGTCTCTTGCACGGCAGATCGCCGAATACACGCAATCCCTGGCCGAAGGCGCCGTGACGGAGGTCGTCAATCTCTACCAGGGCATCCTGTCGCTGGATGGCGGAGAAATCGGGGGGCGAACGGCGGGGCTCATTCCGGCGATCATCGATCTTGCGGTCGTCGTCTTCACCGCCGTCGTCGCGTTCTGGATCGTCCGAATGGCGGCATCGCCAATATTCGCGCGTGCTTCGGCCTGGGTTCTGTCCGACCAGGGCGTCTACCAACTGCCCAGACGGATCCTGGCGATCGTCGGCAGTGCACTGCTCGACGGAATTGCCATTCTGATCGCCTGGGTCGCGGGGTACGCGGTAGCACTGTTCGCTTTCGGCGACGCCGGGGCCATGGACACCCGGCAATCGCTTTTCCTGAACGCTTTCCTGCTGGTCGAAGCCTTCAAGCTCGTTCTGCGCGTCTTCTTTTCGTCCCGCTACGACGGTCTCCGGCTGCTGCCGGTCAGTGCCGACGACGCCGCCTTCTGGAACCGGTGGCTGGCGCGGGTCAGCGGCCTGATCGGCTATGGCCTGCTGGTTGCGGTTCCGATCATCAATTTCAACATTTCCCCGATCGCCGGACGCCTGGTTTCGATCGTGGTCATGCTGACGGCCTTTCTTTATGCCCTTCGCATCATCATGGCCAATCGCTCACCCATCCGGCACCGCATTCTCGCCCGCGCCGGCGAAGCGTCGATGCAGGTGACCCAGACGCTCCTCACGCTGCTCGGCAATCTCTGGCACTGGATCGCGATCGTCTATTTCGCCGCGCTGACCATCGTGACGCTGTTCCGGCCGGTGGACGCGCTGCCATTCATGGTATCGGCCACCGGACAGACCGTGGTGGCCATCGGCGGCGGCGTGCTGATTTCCATGCTGCTGACGCGCGTCATCGTCAGCGGCGTCCGCATCCCTGAAAGGACGCGCCTGCGCCTGCCGATGCTGGAAAGCCGGTTGAATGCATTCGTGCCGCTGGCGCTGAAGATCATCCGTCTGCTGATACTGATCGTGGTCCTCGCACTGGTCGCCAATGCCTGGGCGCTATTCGACGCCGCTGGCTGGCTCGCCTCCGAACTCGGTATCCGGACGATTGCCGGCCTGTCATCCATCGGCGGCATCCTGGTCGCTGCGGCATTGATCTGGATCGTCACCGCCTCCTGGATCGAACACCGGCTCAGCCCGGAAACCGGCAAGGGAGAGCCCGGCGCCCGCGAACGAACGCTGCTGACCATCTTCCGCAACGCCTTCGCGGTGGTTCTGATCACCATGACTGCCATGATTGCCCTGTCAGAGGTCGGTCTCGACATCGGCCCGCTGATCGCCGGTGCGGGTGTCCTTGGTCTGGCAATCGGTTTCGGCGCGCAATCGCTCGTCCAGGACATTATTACCGGCGTCTTCATCCAGCTTGAGAACGCAATGAACACCGGTGACGTCGTGACGGTCGGCGGCACCACCGGAACGGTGGAAAGACTGACGATCCGGTCCTGCGGCATCCGCGATCTGTCGGGCACCTATCACGTCATCCCATTCTCGTCGGTTTCGACGCTTTCGAACTATATGCGCGATTTCGCCTATCATGTCGGCGACTATGGCATCGGGTATCGCGAGGATACGGACGACGCCATCGTTCACCTGCGCAATGCGTTCGACGAATTGCGCGCCGATCCCGATCACGCCTCGAACATTCTGGGTGATCTGGAAGTCCACGGCGTCACGTCGCTGGGAGACAGCGCCGTCAATCTTCGTGTTCGCATCAAGGCCAAACCGGGGACCCAGTGGGGTCTGGGCCGCGCGTATAACAGGCTCGTCAAACGTCACTTCGATGCCGCCGGTATCGAAATACCGTTCCCGCACATGACGCTCTATTTCGGTGAAGGCAAGGACGGGACGGCACCGGCGGCGCCGCTGCGCATTCTCGACCGCGCCGGACCGCAACCGTCGGCCGACGGCGATCAGGACGGCTCCTCGGGCCCCCGGCCCGATGCCTCACGGTCCAATCCGGCATTCAAGGGAGACTTCGAGGAAGCGGATCGCTAGGCTATCGTGCCGACAGCAGCGATAGCATGAGCCTGCGGAATGACCCATTTGCTTACGAAAAGACTTATCCTGCGCCGGTGGCGCGAGAACGATCGCGTGCCGTTCGCCCGCATGAATGCCGACGCGGAAGTCATGGCGTGGTTTCCGGCTCCGCTGAGCCGAACCGACAGCGATGCCCTCGCCGACCGGATCGAAGCCCACTTCGACCATAAGGGATTCGGACTTTGGGCAGTGGAGATTCCTTCCGTCGCATCGTGCGCCGGTTTCATCGGGCTGTCGGTTCCGTCTTTCGACGCACCGTTCACGCCTTGCGTAGAGATCGGCTGGCGCCTGGCCCGGCCCTGTTGGGGAAGAGGCTATGCCACGGAAGGGGCACGGCGCGTTCTCGATCATGCCTTCGGGACACTGGATATGGACGAGATCGTTTCGTTCACCGCAACGGGCAATATTCGCTCGCGGACGGTGATGGAGCGCCTGGGGATGAGCCGGGACCCGTCGGACGATTTCGGACACCCGGCCCTGCCCCCTGACCACGAACTGGCTGACCATGTGCTCTATCGGCTGGCCCGAAGCAGGTATTCCGCCAATACTGCTGCATTATCACCATGATGGACATCATCGAGCAGGATCATCTGACCGAAGCCGACGAGGCAAGCCTGCTGGCCCCGCTGGACGCTCACGCCGCCGACCGCGGCGTCGATTTCAAGCCACACGGGCTGTTCCTGACGCTGCGGGAAAGCGATAGCGACAGCCGCGTGGTCGGCGGGCTGGTCGGCGCGACAAACCTCGGATGGCTTCACATCAGGATACTGTCCGTGCCGGCCAACCGGCGAAAGCGGGGCCTTGGGCGCGAATTAATGCTTCGCGCCGAAGCCATCGCCAGACAGCGCGGGTGTCGGGCGGCGTGGGTGGACACCTTTTCGTTCCAGGCACCGGGATTCTACGAGATACTCGGCTATCGCCGCTTTGGCGATCTGCCGGACTATCCGCCCGGCTTCGATCGCCTGTTCTACTGGAAGCGGCTCATTCCGTAGGAATCAACGGCCCCGGCGTCAGATCAACCTTCGGCCGCGGCCTTGCTCTTGCGTCGGCTGGCCGTCGGTTTGGCCTTGGGCGGCTCCTCCGATTTGCGACCGAGTCCGATCTGCTTCGCCAGTCGCGAGCGTTCAGCGGCATAATTTGGCGCCGTCATCGGATAGTCACTGGGCAGCCCCCAGCGCTGGCGGTATTCCTCAGGCGTCAGGTTGTACGAACGCTTGATGTAGCGCTTCAACATTTTCAGTTTTTTGCCGTCTTCAAGACAGACGATATGGTCCGGTTGCACCGATTTGCGGATCGGAACCGCAGGCGTCGGTTTTTCTTCTTTTTGGGTCGACTGCCCGGTCGCCAGTTTCTCAAGGGTTTGGTAAACCGACTGGATAAGGTCCGGAAGATCCGATTGCGCGACATTGTTGTTTGAAATATGCGCCGACACGATCTCTACGGCCTGACGTCGTAGCCCTTCGGTATCGGGCTTCTCCGCGGAATTAGGGGTATCTTGATTCATTGTCGTATACTCCGATATCTTTCGGTGCACTGTTCGTTGCGGATAGATGCTGAATTCAGCTTATATAATCAATCAAGTATCCTGTGAAAGACTTATTTTATCGGAACTCGCACGTTTCGTCCCCGACTAGAAGGGGTAATTGCAGGTAGAAGATGGCAATATGCGCGTCGCTCGCAGAAAATCCCGGCCCGGCAACAAAATCGGTCCCGCTGTTACCTCGGATTTCAAGGGGCTTTTCGGGAAAATGTCGGCACTTGCACCTCGACGCCGATGAACAGGATTATCCCGCGCTATAGCCGTTCAGACACAGTTGGTTGACCTGAATATCTATCCTGCCATCCAGAATCTCAGCGAAGCATTGCCAGGATGCCCGCACAGCCATCATTTTGTTCGAGCGCGTTTTTCTCGCGTTGAGCACTCACCCGGACCCATTCCCGGTATGGTGAGGGACAAAATTTTTTCGCTTCGTCAATGATGTCCGAAGCGTTTTTTCTCGCACTTGGCAGAAGTTTGCCCGCCGGCATCGATCAGGCCTTGACCCAGACACCGGTTCGCGGTCACGACCCCCTTCACGCCGCGCCCGATGGGTGCCATCCTTTACGCTCAAGCTGCAATCAGGAGGCCACGATGAGCAGTTCATCGTCAGACGACCCCGCCGGACCGAACGCCGGCCAGGCCAGCGAAACGGAACTCGAAGATCTGGCCGATTTCTTGATGTCGGACCGGGCACCCCCCGATTGCATGGGGCTGTCCGACCTGGATGGATTTCTGACCGCACTTGTCATCGGGCCCAGCCCGGTGGAACCGCAAGCGTGGCTGCCGATCGTCTGGGGCGACGAAGAACCATCCTTTGCCGATCGGGCCGAGGCTGAGAAAATGATCCGTGTCATCATGCAGCGGTTCGAAGAAATCGCCACGATGCTGCGGGAGAGTCCCGAGGATCACAGCCCGATCCTGATCGAGGATTCCGACGGCGAGATCCTTTACGAGCATTGGGCCGGCGGCTTCCTCGCTGCTGTATCATTGCAGCCGGACGCATGGGCGCCCTTGTTCGAAGACGAAGAAGCCATCTCGCTCATGCTGCCGCTGATCGTTGCCGGCGGTGAAGAAGGCGCTGAAAGTATCGGCCTTGCGCCGGAAGCCGAAGAAACCCTGAAACGCGAAATGCCGGAATATCTTCCGTTGGCGATCCTCGGCATCCAGGGCTTCTGGGACAAGATCAGACATCACTGACAACAGTGACAATATCGCGTCCTGTTTCCAGGCAATCGGGAAGAATGTCGTGAACGAAACCAAACCGCCTCGTGTCATCGTCTTCGATGTCGGCCGTGTTCTCGTCGAATGGGATCCGGATCGTCTGTACGGACAGCTTATTCCCGACGCGGCCGAACGTCAGGCGTTTTTCGATCGCGTCGGCCTTGAGAAAATGAATGTCGATGCCGACCGCTACGGCAGTCTGGAACGGCATGTCGCAACCCTGGCCGAAAATTATCCGGCCGATGCGCATCTGATATTGCCCTGGTGGCATCAGTGGCACGAGATGTGCTGGGCCGAAAAACCAGAGACAGCGCGGCTTCTTGAAGCCGTTCGCGCGGCCGGGTTTCCCGTCTGGGCATTGTCGAATTTCGCCATGGATACCTTCGCCATCGCCCAGACGCGCTTCCCGATCCTGACGACATTCGACGGCATGGTCATCAGCGGTAATGAAAAGACGGTCAAGCCTGAAGCCGAAATCTACGCGATTCTGGAGAAGAGAACGGGCCTGACCGGAAGCGACCTGTTCTTCATAGACGACAAGGCCGAAAATATCGCGGCCGCCGAGGCACGGGGCTGGCAAGGCCACCTGTTCGACGACCCTGCGGAACTCGCGGCCGATCTCAGGCGTCTCGGCATTATCGCGTGAGAGTCCGCGAGTCGCGGGATCGTTTCGGGGCGCCGCTAAAAGGGGAGTCGGCGCAGCCACCGCACCAGGCGCCGGGTCCGGTCGCTGAACAATGTCGGAGTGTACCAGACGCCGGCCGCGCGCTTGCCGGCTTCGGACAGTGTCGGGTACGGCAGGATCATTCCCGCGACGGCACCGATCTTTAGCCGGCGGCTGATCGCCAACGCCCACAGGCCGATCAGCTCCCCCGCATGGGCGCCAAGGATCGAAGCGCCGACGATCCGGCCATTTTTCAGCGCGACAATGCGCACGCGGCCTACAGTCGCCTTTTCCGCGATGGCACGGTCGTTTTCGGCGAACGGCCACTCAACGACGCGTATCCGGTCACCGTGCGTCTTGCGGGCCGCCGCCTCGGTCAGGCCGGTTTGCGCCAGCTCCGGGTCGGTGTACGTCACCCAGGGCATGTGAGAATAGTCGACCTTTGCCGGCAGCCGAAAGCAGATATTGCGAATGACGATGCCGGCCTGATAGCCCGCGATATGCGTAAACTGGGGGCCGCCGGCAATATCGCCTACCGCGAAAACCCTCTTGTTGGACGATCGAAGTCTGGCATCAGTCTTTATGCCACTGCGGTCGTGCGCGACGCCCGCTGCGTCCAGACCAAGACCGTCGACGCTCGCCTTTCGTCCGGCAGCGACCAGCAGATGCGATCCGTTTAACTCCGACTGCGTGCCGTCGGCCGCCTTGATCGTAAGCGACACGCTCTGCGGGTTCCCGTCCCTGCCATGCTCGACCCGTGTGATGCCGACATGCTCGCGAATATCGATCCCCTCAGCGGACAGTATAGCCCGCAATTCATCGACGCAGACGGCGTCGTCGCGCGGCAGAATGGGACCCATATCGACGACGGTCACCCGGCATCCCAGCCGCCGATGCGCCTGTGCCATCTCAATGCCGATCGGCCCGCCGCCGATGATCAGCAGATGGTCGGGACGGTCACGAAGATCGAAAACGGATTCGTTGGTCAGAACCTTGTCCGGGTCGAGGCCGGAAATCGGCGGAATGGAAGCCCTGGACCCGGCTGCGACCACGAAATGCCGCGCCCGCACAACGGTGTCTCCGGCCTCGACCCGATCGGGGCCGACGAACCGTGCCGATGCCCGGATAACCTTGACGCCGAACCCCTCGAACCGTTCCTGACTGTCCATCGGGGCAATCGCCGCAATGGTCGCGGCGACATGACCCTTTACGGCACCGAAATCAATGTCGGGCTCATGCCCTTTGATCCCGGGAATATCTGTCATTCTGTGGGCGGTTGCTCGTTTACCGGCCGCGAGAAGGGCCTTCGACGGCACGCAGCCGGTGTTCAGGCAGTCGCCGCCCATCTCGCCGCGTTCGATCAGCACGGTAGAAAGCCCGAGTTGAGCGGCCCCGGCCGCCACGGACAAACCCGCCGAACCTGCGCCGATGATGCAGAGATCCACGTCGATCAGCGTTTCCGCCATATTGCTTCGTTCCCGTTTCGCTATGATGGGCTGACGGTAGGCCGTCGATCCGGGATGGTGCAATCAGTGGAAACCGGTAACGCCGAGATGCGTGAATCCGGCCGCTGTCACGATCGCCTGGCGGCGCGCTTTTCGCGGTCGAGCAGCGAGAGCTTGCGCTCTACTCCCCAACGATACCCGGCAGGATCGCCGGTTCCGCGAATAACCCGATGGCACGGTATGACAACGGCCAGGCCGTTGGCGGCACAAGCGCCAGCCACGGCGCGCGCGGCGCCGGGGCGACCGACAGCTTCCGCCAGTTCGGCATAGCTGACTGTCCGGCCGGGGGCGACGGCCCGAAGCACCGACCATACCTTTTGCTGAAAGGCAGTACCGCGAATGTCGAGCGGCAAATCGGCGGCACGGGTGGCCGTTCGCGAACAGGGGTTATCGATCAGATCCACAACCGCCGCTACGAGCGCATGGTCCTGGGGTTCTGCCGCCGACACCGCAGCCTGGGGAAAGCGGCGGCGAACGGCGCCGGCAGCAGCGCTCGCATCGACGAATTCGATCAGACACGCACCACGATCGGTCAGTGCGACGACGATCGAACCCAGGCTGGTTTCCGCGGACGTCCACCGGATTGCCTCACCGGCGCCGCCACGACGGTAGTTTGACGCGGCCATTCCGAGCGACGCATTACCGTGACGGTTGCCCGCGCTTAACGACCCGAAGCCGGCATCGAACACGGCGTCAGTGACGCTCGATTGCGACTCCAGCGATCGTCGAAAACGGCAACGCCGGGTGGCGATGGCATAGCGTTTCGGGCTCAGGCCGGTAATGGCGGCAAACACGCGCTGGAAATGCGATGGGCTCATTTCGGCCTCTGCGGCGAGTTCGGTCAGTGTCGGTTCGGATTCGGCCGTCTCGATCCGGCGACAGGCCCGCTCGACAACAGCAGCGCGCTGCTCGGAGGGGCTGGACCCAGCCGCATCGCATCGGCGACACGACCTGAAGCCAGCAGCCATGGCGGCGGCGGCGTTATCGAAGAACGTGACATTCTCGCGCCTCGGTCGTCGTGCCGGGCAGCCCGGCCGACAGAAGATGCCCGTCGTCCGCACGGCAAAAACG
Source organism: Fodinicurvata sp. EGI_FJ10296 (assembly GCF_040712075.1). Lineage (NCBI taxonomy): Bacteria > Pseudomonadati > Pseudomonadota > Alphaproteobacteria > Rhodospirillales > Rhodovibrionaceae > Fodinicurvata > Fodinicurvata sp. EGI_FJ10296. The sequence continues at coordinate 335,247 of NZ_JBFCVL010000005.1, forward strand.
AAAGTACCGTCGGCTGAATGGTCGCGGGCGACAACCTGCGCCCATCGCCGATTGTCCTGCATATCCCTGGTATTGCTGTCGATCCCGTCAATCATGACTTCTCTGACCATGGCAAACGATCTCCATACGGCGGCAATGCGCAGAAGCACGCAAGAATGCGAGGATAAGCGACGCCATCAGAGTGCCGCTACGCCATTCTTGCGTTCAAATTCGGGAATCCTCGCATTGGCAGGCGCATTACGCGGTTGAACCGGTGCAGCGTCCGTGTTGGGGTGCAGGTCTTGCAAGGAGGAACAGTCATGACGGATCAGGACAACGGCCCACCGGCGGGGGCATCTGGAACGGGCGGCGACGCGGAGGCTTCGGATCAGGAGCAGCGCCGGCTTGCACTTCAATGCCTGGTCAAGGGTTGGGAGGATGCGTTGAACAAGGGCGTGGACCCCCAGACGGTCGCGATCACCGCTCTGTCGACCGGCCTGACGGGACTGGTCGATACGCTCGGTCAGGAAGGCGCGCGCATGGTCGCCGAGAAACTGCCCGAACAGATCGCGGCCGGCTACTTTTCGCCAAAAGAATCCCAGCATTGACGCCCGCACGACAAAATCGGGCATGAAACGGGCACAAAAAATGGGCCGGGACCCGAAAGTCCCGACCCATAAACCCGGCGGTGGGCGTGGGGCGCTAGTGGAAAATCCCCGCCGGGGTCTCGTTGCGTGAAGTACGCAATTCCGCGGTCAGATCATCAAGATCGACCATCATCCGGGCGTCGCGGTGAACCGCATCGATCCCGAACCTGATTTTATCGAAGCCCGTATCAGCAAGTGCGGCATGCAAAGTCGTGCGGACGCGCGATTCCAGAACATGATCGCCGCCACCCGTCCTCACGAACAATATCCATACCGAAGACTGCCCGTGACCCGCCCTCACCGTTTCGACCTGGGCTTCACTGTCGAACTGAGCACGAACCAACGAGGCAACACGTTCTACTGGAAATCCTTCGACACGAACATCGAATAAGCTGCATCGATGACTTGTACCCCGAATCAGCGAAACGGTATGCCGGAAGGCCTGCTCCTGCTGCAAGGACGCCGGCATGGAAGAGTTCCACAAGTCCGAACTGTCAGCCTCGACACCTTTGACCGTAACGCCCATGATCCGAAGCTCCCTTGCGTAGGATGCGGCCAGTGCCGTTTTGCGACACCGAGAACCGACCTGGATACGCTTGGAAAGATAGGGAACTCAGGGGGTCAAGTGGTGTGTCAAAGGTGTGACATGGACTTGTGACCGAACCTATTGATTGTGGTCATACTGAAAGCGCGATCACGACATGGGGGCGCCGCCGTTTTCCGGCTCCTGCTCTTCGACCTCTGCCTCGCGGCGCAAATGGACGAGGATCGAATCCGGATATTCATTGATCGCGCCCGACGCCGCATCAACACCAAGACCGATGATACCGCCGAAGACAGCGTTGCCGATTGTCATTGTCTGAAATTCGCTCGGAAGCGTGCCAGCGCCGTCTTCGAAGCCATCGCGTGAGCAGAACACGTTGATGTTCTGTCGACCCTTGCTGACAGTCACGCTCCCCGGCGTCGGATTGACCACGCCGAGGGTCTCGCCATCCCGATCCAGCCGGCATTCCGCGCCCGTCGGGTCGGTATTGACGGCCACGGACTGCTCTGTCCCTTCCACGATCGTCGAACAGGCAGTGCTCACCGCTGCAACGGCGCACAAAGAGCTGATCTGCAAGTGCTTCATTCTCATCAATCGTTCCTGCTGTTTACTGGTGCCACTGCCGGGTGCAGCCGATCCGGCGGTTTTTATAGCGCCCGCGAACAGCCAGTTTATTCATGATCGCAAAATGGCGCTCAACGGCATTCCATATGGAGCGCGCGACAATGCACAATTACACCCGATCTGGCCATCAATAAACAAATCGCAGAAATTTTTCAACATTACTCCTCATAAAACCGATTATTACTATTGTATGCTATAGTAAATGTTTTGAAACCTAATAGCTTCCCCGAAATTGTTGAGTAGCTGGTGCCATCGTGACTCCAGACGCGCTGTCGAAGCCTGTTCGGAGATCTCCGATGCAGACGCCAGCTACCCGACGGGAACGTCAGATCGCATCCATGGCCTTTGCCAGCAGATCCCGAACCTTTGCAGCGATCGACTTAAGCTCGGCGCTATCGATCGCCTGCATCGATGCGACCGGATCAACGGCGCTGACCTCCACGCCGCCCTCGACCTCACGCAGAATGACGTTGCAGGGTAGCATTGCGCCCACCCGCGGCTCGATGCCGATGGCCTCATACGCCATCCCGGGGTTGCAAGCGCCGAGAATGCGGTACGCCGGCATCTCGATATCCAGCTTCTTTTTCATCGTCGCCTTGACGTCAATTTCGGTCAGCACGCCGAAACCCTGAGCAGCAAGCGCGTCGCGCGTGCGACTCTCGACTGCGTCGATACCAGCGTCCGGAATTATTCGAGTAATTGTATATGTCATTGCCGCCTTCTCCCTTCATTTCCGTCAAACGGAATGTTTCCAGTATTTAGCCCTTCAATTCCGCTAATCCCGCTAATCCCGATTTGCGGCATCCTTCATCACCCGGCGGACCATCTTGCCGAACGCGCGGTTCTTCGTTCTGCGCTCAGCGAGGCTGGCGGAATTGAAGGCGTCTTCGGCCTGGAGCTTGCGCCAGCGCAGCTGCCGTGTGGGGTCGAGACTGCCTTCCTCGATCGCGGCCCGGATCGCGCAGCCTGGCTCGGTTTCGTGCGCGCAATCCCTGAACTGGCATTGGCCCGCAAGCACCTCGATGTCCTCGAAGACATTGGCAATGCCCGATGTGGCGTCGGTCAGCTGCAATTCGCGCATGCCCGGCGTGTCCAACACGAGGCATCCCCCGGGGAGCAGGTGAAGCTCGCGGCGGGTTGTCGTATGGCGGCCCTTGGCGTCGTCCTCGCGGATGGCCTGCGTCGCAATCGCCCGGTTTCCGGCGAGGGCATTGGTCAGAGTCGATTTGCCCACGCCGGAAGAGCCGAGGAAGGCGACCGTACGGCCCGGCTGGCACCAGTCCGCTAGCATATTTTCCGGCGCATCACCGCGCGCGTCGAGGGCGATGACGGCAACCCGATCCGAAACAGTGCGGGCGGCGTCGATATAAGGCTGAGGGTCTGCCACCGTATCGGTCTTGGTCAGGACGATCACCGGCTCGATCTGCGCCTCGAAGGCCAGGGCAACGTATCGCTCCAGTCGGGCGATATTGAAATCCTTATTGCAGGAGGTGACGATGAAGACCGTATCGATATTCGCGGCGATCAGTTGCACCTGCCGGTTCCTACCCGGCGCGCGCCGTTTAACGAGGCTTCGCCGAGACAGGATGCGGCTGGACCGGGGCTGGGCCCGATCCAGCAGTAGCCAGTCCCCCACGGTCGCGTCGGCGCGCTGCGGAATGGTCTCATCGATTCCATCGCCAGCGACATCCAGAACACTGCGATGGACCGCGACAACCCGGACGGGAGGTGTTTCGGCCAAGGCCTCGACGCCGATCTGTTGCGCGAAGAAAGCCCCCCAGCCGAGCGTTTCAAGCGTCGTCAGGGCGCGCCTGGCCGGGCGGGTGGTCCCGCTGCCCGGAAGGAAGCTGGTGTAGTCTCGGACCATGGTCACACCGATATTCGAGAAAGCGGTATCATGCAGCGCTGCCCCGAGCGGACTGCCGCGGCCCGTCTTCGGAATGGGTCAGCTTGAACGACGCCGGTGCGAACGTCTTTGTGACCGGCGCGAAGCCGACGTCGTTCTATACATTGACACTTGTTTGCAGTAAATCACGATGGGTCGATGTAGACAAACGCCATCGCTAACGCCTTGATTTCTCACACTCGGCCGACTGGTTGAGGATCTGCACCTTGACGAAGCCGACGGCGATATCATGCTACGCTCGAAAGGGGCGATCGACGTCGGGGCCGATCACGATCAACGGTGCAACGGTGGATATCAACCGACGGGGCGTGGTTCGACCTCTTGCTCAATGGTCAGACCGGCTTCTGCTTCGGTCTTTGATAACGAGTAGCCCGACCGGGCATTCAACCAGGACCGTGCCGTCCTCCCGAAATATCGTCCGAACCGCAACTCCTCGGTATCGGCGGAAACCTCTCGCCGCCCCCGGATGATATCGTTGATCCGATTGGCCGGAATGTTCAGCCGCCGCGCCAGTTCGGTGCCGCTCAAGCCCAACTGCTCCATGAATTCCTCTTTCAGGATTTCTCCAGGCGGTGTGGTGCCGAGGTCGGCTGGCGCCATAACGGCCAGGACTTCCGCCCGCCGGAATAGGTGGCCGTGAACTGGGCCGAGATCCGAGCGACGCGGAACGACAGGCCTGGCGCGTCTATCGCAAGGCCCTGCGCGATATCACCGACGCCTTCGAGGAGCCCCAAGGCGTCGCCTGGCCGGATCCGCCATCGGCGACTGACGGCTAAACGATATCGTCGAGATCGACGTTCAGGGCCCCGGCGATGGCTTTCAGTACCGAAAGGCTGCCGTCCTTTCGGCCGGTCTCGATCTCCGAGAGATAGGCCGTGCCGATGCCGGCGGCATCGGCCAACGCCCTGGCCGTCATGCCGCGATGCTCCCGCCAGACCCGCACCGGGTTCTCACCCTCGATCAGCCGATCGGCGATCGCGGACGGGACCAGCTCGTCGCGCCCGGCGTCGATGTCGCGCCGGATCTGATCGGCGGCGGCGACGTCGGCCGCATCTGACAGCCTTTCATATTCATCGAGGGACAGAACAACCATGGTTTCACCGCTTGGTGTCGTTATCCGCTGTACCGACATGGCGTCGCTCCTATTCATAAACCCCACCGCGCGCGCCGATCTTCAAGACATCGAGAACAGCTCCCTGATCGTCCATGATGATCCGCCAATCCCCAACGCGCAGTCGGACATAGGGTGATCCCTTCAAAGCGGTCACGTTGCGGGCCTGACTTTCAGGATCAGCCGCATACTGGCCGATCTTGCCACGAACGCGGCGCGCTTCGTCCGCCGGCATCTTTCGCAGCGTCTTGATCGCCGCCTTGCTGTAGGTGACCGCTTTCATTGGCTTATAATAGCTGATGGCGACCATAGAGCCAATCAATATTTCGCTGACAGCGAATTTCACCGCTCGCCAGCGTGTGGGTTTTTTATGCCCAAAGGAGGCTCAATGCCCGACAGCTTTCTTCATGGCGTCGAGGTCGTCGAGATCGACCACGGCCCGCGCCCGGTCCGCACGGTGCGATCCAGCGTCATCGGCGTTGTGCCCCCGGTGCCGATGCCGAGACGTTCCCGATGGATACGCCCGTCCTGGTCGCCGGCAGTCGCCGCGGGGCGGCCCGGCTGGGCGAGACCGGCGCGCTGCCCGACGCGCTTGTTTCCATCTTCGACCAGGTCGGCGCCATGGTGGTCGTCATTCGCGTTGCCGACGGAAGCGACAACAGCGACACCCGCGCCAACGTCATCGGCGGGGTCGGCGCCGACACCGACGCCTATACCGTGCCGTACCCGGCCGAACACATCACGTTCAGGTCGATGATGACCGACGGATATATGGAGGAACTGACAACGAGGAACAGATTGCCGCCGTCGGCAAAGCGGCCGGGGGCCTTGGCGGTGGCCACCTTGCGTGCAGACAACCTACCCGACGATGGCATCGCGCCCTCGCCGGCTGAAATTCGCTACCCCCACCGTTACCCCCTTTGTTACCCCCCACGTACCGACTTCTGATTGCATCGCGTCGGACGGCATTGGAAAACAGGGCCGATTAAGTTGTTGATTTTCGGGGATTTCTGGAAGCTATCGGATGGCATTACACCCGGGGGTGGCGGAGAGTGAGTCCTACCTATGATTGCTATATGTCATTGATTTTTCGCCATTTTCTCCTGCGTCTCGACGCGCCATTGTACACGGTATTGTACACAGTGCGCGGAGATCACCGTGAATCACCATAGACGAATCGCGAGCGCCACCGTATGTCCGCCAACCTGCGGCAGCGCTCGCTACCCGATCACGATACAGCCTGTCCGCCCTGCCTTTCAAGCCAGCCCACTATGTCGTCCAGACGCCAACCGACCGCCCGGCAGCCGAGCGGCTGTTGCCTCGGGAACGTCCCCAGCTTCACGTGCTTGTAGATCGTCGGCCGCTTGAGGCCGGTCATTTCTTCGACCTCGGATATGCGCAGCATCCGCGTCACGGGTCGGCGGGGCTTTTCCGCAAGCCCTTCCCTTTGCAATTCTTCCAGTACCATTATGCCACCTCCTGACAGCCCGTTGCGCTCGCTTCACTGCCCCCTCGCCTGCCGGCCGGATAACACGACTGGCCGAGCTGCTCGGCCAACTGGATCACAGCCCGCAGATGCACGGGGTCGGTGATGGTACTCACAGCCCGCGCCGCCTCCAGATTCGGCAGGGGATTCGGGAAGTCCTCAGCTCCGGGCGATCCCGGTAGCAACGCTGCGGGACGCACGCCCAGAACTTCCGCCAGCCGGACCAGCCGACCTGCAGAGATCCGGTTGGACGCCCGCTCGTATTTCTGGATCTGCTGAAACGTCACACCAACGAGCTCTCCCAACCGTTGTTGCGACACCCCAGCAATGACCCGGTAAACCCGCAACCGCCGCCCGACTTCGACGTCGATCTCGGCGGGTGTGAGGTGTTTATCCGGTGGGCGCCGGTGGGTCGGCGCTTCGATCGTCTGCAACTCCATTCAACTGGCTCCTTGCTCGAGCTCGCGGATATGTTCGATGGGATGATCAAGATCGGCGGTACGCCAGTCCGGCCAGGATCGCATTTCGTTGCGATTCTGTTTGGCAGCCAGCGCCTCGACGATCCGCACCGGATCAGCGCCGGCGCGGCGCGCGCCATCGAAAGCCAACAGGATGACGTCGACCCATTCCTCGACCTGATCGGGTGCGGCCTCGATGTCCGTCAGCTCCTTGCGTATGTGGGCAACAACGCCTTTCGTGCGGGGGCCGGGACCGAAGGTCTTCTCGCTGAAGTCCCGTTGGCGATGCAGGAAGGCGAGCAGGTTGAAGCTCACGGCATCGCTCTCGCCCATGCACGCCATGACCGCATTGAAAAGCGCGTGCGCCTGCGGCCCGTAGGTGGTGACGTTGCCGGGAGGATCGCGCAGAACAACGGCGCTGTCCCCTTCGTAAAGGCCGATCGTCTCAATGACCGGATCGTCGCGCTGGGCCGCGTTCGCCCGTAACCGGTCCAGCTCGGGATTGTCCGGATCAATTGCGGCCGTCAGGAAAGCGCGAACCATGGCGGACGTTCCGGCGCCTTGATCCATTGCCTGATCATAGGCAGCGGCTCCGAAACACGCTGCGACCACGAGGCGAAAGGCAGGATCCTTGTTCCGATCGTCGAACCTGATGCCGGCGTTCCAAACATCCAGCATCGTCTGTGCCGCTTGCTGAACAGAAGGCTTCACATCAGTGGCCAATGCCACGGGGGCGATATCGCTGGACGATTCCTGACTCTGGTTCTCCGCCTCAGTCCTTGCCTCCATCATCGAAAGGACGCGGTGCTCGTGTTCGGCTTGCGCAGCTTCGCGGGCCTGTGCCTGCGTCTCGAAAGGCCCATCAATATAGAGCTCGCCGCCTTTCGCATACGCCAGTTCCCACCATCCCGGCTTGCCGGAAACCTGGAAGAACCGACCGACACCAAAGGCATCGGCGCCGATACTGCCTCCGGTACCGATCGTCCAAACGAGCGGCGATACTGACAGCCGATTGTTCCGATCGTTCAGGATCGCGCGTGCGGCGGCCTGGATAGAGCCGGCACCGTCGCGCAGGCCCTGACGCATCTCTCGGACAATGTGTTGCGAGCACTCCGGCAGACATTCCTGCTGTTCGTAAAAATCAGCAGCGGCGGTACGAGCAGCGCGAATGACATCCTCGGCGCATTGTATGTTTCCGTCGTCGGTCAGTTGGATGCTTCCCATATGTGATGATTCCTTCGGATTGGTCATGATTGCCCCCACCTGTTGCCAAGCTTCCCCCTGACCAGCCGGCCAGTTCCCCGGCCGGATCGCCTCCGGCCGCCGCCCGGGGCTCGTGGCCGGTGGCTGTTGCGCATTGTTTCCGGCGTTGCCGGATAGGGATCGGGATACCCCAGCGGGATCAGGGCCTCGGCGATCTCGCTGTGGCGGACCTGGAACGGTCCGTGCGGGATCCAGGCCGCCGGCTCGAGGCCGTTGGTCCAGACGCGGTTGAGGATCCGGAGAGCCGCATCGGCCGCACCCAGCCGGCCGGCGACCTCGCGCAACAGATCGGCCGATTTGTTGCAATCCGCCCCCCGCATCCGGCGTTCCAGGTCGGCCAGATCCGCAACAAGGGCATCGGTCGGCCGCTGTTCCGGCCCCGGTGGTGTCGGTACCGGCTGCATCAGAAGTCACCGATCGCGGTGACGACGGAATCCTCATCGACGATCAGCTTGCCGCCCCGGCAATAGAGCGCGAAGAGCGTCCGATGATGATCCTTCCAGCCACCCATACGGGCTGATTTTTCCATGTCGACGCCGTCGAGAAAGAGGGCGCGGACTTTGCCGTCATCCGTGACCAGCGCGCGCACCCCGCAGAGGTGCCTTTTGACGTCTTCGCCTTCATCAAGACGCACCCAACGGGACCCGTACTCTGTCTCACTGACGTCGCAGGTGACCGAGCTGCCGAACCGATCGCTCTCGCCCTCCAGCCTTGTCACCATTTCCTCGACGATCTTGCTCAGCTTCACCTCGCTGGCGCCGATGCCCAGGATCTCGTCCAGTTCGACCTTCAGCCGTTCCGTGATCATGGTGTCCATATGCTCGTCCACTTTCGCGCGGACGACGGTCGTGACCATGTGGCTATAGGACGGAATGGTCAGGTCGCCGACCTCGAGCGCGGCCTGAACCTGTTTTTCGATCTGCTTGCCAACATCGCCATAGCTGCGCAGCGCACTCTCGACCGTCCGGTTGATCAGCTTCTCGACATTCGTGGCCACGAGGCCGCGCACGGCATCGTCGCTGGTCTGGCGCTGCACCTCGTCGATGACGATATTGGCGAGTGGCATGTTGGTCTGGACAGCCGGGGCCGATTGCGTCTCATCCATGGGACACATCCTTCTTCTCGGAATTTCGGAGGGGTTTGGATTCCGTCAGCGCCAGTCGGCGTAGCGGATTTCATATCGTCGCCGGGCAATGCGGCGGCGCCGGGTGGCGCGGTTGATCAGGCTGGTAATAAGCAACGTCAGCATGCCCGCACCTCCCGGCCGGTGGGCGCGGGGTTACCGGCGGAAACGGTGCGGCCGTCGACGGCGACCAGTCGGGGGCCGCTCGGCAAGGGGGTAACCTGCCCTGCCCCCGCGATCACGGTCCGGTCTTCTCCGAACACATCGATGACGGCGACGACATTGCCGCTGCTGACCGCCCGGCCGGCGATGCGGCCGACCTGATTGGTTCCAGCTATGCTGACGACGGTTCCGGTGGGCGGCAACGGACGCACGCTCTGCGACCGCGCCACACCGCCGCGCGTGATACCTTCCAATGGCATAGACGGACTCTCCCTCGTTCATGGGTTGCAGAATCGGACAAAGCCATCGGCATTGCCCGCTTCCGTTGCTATACGTAACGCATAGGAAATGGGCCTGCAACACAAAAACGATTGTCGCTATGCGATAAATCGCCTTTCGGTTGTCGTTGTTCTTTTTGTGGAACGAGAATCAGGATGACGGGCGGGGAGTCAGTCCTCCCCGCGTGGCACCGCGTTGACGACGTTCAGCACGATGCCGATCACGCGCACGTCGCTGGCTCCGTCCGAATTCATTGGCAGCGGGGCCTGGTGGTCCCGGTGGCTGGACTGGGGCCATAGCCACTCCTGTCCGGCTGGATCCCGTTTGTAGATCGCCACCCGACGCTCGACCAGCGGGTCATCGTGCCGCTCGGCAACAACAGTATCGCCGCTTCGCAAGGGGCCAGCCGGCCCGTCGGCCGCCGTACAGATCACGACTGTTCCCTCAGGAAATCGCCGGTCCATCGAAGGACCCACCAGCGTAACAGCAAAATCCGGCCGCGAATTCCCTTGCGAATCCGCCGCATACACATAACTCATCTCATCCTCGGCAATCACTTCCTGCCACACCCCTGGGGCGGCATCTCCAATAAGCGGAACTTGTGATATGCCTCCGTAGTCATTTACTTTTGGTTGATAAACTTCCGTTTCAGAGTGGTTTTCGCGTGTGCTCACGCCACCTTCAGGTGATCCCTCACCCGTCATCAGCCAGGCCGCGCTGACCCTGAACGCCTTGGCGTACTGAACCGCCCGCTTGAATGGCAGCCCACGGCTTCCGTTCTCGTGCGCCAGATAGGTCGGCAGCTTCCAGCCGAATGCACGACCCGCCTGCGAGGCTTCGTCGTAACCGGCCCGCCTGCGCGCCCACTTCAAACGATCCGCCGGCTCGGCATACCGATCAAACGCGTCTGTCATCCGATAACATCCAAGGGTTGTTGGCTACCTTACGTTGCGCACACAAGATGCATAAGCATCTTATCATTTTGGTGTTGCCTTTGACTATGCGTGACGTATAGTGCCGTTTATGAGAACTTCTCAGATGATCATCAACCTGTGGCCGAGCGCAGCGGATTTGGCACGTGACATTGGCGTGCCATACCAGACCGTTGCGGCATGGCGCAGGCGAAACTCGATCCCGCCGCGGCATTGGCAGTCGATCATCTCGGCGGGCAGCCGGCGCGGCGTTTCGTTGACAGTCGAATGTCTGGCCGGAGCCGCCCTCCGCCGCGATGGCAAGGCACTATCCGACACTGCCCGAGAAAAGGAAGGCCGTGCACGATGAAATCCCTATTGTCTGCAACACCCCGCATGAATGGCCCGCTCCTGATGACCGCCGCTCCGACCTTTCTGGCCGATTTGAACGGGTCCAATCCATGACGACGATGACCATGAAAGCGCCGCCGGACGAACTGGTGGCAGAGCGGCTACGGGGCTGGCTGCGCGCCTACTCGGCCAAGGATGTCGCCCGGCAACTGGATATCCGGCTGCGCACGGTCGAGGCCTGGCGCGTGGGCCAGACGTCGCCGAACCTGCGGTATCTGACGGCCATGATCGCCTTGTGGGGCGAGCCTTTCGTTCGCGACATCTTCGCGCCCGTACTCGAAGACGACGGCGCCGACCTGCCCAAACGCCTGGAACGGCTTGAACACGAACTGCGCTCGATCCGGAGTGACTATAATGAACTGGCTAAGAATTCTGCGCGCCCGCGTGATGATGACGATCGCGGAGTGGACCGGCAGACAAGCGCGACGGGATCTGGACGCAGCGGATCTGCGGCCAAGGCGGCCCGGTCCATGGGGCGGTCCATGGGGGTGATGGCGCTGGCCGCGCTGTCCGGCTGGTCGACGATCGACAGCGAAGCCATGCGCACAACCACCCGATCAGGTTCGCGCCCGCCCATCACCCGGTCCGTCCGCGTGGCGCGCATGACGGCCGCCGATGGCGTTGCGCAAGCATGATGTCCGGGACCGTCGCGACGTAGCTTTCCCTTTGTCCGACGCTCCGATCAAATCAGTGAGGACGGAACAATGCTCACATCAAATTCAACTACTGTTGCCAGCGTATTTTTGGGCAACAGTGAAACCGGCGAATTCCTGGCGTGCATCGGCGTTGATGCGCAATCCTCTCGCTCGGCACCATTCGGGAAAGGTATCAGGGTCAATGTAGACTTTCTCTACTCTCATACCTTGACCTTCGATACGGCGATAGAATTGCTCTGCCGCTGCCAGCCAATCATCGTAAGCTTCATGAAGCTTATGGGAATCAACGAAGATCGCTTTAACCTTCGACCAGTCGTCCCTGCGAAACCAAGCAACTCCAACGACCTGGATTTGGTGAGAACTCATAGATGTCATCCCTTTGGTTGTGTGACAGCACCAAAGGTACCACCGGCCGGTCGGATTTAGCGAGTCCGACCGGCTGGATAATCAATCTATTGGATTAGTAAAGTTCGGAGTTCGCATGCCCATGACCACAACCTTTGACAGTAAATCATCCACCGCCGTCGCTCTTCCGGTGGAGGATCAAGGCGAACCGGTGGGCATTGAGGCCGATATTCGCCGCCTCGCCCAGCGGCTGCACCGGATGGAAGGCGAGAAAGAGCAACTGCTGGGTGACATCCGCGACAGCTACCTTGAGGCCAAACAACTTGGCATCGACGTCAAGGCGCTGAAGCGGGTTGTGAAGCTGCGCCGCCAGCCCGCTGACCAGCGGCAGGCCGAGGAAGACACGCTGGAATCTTACAAGCGCATCATGGGTTTGGTGCCGGATTTCGAGAAGACGCCGATCGGCGCGCATATCGCCCAGGCACAAATGCGCGAAGCCATGGACCGGCTGCAAGGAGACCCGGCGTTGGCGGCGACAGCGGCGCGGCTGGTGGATGCGTTCGGCTCGGTCGAGGCCGCACGCGGCGCGATCGAGGCCGTCACCGCCATGTCAGATCAGGAAACAATCGCCGGTGGGGGCGCGACAGTCACCCCGATCGGCCGGACCGGTGGGGGGCGGAATTGACCGAGGCAGCGACGACGAAAGTGGGCGGCATCGCCGGCGACCAGCTTGCCTCCTACATCGAGCGGATCGAGCGTCTGGAAGAAGAAAAGGCGACTCTTCAGCATGACATGAAAGAGGTCTTCGCCGAGGCCAAGGGCAATGGCTTCGACGTCAAGATCATGCGTCAGATCCTGAAACTGCGGAAGATGCAGGCAGCCGACCGCAGCGAGCAGGAGGAATTGCTCGAGCTCTACAAACGCGCGCTGGGCATGGATGCCGGCCCCGATTCCGACCCCGACGACGGTGGCGGCGATGGTGACGGAGACGCCCAATGACCGCCGATCATTCCACCGACATCAACCACGTCGAGCTGCGCGGCCGATTGATGAGCCCGCCCCGGATGCTGGAGACCAAGCGCGGCCCGCTGTGCCGTCTGTCGATCGCCACGGCCGACGAATGGCTCGGTCCGGAAGACACACGGCGGTGCAAAATCACCCATCACGAGGTGGTTGTCTGGGTCCCGGCGCTGATCGAGCGGATCCGCGAGCGCGGTGTTACCAATGCCCGCGTTCATCTGACCGGGCAGATGATCACCCGCCCGGACTTCAGCCATCCGACCCGTCGGATCCGCGAGATCGAGATCAATAGCCGCTGCGGCGACATCGACCTGGTGCAGCCGGTGGTCGATACGGCCCCGGCCTGGACGGGCGTCGCGTGATGGCGGCAGCGGTGCAAACGGCGATTGCGCCCTGGCTTGTCCGGCTGATGACGGTGGCCGCCTATACCGGCCACCGGGCGGGACCGGAGGATCGCGAGGCGATCGCGCTGGCCAACCGCCTGCGCGCGTGGACACTCGGGGGGCGCCTGCAGGCCGTATGGTGGCATACCGCGTCCGAAGTCGGCGGCGGCGGCAAGAACGCCGGTCTGCGCTATGCGCTGGCCAAGGCCATGGGGCTGATCCCCGGTTCGCCGGACTATGTATTCCTGACCGACGCCGGGGCCTACGCGCTCGAGCTCAAGGCCACCAAGGGCCGCCAGTCCGACAGCCAGCGCGACTTCCAGGCATGGTGCGCGGCGCGCGGCATCCCCTATGCCGTCTGCAAGGGCGCCGACGCGGCCGAGGCCCAGCTGCGTGCGTGGGGGTTGGTGGCATGACGGCCGTGTCGATGACCTCAAGCCACTTCCCGGGCGTGCAGTTCGAGCGCGGGACCGCCGGCAGCCTGGACGGCTTTCGCCAGTCGATCGATCTTGCTGGCGTAGTCGGGATCAAGCAGCCGCTGCGCTTCCTTGGGGTCGCACTTCATTCGGCGCGCCAGTTCACCCGGCCCGATTCCATTGGCGCGCGCCGAGCGGATCAAGGCGATCTTCGCCGCCATTCGCAACGGCAGCGGAACGACAACCTCCCCCGGCAGCGGATCGGACGGCGGCGGCGCATCACCGTCGCGGAGCAGGAACTCCAACGCCGCTTCGGCGCAATCCGGCGCTTCAGCCAGCGCCTCGGCACGGGTGTCGCCACAGGTGATCGCCCCCGTGAGATCGCGGAAGGTGACCATCACCCCAACGCCGTCTGGTTCGAGCGACGCCGGATAAGCGAATGCCCATCGGATTGCCATGCCAACTCTCCTGCTTCGCCGGTCCCCAGTTCGTTGGTTCTCGCCAACGGTCAGGCGGCCACGGGTCGGAAGACGTATTCGCCACGCCTGCTGTCTGGTGGTGACCCGCCACCCTCATTGGTTTCTACCATAGCAAACTTGCAATCTAAAAACGACGTGGGTACCGTCAGGGCTTGGAGCTTAACAACTCCGAGCACAAGCGGAACCCGCCCCGATAGCGGCTATCTTTTTCCCATGTTCCGGGGGCAGCGCGCGCATGTCCAAGGCGAAAGCCTAAAGGCGCGTTGGGCCGACTTGTGCCGGTTTGTTAACCCCCGGAGCGCCAGTACCTTAACAAGTGGTGTCGCTCCGGTCATCCAAGGCACAAGGAGCGCCACCATGTCCGGCAGCAACGCACCCAGTGCGTCCGCACTTTCCGCGTCCGACATCACAACCTTAGATGGCGAACCACGCATCGTCGATCTCCGAATTGCTGAGCGTTTGGGTTTCGCACGACAGCGCGCCATTCGAGATCTGATCGACCGGAACCGCGATGAGCTGCTGTCCTACGGGCCACTCGCCGCACGGCGCGGCAAGTCGCGTGGGCAGAGCTACTCCGAATTCCACCTGAACGAAGGCCAGACGCTGCTGGTCTGTATGCTGGCCCGCACGCCACAGGCGGCTGCGGTCCGCAAGGAAGTCATCGACGCCTATATTGCTTTCCGCCGGCCGGTCGATCCGCTGGAAGGATTCGGCAGTGTCCGGATCGGCGGTGAACTCGTCCATTTCGACGGGCGGCTTGATGCGATCAATCAAAAGGACGGCGTGGTCGCGATGCTGCCGCGCCCCGACACGCCGACGCTGCAACTGACCGTCGTCACCGGCCCACTGCAGTGGGTGCCGGACAAGAGGAAGACCTTCGGGGACAGATCCGTCTATCGCCTGTCTCAGATGCCCGGCACGCGCATCACCCAGCACCAGGAATGCATCGCCATCGGCCGTGTCATTTCCCGTACGCCGATCGAGCCGGACGGAGGCGCGGCATGAGCGCGCCCGCGATCCGATACCTTTCCGTTTGTTCGGGCATCGAGGCGGCGACCGTGGCTTGGCACCCGCTGGGCTGGCTGCCGGTGGCCTTTGCCGAGGTCGATCGTTTCGCCTCGGCCCTACTGGCGTCTCGGTACCCGGCTGTCCCGAACCATGGCGACATGACGCGCTACAAGGACTGGCCCGACCATGCAATTGACCTTCTTGTCGGCGGAACCCCCTGCCAGTCCTTCTCGATCGCGGGACAGCGGGCCGGACTGGTCGACCCGCGTGGCAACCTGGCGCTCGTCTATCTTGCCCTTGCTGCACGCTATCGGCCCCGCTGGCTGGTTTGGGAGAACGTCCCCGGTGTCCTGTCATCCAAAGGCGGACGGGACTTTGGCGCCTTCATCGGGCAACTGGCGGAATGCGGGTATCATGCGGCCTGGCGAGTGCTTGACGCTCAGTACATCCGAGTGGACGGGTTTCGCCGGGCCGTGCCCCAGCGGCGGCGGCGTGTCATCCTTGTCGGACATCTTGGAGACTGGCGCCGTGCCGCAGCGGTATTATTTGACCGCGAAAGCCTGCACGGGAATTCTCCGCCGCGCCGAAAAGCGTGGCAAGAAGGTCCTTCCGCAGTTGGAGGCGGCCCTGAGGGCGGTAGCGTCTCGGGAACCGTGAGCAGCAAGTGGGCGAAGGGGAGTGGCGGTCCGGCGGGCGACGAGATGTATAACATGGTCGCCCAGCCGCTCGCGCCGACACTCTCTTCCCGGCCATCCGGCGGGGGCGGTTTCGGGACTGACCTTGATGTTGATGGTGGATCGATCGCCTTCAACAGCCGGGAAGAGTTGGTTTCCTCCGATCAGGTGTCGGGCGCACTCGGTGCCGGCAGCCCGCAGGCGCAGGCGGTGGCCTTTCAGGAAAGGGGGCGCGCTGACGGTCGATCCCTCGAATGTCAGCTGGATATTGCCTACGCGCTGACGGCGCCGAGCGGCGGTGGCCGAGCGCAAGAGCGCAACATAGCCACGCAGCTGGCCGTCCGGCGCCTGACGCCGACGGAATGCGAGCGGCTGCAGGGCTTCCCCGATGGCTACACGGACGCGCCGTACCGGCGGCGGAACTGGACGCCTGACGGCCCACGTTACAAGGCGCTCGGCAATTCGATGGCCGTCAACGTGATGCGCTGGATCGGCCGTCGCATCGAGATGGTCGAGCGGATCGCCAGTGGGGTGGCGCTATGACCGGCTCACTGTTCGCATCGACGTCGCCCATCGCGCCCGTCGCCGGCGAGGGTCCGTTCGGGGCGATCCTGGCGGACCCGCCCTGGTCCTATGCCAACTTCTCGGCCAAGGGCGAGGCCAGGAACCCGAAGGCTCACTATAGCTGCATGTCGCTCGCCGATATTGCCGCGCTGCCAGTGGCCGATATCGCCGCCCGGGATTGCGCCCTGATCATGTGGGCGACCGCGCCGATGATGCCGCAGGCCTTTACCGTCATGGACCGGTGGGGGTTTCGCTTCTCCACGATGGGGGCGTGGGCAAAGCAGAGCAAGACGGGCGCAAAGTGGGCGTTCGGCACCGGCTATGTGCTGCGCTCGGCGGCCGAGTTCTGGCTGATCGGCGTGCGCGGGAAGCCGCGCGTCAAGGTCCGCAATACCCGCAACCTGATCGTCGCCCCGGTGCGCGAGCATTCCCGCAAGCCCGACGAGATGCGGGCCATAGTCGAGCGGTTGTTCAACGGCCCATACCTCGAGCTCTTCGCCCGTGAGCGGGCGCCCGGCTGGGACGCCTGGGGCAACGAGATCGACAAGTTCACCGAGCCGAACCCGTCACCAACCGTTACGGTCGTGACGCCGCAAGCGTCACACATACCGTCACACCTAACGATTTCAGAGGGTTAGCCATGTCACGCAGCGTCACACCCCGTCACGCCGAGGCGTTACGCGTGACGTTTGGCTGCCTCTATTCCATCCGCTGATCCATCCCGAAAGGGGGCGATAATGACGGCATCAGTTCCTGCCGACGATTTCCCTGACCCACTGTTGCCGCCGGAAATCGACTTGACGCGGCTGCCCAGCATGATGGTGAACATCCGAGAGATCAAACGCTCTCCGATGATGCTCAAGGTCCCGGATCGCGCGTTGCGGGCGGCGATGGCGCTGCTCTGGAGCGCTTGGGAGCAGATTCCCGCCGGCACACTGCCAACCGACGACGCCGAACTGGCGAATCTGGCCGATCTCGGCGCGGGACCGCGAGCCACCACGCGATGGCTAAGGATCAAGAACGAAGCCCTGAGGGGATGGACCCTGTGTTCGGACGGGCGCTATCACAACGCCATGATTGCCCGATGGGCGCTGGACGCATGGGCCCGCATCGGTGGCGAGGTTCCGGGCCAGCCGGGCAAGCAGCGTACGCGCGCCCCCGCAGCAACCAAGGAGGCCGAACGCCAGCGCCGCTATCGCGCCCGCAAGATAGCCGAGAAGGCGGCCGAAGAATCGACGGCAAAGGCGCCGGCCGATGTCGGGTGTGACGCCGGTGACGCCCGTAACGGTGGCGTCACATCCGTAACGGTGGGAAGCGTCACGCGTAACGTCACATCCCCCCTTAAAGGGAAAGAGAACAGAAAAACCTCCCCCCAAAGCCCCCCGGCGGGGGGTGGTGGGGAGATGATCGATTCCGGTGGGGGTCGGGCCGGTGGCGCCGACGGTTCGCCGGATGCCGAGGCCCCACCGCCTCGCAAGGTCATGCTGCCGGCGGACTGGACGCCCTCCCCGGCCGACTGGGAACTGGCAAGGGAACGCGGCATGTCCGACAAAGCGATCCGGGCACAAGCCGACCAGTTCCGGGACTACTGGCGATCGCGGGGCGACCGGCGGGTGGACTGGTCGGGAACCTGGCGCAACCGGATCCGCGATCTGACCCGCAAGCTGGACGAGACCGCCGACGAGACGGCCGAGGCGAAACCGGTCACCGACGACCGGCCGCCCGGCCCGGGTGCGGAGGATCCGCAGTGGCAGGCGATCGCCGAGGCATTCCGACGGCTGGACCGGCGCGGCGAAGGCGACTTCCGGTCATGGCTGCGGCCGCTGGGCTTTCAGGGGATCGACGGCGGTACGCTGCGCCTGACCACCGACAGCCGGTTCGCGGCGACCAAGGTCCGCCAGACCATGGCCGACCGGCTGCGCGATGCCGCGCTGGCCGCCGGCATCCCGATCGACGATGTCGAAGTGGCAGTCGCCCAGCCACCGCCGAACGCTGCAACTGCGGCAACGGCGTCACAAGCCCCATCGGCCCGTGCGGCCGCCTGAACGATCGGAAGGAACCATCGCGGTGACAGTCTTCAGTATTGCCCTCGCCATCGTGCTCGCCGTCCTGATGCTGATCGGATTCGGCCTGATAGGATTTGTGGCTGGTTTCGTGATGTTCGCTCACGTGAAACGCCACGAGATCAGGCGAACCATCGATGCCATCAAGGCCTCGGAATCCAAGACGTCAGAATCACCGGGATTGGCTCGGTGGGATAACTGGCCCGGCGCCCGGATCAGGCCGGAGGATCTGCTGCGTCCGGATGGCCCTGAGGCTTCGCCCAGAGGCCAGACGTGATGACCGAGGCAAACCTTCACGACATGACCATCGCCCGGCTGGGCCGGCGGCACTATCGATCCTGTAACGCAGATGGCGGCAAATGAGCAAAGCACGGCGCAAAGGCAAAGGCCCGACATCCCGCACCCGGCGGCGCGCCCTGGCGCGGACCATGACGCCCACCCAGGACCGGCGATCGGCCGGACGTCACCGCGCGCCCGGCTACGATACGCATGTCACCGTCCGGCCGATGCTGGACGCCGACGGCACGCCGCTGCCGACGACGCCCGACGAATGGCAACAGCGCCACAGCCCGACCCGGACGGTGACGATCCCCGCCGGCGAACCTCACGAACGCCAAAAGACGGCGAAGGTCCGACGCCGGATCGCCGACGACAAGCTTTGGGGCCAGTTCACGCCGGAACAGATGCAGGCAGCCGAGCAGATCCTGTGGTGCTACAACTACCTGACGCGCGGCGTCCGCACACCATCCCGCGCCATCGAGCCCCACGCCGTCACAACCCCCGGCCATAACGGCGCTGCCGCGCCCATGGCCGACTGGCCGCTCACGCCCTGGGAGCTGCGGTGGCTGGACCGGTACAAGGCCTGGCGCCGGGAATGTCGGTGGGCGGGGCATACGGTGCAGATTCTGGCCGGTGACGCGCCGGCGGCAATGGGATTGATCACGCAGACGTTTAAGGAATGGTCCTCAATTGTATATACGCTGAACCGCGGTTAATGCTCTGCCGGAAACAAATAAGCGGAATTATTTATATTTTGGATTTGCTTTCTGTTTATTATTATGTGCGCCGTATATTACACCGTAGCGTCATGATCGACAAGGTAATAAAATAAAATTCCAGTGCCCATAAAACTGAATGCTACTGAACAATTTATTAGTACAAATGTTAGAATATATCTTTTTTCGCCTTTGTGAATTATAGAAAAGTATTTTTTTATTTTGGATTTAACTTTTCCTTCGTTTACTGTAGAGGTTATTTCTGTACAATTTTCATTGAATCCTGTGCTCAATGTTGCAAGTAAAGCAGAGTACATACCCAAAAAGAAAGCAGCTAACGAGCATGCAAAAACCTTGATCAGACCTTGCTCTAAAAACACTTCTATTGACGGGAATAAAGTTAATATTGCAATTCCATTAAACATCATTATCGATAATGAAATATTTCGATAATTATCAAATTTCGGCATTATTCAGGTCTCTATGTTGGAAAAAATCGTTAGGCAGGGAGTGGTGACAGAAGCTTGTCTTTAATGCTAGAAAAATGCGCATTGCTGGCTGCTGCCAACGACAGCACGTGTCCCAAGGAATCGCTATGCGTAGTCCAGGATCAGTCTCGGCATTAGAAGCCCTTGGCCGTGTGAGGCTTTCCGAGAATTTTTTCATGAGGGACATGCTCTATTCCGAGATCGCCAACTTTTATGGCATCCCGAACATCCCTGACGACCCAAGCCTTGCCATAGCTGCCGGCACCCGTCTGTGCGAGGAACTCCTTGAACCAATTTGGCTGAGGTTTGGCCGCATCTCGATCCGATCGGCGTTTCGTTCGTGCGCTGTCAACGAAGTCGGAGTTGGTAAACACAACTGTGCGAGCAACGAAGCGAACTATGCCGCTCATATCTGGGACCGGCGCGACGCAAACGGATACATGGGGGCAACGGCGTGTGTCGTCGTGCAGAGCTTCCTGCCACACTATGAGCGAACGGGCCATTGGCAGGCCCTCGCATGGTGGCTTCATGATCACTTGCCGAATAACGCAGGCCTGACCTTCTTTCCAAAGCTCGCCGCGTTCAACATCTCATGGCACGAAAATCCCACCCGCAGCCTATACAGTTACATCCCGCCTGAGAGAGGCTGGCTGACCAAGCCCGGGATGGAGAATTTTGACGGATCGCATGCCAAAGAGTACGAAGAATGGCTCGAGGAAGCAGAAGCAAAGAAACACTCAAAAATTAACAAATAAATCCGTTCGTATTTTAAGTTAAAAAATCATTCATGAATTGCTTTCCGAAGGGCATCTCGCGCATCAGCGTAGAAGAGAACCTGGATTTTCGTCGCCACGTCGTCTGAAAGGTCAATCAATGATCTGCGACTAGAAACAGGCAAGAGCACGGCGCTCGCTCCCTTTTCCATGGCAAGCTCGACAACGTCGATTGGGTTGTGAACGGGTTCGATGGAGCCACCCAAAGTGATTCCCCCGGCGACAACCAGGCCACCCTTCAAAGGCTTGCCGAGCAAGGCAGAGCAAAGTCCAACAAGAATTCCAACGCCGAGTTGCTCGCCGCTCTTTGCCGCATCGAACGATCGGATCTGGATAGCGAATTCATGTTCGCGCGGCTGGCGTTCACCGACAAGCTCCTTTGATCGCGCATATAGATTTTGCTCTGCAATGCGAACGCTTTCGCGAAATGGGCCGGGAGGATTCTGGTTTAGAATACGAATGCCCCCGCCGGGGCTTTCAGTTACTTCAATGCGAAACAACCCAGTGCTTTCATCCTGACCACCTGGACTGATGGCCCATATCTGGCCGGCTGGCAGTGGGTCGGAAGCAATGCCATCAGCGCTCTGCAACTCGGGTGTGGAGACAAATTTCTCTACCCCGTCCAGTCCAATCGTGTAGCTGAACTGAGTATTACGAAACTCGGCCGAGCCGATGCGCTTCTGCTGCTCCTTGACACGACGACGTACTTCCAAGGCAAGGCGAACCGCCCATTCGAGATCGTCATCCGGCACCGCGACAGATGGATCGGGGTAGAGGAGCTTCAACAGGCCTGAGACTGTCTTGTTAACGGCATTTTGGTCGCGACCGGAAAGGGCACCCCCAAAGTGCACTCGTCCCTGCAGGACATTCGCGCGACTTTGCGAGCGAAGCCGCGAGAAGCTTTCCGCGAGAACGTCGCTTACAAGCCCGAAACGGTCGGTGAACAATTCCTTGCTTATCTTAGGAACGTCCCATCCTGGCAGATAGCAGTGGATGCGGTCCATAAAGGCGGTGTCGTTGCGCATCTCAGGCGGCATCGGTCCAAAAAGATGTCCGACCCGCTGCTGGTGCTGCACGTCCACATCGAAGTTGCCGACCATTACAATACTGCCATCGGCGCGAATACTCTCTCGCCCGCGCGAGAATTCCCCCGACTCCATGTAGCCTTTCATGATGTTGACGCCGTCTTTCTGGTCGAAGGAAACGCCCGAGACCTCGTCGAAGCAGACGACATCGTATTGGCAAACAAGCCCGCGCTGCCCATTCTGCATATTAACGAACATTCGCGCGACTGTTGCCTTGCCACCAGAGACGAGGTGCGCATAAGGCGAGACTTGCTGGAAAAGGTGGCTCTTGCCCGTCCCGCGCGGGCCGAGCTCGATCATATTGTAGTTCCGCTCCACGAACGGGACCATGCGAAGCAGCGTCGTGTCCTGAGCCCGGGCGCTGAGTGCTGCCGGCTCCAGGCCGACACTCCGTAAGAGGAAATCCTTCCATTCGTGCGTAGAAAGTTGGGCGCGACCGGCAGCAATTTTATCCAGAATATCGCGTGTCGATAGCTGAATTTCGCGGAGGCTTAGGATTTCAAACGGCCGGCCTCCTTTCTCTTGCGCGATGCTAGCGTCATAGCCAAGCTCGACCTCCGCATAGAACCCGCCGGTCAGCATTCGCTCATGGTCGAGGACGATCTTGTCCGAAATCCGTACGTCGTTCACCCGAAGGCTCGGCAAGGTCGCCAGGTAGCTGTCGGTTTTAAAGTCGAGCCGGGCAGTAACGATGTCGATGATACGCACGGACCCGCGGTCGCGCGCCTTGGATTTGAACAGCTCCTCCTCACCCGCCCGGACTGTACGATCCGAGAGCTGCGACTGTACCATCTGAAGGCCTTCTTCAATCTCTTCAGGCACAGTACTGGCGCAATAGCGGCCGAGCATGAACTCGACCACATAGGTCGGCACGGGGAACTGGCCTCGAAAGCGGCGCACCAAATCCTTGCGCACGATGTGACCGGGGAAGGCTTCCGCCGCCTTGCGGTCCAGGTCGTCGAGTTCGATCACCTCAATCCTCCCCGATCACCAGCCTATGGAGGGCCAATACTCGATCGTCATCATCGAGCACAACAAGACAGGCGGCTTCGCGTTCATGTTCATCACTCGCCAAGAACGATGTGCGTCCCTGCTCGTCGAGGACCCGGCCCCCCTTTACGAGGCTCTGTCCACTGGTTTCCGAACCGAGCCGCAAATCGACGCGGAGATCCGCTCCGCCGGCGACCTCGACGCGCAGGCGTAGTCCCTCCCAATTAGTTCGGTCGATCGAAACTGTCCGCTGTGGGCTACCATTCGCCACATCAATGACGGGCAGAATGCATTCTTGTGGGCTAACGCCGCCATGAGCATACTCATAGCTCGCGTAGAATGACCGCGCCCCTGTCGCGGTAGCCACCGAAATTTCAGGGTTCCAAGTCCACGGCACCTGAAGATAAGAAGTTTGCGCCCTTGCTTTCACCAGGGCGCAGCGAGTCCGCTTACCGTTCGGTTCCACTAGCCCCACATCGAGCGCCGCATGGGGCAATCCGCCGGGCATCAACAACCAGCCATGGTCAGTGACGATGCGAAGGCTTCGCCCAGAGCGCAACAATCCGAGAATTCGATCTGCGACGTCGCGTATGGCGGCCGATAGGCGTTCAGCAAGGCGTGCCCCCAGGGCGTGTCCCTCTTCGTCAAAGCGTCCAGTCTCTGTCCAGAGCTTTGTGCCAGAAAGTAAAGCATTGCCGGTTTCCCAGCCTTGCGCTTCCATAAGCTTGAAGAGTACTGGCTTCGTCACCGGCTTCCCCTCGGGGGAGTGAGGCAGAACGTCGGAGGTGGCAGGTGGACCGACCAGCAGGGAGGCTACCGGCGAGACTATCGCCTTGCACGTCGCGGTGACAGTTGGAAATCCCGACCACATCCAGCCCAGGGATACCTTCACGCCTTCGGCTTCAAGGCGGCGAACAAGCTCGCGCGCAATGTCCATCCGCAATCCATCCACAAACAGGACCGTAGTAGCATCTGATTCGGCCTTTGGCGGTGCCGCGAGTCTGACCTTACCGACCCGCATCAACTCTTGTAGCGCGTTTGCCCCTTGCTCAAGCCAAGGCAGGTAGACGGCACGGAGAGCGGCGGCGATTGCCTCATGATCGACCTCGCGCGGCGCTGCCGCCAGCGATTGCATAGCGGCCCAGTCGATATCGGCACTGGCCGAGACATACGCTTCCGCAAACGCATTACCCTCATGGCTCGGCAGCGCCTTGGCCGCCGCCACCTCCGCGATAAATGCCAAGGCCTGAGCCAACGGTGCCTGCCCGCGCCGCGCCCAAATCGTCTCTCGCCGCCATGCGTGCTTGGTTTCCAACTCAGCGACGTTCGCTCTTGCAGCTTCAGGAGAGATATCAGCCAGTCCAAGGAGCTGTTGACGCAGATCGTCTTCACCTTTTGAGTTGATACGTGGGTAGGAATCCTGGTGCTCGAAAAGCGTTCCTGGTTCTTGGAAATTAAGATAGGCCACGACTTGCTCATAGCCGGTGGATGCTCCAAAACGCGCCCAAACCTCCGCCCACCGCCCTTCGCGCTTGGCCAACCGTCGCACGGCATCTTGTGGGGACAGCCTGCGCGGATCGAATTTCAATTGCTTGTCGGCGATGTTGGCAAAGGCCGCGAAACGCGACGGATCGCCCAACTCTGTGAAGGCACCTTCGATCCAATCAAGCATGTCGGCGGCGAGGTCGGGGGCGAGCAGCGCATTGAGATGGTCCGCGTTCCAGCGTTGGCCGCGCAGCTCCTCAACGGGGCGCGAGCAGAAGCGCTGCGCCGCGTGGGAGAGCGCCGTGCGGGTCGCGTTGTCGTCAGCGATGTTTAGTTTCAGCAACCCGCGTTCGGAAGTGAGGAAGCTGCGCAACGTCCAGTCCTTGCCGTTGACATGGCCGAACATGGTGCCTGCCACCGTGAACCAGACCAGCGGCTGAAGGAGCGTTGGACAGTCGTCGACGCCCTTCAGCGTCTCGCGGGCGACGCCGGGCAAATAGAGGATTGGCGTGCTCTCCTCGGGAATATCGACGGCGGGAAGGGCACCGGCCACTGCAGCGCGCAGCCAAACCGCCGGTCCCGTCCGTGTATCTGCATCGAACTCGCCGTAAGTCAGCAGCTCTGGAAGCCGCTCCCGCAGCGCCGGCAAAAGGGGTTCGAACTCCCTATTGGCGTCGCACCACACCACAACTTCCGGCGGCGCCTCGGCCGCGGCGTTGTAGCTCGCGGCGTAGTGCAGGGCGCTGACGAGGGCATCGAGAGGCGTCGTCACTTCGCCGCCTCCACCCGTATTGGAGCGGCCACACGCGCGGCGCGCTTCTCGGCCAGAGTGGTATGGTGATCGTTGCGGCGCTCGCCCTTGAATACCTCGTACCAGGGCGCAGATGGCGCGTCGTTGCCGCGATCCTTGTCCTTCAGAATTTTCGACAGGTCGTGGGTCAGCACACCTGCCTTGATGAAGGGGCGGATGTTCTGGCGCACGCCATCATCCAGGTCGGGGTCCCACCCGAGCGGCTGCTGGGCGAGAGGCTTCCAGCGCACGAAGATGTCGTAGGGTTGCTCGCCTTCCAGGATCTTTTCCAGCTTCTGCTGCAACTCGCGGCCCTTTTCGTAGCGCAGCGTGTTGCCTTCCGCCTTGGCGCGGGCGAGCCAGTCGCCGAGCAGGGTATAGGTGAGCTTGCGCAGGTTGGCCTGGTCAAAGCGGTGGTAGTGGGCCAAGACCGAGAAGCCGTCCTTCAGCCCGTCCGAGATGTGCCACAGGAACGGGCGCTGGCCGAAGAGAGCGCAGTGCTGCCGGAAGGCGCGGTCGCGGAGCCAGGTTTCGAGCGAGCCGTCCCGTGCCACCTTCTTGTCGAGGAGCTCATCGGCGTCGCTAACCAAACGGCGTTCCAAGGCGTCGGACCAGTCGGCGCCAAACGCGGCGGCGAGATAGCGGCGCAGGCGGTCGGCCAGCGACTTTTCTCCTGCGACGGGCGGGACGCCAACTAGACCGTCATTGTCAGCTGGGGGAAGTTCTGAAGCTTCTACAATCCAGGCGCGGGCCTCATCGGAAAGATGCATTCTGTCGTCACTCTCGGCTGGCCAGCGATACCCTGATATCCGTGCGAGCGCGACGTGCAGTGAAACTCCTGATCTGGCGTTCCTCGGATGCCCGTGAAAGAGCCATTGGGTTGGATCAGGCGAGGTAGGAAGAGGGAGGCCGCATTTATACTTTTTATCAAATACATCTTGCCATTTTTTCAAGTTAAATGGCACTTTCGTTAGAGTTGCATTTGTGATGTTCTTCTTCTTATCAATGTTCCGCAGCTCCACCTTGTATTCCTTTGAGGAGCAGTACTCAAAAATCGGCCCAACATGCTCCGAGTTCAGCGGAACGATTGCAGAAACATTTCCATCGAAGCGTTCCCCAAGATAGAGGGAAGCTGGCAGATGTCTCATTTGACTAACCGCAACGCCAAGCTTTCCGAAGCAACCCTCGCCACGCAAAGCTGCAAAATGTCTTCCGCCATCACCCCAAAAGACTATATTCTGGCAGCCACTAAAGTGAGTGTCTTCGGAAACAGTGCTTCGAAAATATGTCCAATCTGAGTTTGGAAGCGCATTCTCCCAAAATAGAAGCTTGTAACGATCAACATCGCCCGTGCTTATGCCCTGATATGCGTGCGCATATCGAGACAACAAAGGTAGGTTATCCATTTTTGCTGCGGTGATCCGGCTATCTGGGTTCGATAGCTGATCGGTTTGTTTCAATAGCTCGAGATCTCCAGATTGAATGTGCGCAAACTTCTCATGAATTGACTCCACGTGAGTGGCATCACTTGCAAAGTGAAAATTGCTTTCCTCTACCTTTTTTCGTGTCCAAGAAGTAAGCGTGGCAAGCGGACCGCGCTTTTTGAATGCAACCCAAGCCTCTTCACCAAGAAATACTGCAAAATCCAGGTGATATTTTTGTAGTAGTGAAATGCGGAAGTCTCTATAGCTCACCAGGAAGCACCACTCTTGTTTTGTGACGCTCGCTGTTGCCCCTCCAGGATTCAACATGCTCAAAGTTCTTTGAACCATTGAAGTCGATAAGCACTGTTTCGCCGTCGGAAAATGTGAGTCACAGTACTCAAGCATTTGAGATGACTGTTCTCCGCGACCTAAGAAAGGAACATTTGTTGCAACAAGAGTATATTTTCCGGTGAGCATATTAATAGCATCTGCCATCCCCCTGGCCGCAAATGCACCTTCGATAACGTCGGGCTCAAGCTGTTTTGCTCTTGAAATCAACCGAGACAGCAGCCGAGTGAATTCCCGCATCTTTTCGGACTCGAAGAGGTCTCCACCAGCTGGTTCCAATAAACTACCAAGTATGGGCGCTTGGCTGAAAAGTTCGTGCATTGCATCAAGAGCATAAGCCAATTCAGCATCACCCTGCGCAAGGCTCACGAATTCTCGTTTCGGCAAAGGTGGGGGTGCGCCTACCCATGCAATATGGGGCGACGGTAGGATCTGCCATCCGCCAATGCGCCAAGCACTCAGCGCCACGGCAAACGCCGCGATCTGCACACAGCGCCCATCGATCTCCAATCCATGGAGATTGTCGCGCAGCACTGCCGCGACCGCATCGGCGGACAACAAATTCTCATCTGCCTCGCGAAACGCCGTCAGGATGGCCAATGCCTCTGTCAGGAAGTGCCCAGACCCGCAACATGGGTCGAGGACCGTGACTGCCCTGGCCTCTTTCGGCCAACCGGGAAATGTACCCGCTGCCGGGCGCCAGGGGCCGTCTTCTCCTTCGCGCACGAACCGCAGCATGTCGAAGGTGTAACCGGGCAGCGAACAGGCTGCACGCAAGGCAGCCTCGTCCGCAGCCGATTGCGCAAGCGCCGGATCGGCTGCCAGAACCTTGCCAGCCCACCAGGCCCCGAGCGTGTTGTGCAGCAGGAAGCGTACCATATAGGGCTCGGTGAACAGCTGCGTGACAGCCGGCAGTTCATCGGCCCCGGTCTTCACCCCCGACGCGTTGACCGCATCCTTCTCGGCCGCACGCCAGAACTGATAGGTCCAGCCCAGACTGTCCTCGGCTTGGAAGACCTCTGCGTCGAGCCCCGTCACCAGGCGGTGCAGCTTCTGGGTATGAACCGGGTCGAGTTCGAGTGCGAGCACCGGATCGTCGATGCGGAAAACTGCGGGCAACATCGATGCGGCATACCGCTCGGCGATCACCCATGGGTCGGTCAGGCCCTCGGCTTCGGCGAGCTCCCGGCAGTCCTCCAGCGAGACCGGCACGTCATACTCCGGATTCCGCAGCAGACCGCGCTCGGCCAGGAACCGTGCGAAGAGCATGCGGTGCCAGTGCGCATAGGCCGCCGCTTCGAGCAGCCTTTTCGTTTCCTGCGACTCGTCCGACCTATTGAATGCGTCGCCCAGCGCACGGGCATGGGCACGCAAGCGGCGGCGCAATCCCTTCTCGGCATCGTTCAGGTAGGAAGGTGCCTTGCCGTCCGCCACGCCGAGGCGCTGAATTGCATCGCCCGCGCCTTCTTCGGCAACTATACGCGCGTCCTTGACCGTCTTTTCGAGTATCCGGCGCAGAGCTGTGGGGAGGTAGCGGTTCGTCATGCATCACACCTTTGGAATCACGGGACCGTCGCCCAGCGTATTGGCAATTCGCTCGCGGACTTTGGCAAGCCAGTCGTCCAGCTCCGCCTCGTTCTTCAGCAGTGCGCCCGGCAGGTTCACGGCGCGTGCCTTGGGCTCCAGCAAGGCGGCGGCGGCGGCAAGTGCATCCTCGATGCGCGCCGGCAGCGCCTTCACCATGTTGTTCCACTCGGAAAGGCCGCGCTGAGACAGCGTCTCGGCGATGGCCTGAGGCGTATCCACAGCGGGCTTTTCCACCTTCAACAGCCCGCATTCCTGACGGATGCTGTGCTTCTCTTCAGGGGACAGCTTGGCCCAGGTCGGATCGTCGGCGAGCCGCTGCTCTCCCTTCTGCCATGCCGCCTTCCAGGCCGCATGAGTGGCGTTCAGCTTCGCCCGCAACGTCTCCGCCGCCGCCGAGATCAAGGGCGGCACCGGATCTGGATCAGTGAGCAATCGCTGTCCGTCACGTAGGTCGTCGAGATCGCCCTGTTGTTCCGTGGCGCCCAGGGTGACTAAACGTTCCGCCAACCGCCAGTTGGGTAGCCGGTCGCCGATCTTCTGCGCGGCCACCTTCCATGCCTCCAGCTTGTCGCGCAATGTGGCCGCGTCAGCCGCCAACGCGGCAAGGAGGTCATTGCCCGAAAGGCTCTTGTAGGAGGCCATATTGGGCACCGTTTCCGGCTCCGGCGCCGGCGGCTGGCCACCGGACTGTCGCGCTGCCGTTTCGAGGCGTTCGAGAAGCGCCGTCAGCACCAGGTGTTCCTGGTTGTTCTCGAAGGCGATGCCCGCGTCGGTCAGCAGGCCACGCACAGGCATGCGCTGTGCGATGGTGATGATCGTTGTTTCGCCGTGGAACGTGCAGGTACCAAGCTTCTGGCGTGGCAGATCGGGAAGCGAAGCAGATTTCAAATCCTCGCCGGTGACGCGGACCAGCCCCGCATTGGCGAGGACGATGAGCGCGCCATCGACGGTATCTTGTGACCAGCCATAGGGCGGACTGGTGAACTTCGAGCGCAGGTCCGAACCCTTCCGGCCGGGGCCGAGCTCGGCCAGCAGCGCCTTGCACACCACATGGCTCTCCGGTGCCCCGGCATGGTCCACCGCCTCCATGGCGTCCGGGTTCTTGCGCATCGCTCGGTCGCGCACCTTGTCCCAACCCGGGTGGTCGCCATCGGCAAACTGCGGGTAGAGGCGGGCAAGAGCGTTGGTCGCTCCTTCCCTCACTGCTTCGTCTGGCGCGCCCGGGATCAGCTTGCCGCCAGCCTGATAGACATAGGCCTGCGCCACTGCCTCCCGGACAATCTCCTTAGCCACGGCCTCCGCCTTGTTCGCGCGGGATTGCATGGCGGACTGCGCCTCGCGTCCCGCGTCGGTCTGCGGTACCCCACGAGCCTGCAGTACATTCTCAGCGCCGCGCCAGGTCACCAGCGCATTCGTCAGTTCTTTGTCACGGGTTGGATGGCGCGGGATGAGCAGATAGACGGAAGGATCCGATGTTGATGCCGCTGCAATATCCTTCTCCACCACCACCAGGTCGTCGTTCCACCCATTTTTGAGGCGCAATTGGATGCCATCCGCCGGAGACTTGTCACCAGGGCCCAGTCGGTGAATGCGGCGTTGCTGACGACTGGAGCCGTGTCTCACGTTGGTGGCGCCCGCCAAGGCGGTTCCGATCGCCTCGTCCAGCAGTTCACGTCGCGACCTGGTGAGTCCGGATTGATCTGCCAGTATCGCCTTCTCCTCTCTGCGATACGCGGCTTCCCATTCAGCGCTCTCTTTCGTCTGCAAGCGCCATTCACCGCCGACCTCGATCACCGCTCCATCGGACTGAAGGTCCTGCAACAACTTGGGCACCGTGCGGCGTAGCTCGTCCTCGCCTGCAAGATTGACGATCAGGAGATCGGCGATGGTCTCCGCCTTTGCGTGGACGCCGTGATGGTCCGCCTCCCGCGCGATGCGACCCAGCATATAGACCAGCATGAGGATGCGCGCCTTCAGCCGATCCTTTTCGGTGCCGCTGTGCAGCGCTTCAATACGGTTGCGCGTCTCTCCCGGCAGAAGCCCGGCGTTGTAGGCCTCAGTGGAGAACCGCCCATATAGGAAGTCGACCGGCACCGCGTGTCCCAGCGGTTTATCGCCATAGGTGCGAGCCGCATCCAGTGTGGTGCGCAGTTGTCCACGCAAAGTGCCACCAAGTCCTGTCCGATCAAGCTCACGCAGGATGTTTTCCCAGACTCGGCGACGGGATGGAAGGAGCGGCCAGTCGAGTACTGCCTCAGCGTCATCCTGTACAGTGTGTGCCAGTCGGCTGCCGCGCAGGTGCCTGCTAATCTCGCCTGAATTGGTGCTCAGCATATTGCGAATAGATTCTTCAGCTCCCGCTTTCTTCCGAAGAACGGTTTTGCGGACGACAGCATCGACATCCGCTTCTCCGAGCGCGATCTGCACAGGGAATCGGTCGAGAAGCTTTTGAAGATCTTGTACATCGCTTAGCGCCTGCTGACCGGTAGCGACCAACATGACGCGACCGTCGAACCGTCCCGCAAGTCGTTCGGCTATGGTCTGTATCTTCAGCGTCAGACTAGGGTCTTGCCGGATGAACTGCTGCACTTCATCGAGAACGATCAGGGTCAATGGCAACTCGGCTCGACCCAGCATGAGGGCTTTTCGAATCATCGATTCCAGGAGATCGACGGTAACGGCGGGCGGCTCAGCAAATTGTGAGCGGAGAAGGCTACTTAGGTCTTTGGGCGAATCAGCAAGGTCTGGCTTGGCCTTCAAGACCGCCGAACCAAAACGGGGTGAGAGAATGAAATTACGAATATCGGTCTCGAAGGAGTTGCCCAGGTTCGTACGAACGCTATCCAAGATCTCGAGATCGTCGAGCCAGAATGCTACTTGAGCAGCGCGGAGATCAGTGGGCAAACCAACTGCCCGTAGCACAACCCCAATCGTGGCCTCGGCCGGATCGGACGGACCTGTTCCAAGCGTATCGCCGGCCGCCAGGACGCCATCCGCGCGTTTCGCCGCAGTCCGCAATTCTTTCAGCGGCGCGGCAACCTCCGTCGGCAAGTGTGGGATTAATCCTTCAGCCGTGGCGCCGTCCACAAACTCAAAATTCGTCCACAAAGCCGCCAGCATGCTCGCAAGGTGGGACTTGCCAGAACCATAGAACCCTGAAACCCAAACCGACGGAGCAGTACCACCGTGGCCTACAGAACCAAGAAATGCTTCCAGTATTCGGGCGAGCCCATTAGCATAGGCTCCATCACACACGAAAGTCTCGAGCTCACCACGTAGCGTTTCCAATGCTTCCGCCGTTGGCGGGAAAGAAGTCTTTGCAACCCCTTGATTGGCTATCCTATATTCCGCCGGGTCGGTATAAAAAGTGTCTCGATTGAGCATGCGTCGCCCCTCAAAATTCGGTTTCAGCCGGAATCGGAATGGCGTGGTAATTCCATCCGTCCCGTGCATCGAGCAGACGGTATACGCCAGCAGAGTGCGTTCCAGGAAAGCCAACGAGAAGCCGACCAGGGATAGAGTCTGCGATTCGGCTGATCAGGGCCGAAACTCGCACGATTCCGAACAGCGCTCCGCAACCGTCAACGGCGAGGACGTCATTAGAAGTGCAAGCGCGCAACCCATGCGTGATTTCGTTTACAAGGCTGTTCTCAATCTCAGGCAAGAGACCTCTTAGCTCGGCCGGTTGTTCGACCAGGGCATCGAAAAATTCGTGTTGTGCGATCCAAGCGCCGAACCAACCCGAAAGGGAAATTTGATGCCAGCCATGCCCAGCCCGGAACGTCGCGTGTTCGAATTCTGCGAGACGCCCTGTAAATCGACGTTGAAGCGACTTGTCATACCAAAGTATCCAGACGCGGGCCGCAGGGGGCACATCCGTTGCCCAGGGCAGTTGCACTTGCCTGTTGTACGCGGCGAGGATGTCATCAAACGTCTTCAAGTCCTGGCACCCCTAGTGCGACCGCCATTGGATGGCGGATGGAAATTTCGGTTACATCGCCCGCAGCCCGAACACGTACCAGGCCGATTGATTCGGCGCGTCGCAAGGCGTCGAGAGCTTGTTCGGGAGCAAGGTCCAGAACTTTCATCCAACCGGAGTTCAAGATAGCCGGCCCCCCGAAGCCGGACGCTGTCGCAATTAGCGCCGCAAACGCAACCGTCGGAGGAGTAGGCGAAACGCGCTGCCTAATTTTCTTGATTGCACCCTTCAGATGCCCACTCTGTGTCCAAGACGATGCGCAGTTCTGTGCGAGCGACCGAAGCATTTTCTCGCTGAAGCGTCCAGGAAATGCCGTGACTAGAGCATCTTCAAATAGCGGGCGCTGCAAGCTTTGCCCCACCGACCCCGTCATAGCAACGTCCGCCGTCTCTCGCAGAAGCGGATCACGAGCCAGGGCAACGAGCAAAGCTTGCAAGCGACGACCTTGGATATCGCTTTTCCACAATTTCACGAACGCCTTCGTCAGTTCTGGCTGATCAACGAGTCCATAGAGATTGGCCAAATGCCGAAATGTCAGACGCCTCGTGTTGCCGGTCGCCTTGCCAATTGCGTTCTCATCAATGGCGGCCGAGCGGAACTCATCCGGCCTCAATGCACCAGTCGCCATCAGGGCTTCAAGCTCGCTGAACATCATCGTCTTGGATTGATGTGTTCCGCCGCCTGAACGTTTGATACCGAACGAGGAGAGCCTAGCATCTTCAGCACGCGCGCCGCGCCAATGCGCCGCTTCTGGTGCATTTCGGACGCGGATTCCGCCATTGCTCGCCATTTCAGTCTTTGTTCGAAGCGCGAGCATGTAGAGTATCTTCACCTTTCTTATCAACCGAATGAGATCGCTTGATGAACTGTCTTATGGCTTGCCGAATCAACCATGAGAGCGACACGTCGCTGGCGTCAGCGAGCTTCGCCAGCGCATCATGGTCTTGCTCTTCGATACTGACCGTCAGGCGTGTCGTTTTCCGAGGTCGGCTAGCCATCCTTTCCTCCGGTCCGGAAGCGCGCTCCAGTCTGTACGAGACTGCATCATTCCGATGCATTTTTCACCAGCAATCCGTCAGTGCAGGAATTTCGTCAGAGAAGGCTGGAATACTCACCGAGGGATTGAATGTTGCACTTGACACGCGACCGAGGCTTCCGATAAAAGCACATCCATAAGGTCGCGATGTTGTGGGTTTTTCACCCCTAACGCGATATCATTCAGGGCGCACCCAGCCGGGCGGCGCCCTTTTTCGTTTCAGGGCTGATTCGCCATGCTGGTCATCACCGACAATGTCACCCAGGCGATCAACCGGCTGCGGCGGCACCAGCGCCGGCATGTGCCGTTCGCCATGGCGCGGGCGATGACGCTGTTGGCGCGCGAGGGGCGGGACGCGGTGCGCGAGTCGCTGCCCGAGCGGTTCAACCTTCGGCGGCGCTGGGCCGTCCACGGCATCCGGTTTCAGTTCGCCACCAAGCAGTCGCTGACCTCGACCGTCTATTCCCGCGACCGTTTCATGGTCGAGCAGGAAGTCGGCGGCACCAAGACCGAGAATGTGCGGCCCATCCCGGCCGGGCGGCTGGCGACGCTGCACCGGCGCCGGGCAATTCCCCGGTCGCTGACGGCGCCGCGGATGAAGCGGCGCGACGACGTGTTCGAGCGTGACGGCATCCTGTGGCAGGCCAAGCCCGACCGGATTGAACCACTGTATGTCTTGGCGCAGCGACTGCGTATGACGCCGCGCCTGGGCATGCGCGAACAGGTCGAGGATCTGGCCGGCCGGCGCAGCGAGCCGGTGTTCGCCCGTGTCCTGCGCGAGGCCACGGCGCAGGATCGATAGCCCGCCGATTCCGAGACCCTTCGCTGTCATTTGATAATGCCTCGCCCTCTTATGAAAGACCAGATTAGGGCCTGCAGGCGGCATTACCGAATTCCGCTGAACGCGCTGTCGTGGCCCGTGACGGGCGTCTTTTCGTCGGCCGCTCGATGGGTAAACCGGCGGCCTCGCGCGCCCTACGACCCGAGACGGCGCCCTGCCCGCACCCGGGCGGGGACCCTGGGCCCTGAGCCCAGTGAGGTGCCGCTTGAGCGCAGGGCTCCGGTGTTTTGGAAAATTTTGATCCCGAGGCAGCGTCAGCATCCCACCCGAATATGCTATTGTGATCAATGACTTACCGGAATTCCGATGCACAATCGGGCCGATTTGGCCTGTCACCCCTCCCCCGGATTTCTCAACAATCTCAATTCGTTAGGCGAAAAGGGATGCACAATTGGCCGGCAGGACCAAGAGAACCGAAAGCTTGGTCAACGCCGCCGCGATCCTGGGCCTGCACCGCAACACGCTGGCCCAGTGGATCAAGCAGGGCTGCCCGGTGGTCACCGAGGCCGACCGCTCCCAGGGCATCGAATGGGCGATCTGCGTTGCCGACGTCGTCGAATGGCGCGTGCGGACCGCGGTCGAGGACGCGCTGTCCGGCTATGACGACGGCGCCGACCGGATCAGCCGGGACGAGGCCGACCGCCGCCGCGCGGTCGCCCAGGCGATCACGGCCGAGGTCGAGGCCGATCAGGCCCTTGACCAGGTCGTCGACCGGAGCGACGCCGAGGCCGACATCGCGACCTTCTGCGCCGGCCTGCGCGCCGGGCTCTCCAACGCCGCGGCCAAGATTGCCTCGCGCACCGTCACCATGGAAAGCGCCCCGGAGATCCAGGACCTGGTACTGGGCGAGCTGAACCGCGCCTTCGACACAGCCGAGGCCGAACTGGCGGAACAATGGGCCCTCGCCGCACCGGAGGACGGCGACCCGGAGACGACCGATGATGCAGACGGAACCGGCGGGAACGGCGGCTGAACGGATCGGACGCCACCGCCGGGGTGATTATCAGCGCGGCCGCCACAGCCTGCGCCGGCATATCCGCCAGCTGTTCGACACCGCGCTCCGGTATCGCGAACGGCTCAGCGGGTCGGAATGGGCCGACCGTTACGGCGTCATCCCCAAGGGCACCGGCGCGGAACACGGGCCGGTCACGCTCTACGGCTATCAGCGCGGCCTGGTCGATGCCATGTGCGACCCGTCGATCCCGCTGGTCACGGTGCTGAAGGCGGCCCGGGTCGGCTATACCCGCTGCGCCACGCTGGCGATCGGCTACCACCTGCACCAGGAAGTCGCGCTCTGCGCCGTCGCGCAGCCGACCATTCCCGACGCGGAGGATTTCGGCGGCTCGGAGATCGCGCCGATGCTGCGCGAGACACCGGTTCTGTCCCGGCTGCAACGGCCGGGGCGCAAAGGGGAGAAGCCGGACAAGGCAACCTTTCACCAGCTGGCCAACGGCGCCTCGGTCCGGGTGGTCGGGGCGGCATCCGACGATGCCTTCCGGCGCTATTCGGCGCGCTTTCAGTTCGCCGACGAGGTTGACGGCGACGGCTGGACACCCGGCGCCAAGACCCAGGGCGAGAAGCTCAAGCTGTTCTGGACACGCGGCGAGACGTTCTGGAACCGCAAGCAGGTGCGCGGCTCGACGCCGCTGATCGAGGAGACCTCGCGCATCTGGAAGCTCTGGCATCAGAGCGACCAGCGCCGCTATTTCGTGCCCTGCCCGCAATGCGGCGAGATGCAATATCTCGACTGGGGCGGCCCCGATCAGGTGCACGGTCTCAAATGGCAGCTGACCGAGGACGGCAAGCTCGACGACGTCTGGTATGTCGGCACCTGCGGCTGCATCATCGAGGAACGCCACAAGGTCTGGATGGACGGCCAGGGCGAGTGGCGGCCGACCGCGACGCCGCGCACGCCGGGTCATGTCGGGTTCCATCTGTGGACCGGCATGTCGCTCAACCCGAACGCGGCCTGGCGGGTGATCGTCGAGGAATGGCTCGAGGCGCTGGAGAACCCGGCGGACCTGGTCCAGCCCTTCGTCAATCTGCGCCTCGGCAAGCCGTATAAGGCGGTCAACGGCAAGGAACTCAAAGCCCACAGCCTGTTGGAGCGGCTGGAAGACTATGGCGCCATCGTGCCGGCGGGCGTCCGGTTGCTGACGGCCGCCGCCGATATCCAGTCCGGCACCGTCGACCCCCGGATCGAGGTCGCCGTCTGGGGCTGGGGCGCGGGGCTGGAATGCTGGCTTATCGGGCATTGGGTGCTGAGCGGCGATCCCGGCCAGACAGCCGTGTGGTCCGAACTGGACGCGCTGCTGAAGCGCAGCTTTCCGCGCGCCGACGGCCGGGCCCTGCGCATCGAAGCGACCGTGATCGACAGCGGCGGCCACCACACCGCCGAGACCTATCAGTTCGCCAACGAACGGCGGCTCGACCGGGTTTGGGCGATCAAGGGCCGGTCGGAGAAGAACGGCGAGCGCGGCCGGGTCTGGCCGACCAAGCCCAGCAACAAGCTGGGGCGCGTCTGGTACATGATCGGCGGCAATGCGGCGCGCGACTGGGCTTATGGCTCGCTGGCCGTGGAAGACCCCGGCCCGCGCTTTGTCCATTTCCCGGCCGCGCCGCCGGTCGGTTCGCGCCCGATCGACAACGAGTATTTCGAGCAGCTGACCCGCGAGCGGCTCAGCATCAACCGCAAGGGCTTTACCGAATGGATCAAGCCCCGGGGCGCGCATGAGGCGGGCGTTTGTTTCGTCTACGCCTATGCCGCGCTCTGTGGCCTGCAGACGATCAGCCCGCGTTTCGTGACCGCCGTCAAAAGCGAGGCAGCGCCCACGGCCGCCCCGCAGGCCACTGCCGATTCGCCGCCAACGCCCGCGCCAGCCGACGACCAGCCGGCCCCGGAGCCCATAAGCAGGCCGCCACCCAAGCCGCCACCCCGGCCGCGCGCGCCGCGCAAGCGCCGCGTGATCCGCAGTTCCTTCATGCAGCGATAGGACAGTTCCATGGCCTGGACCCAAGCCCACCGGGACGACCTCAAGCGCGCCATCGCGCTGGGCGTCACCGAAGTGCGCCACGGCGACAACGTGACCCGGTACCGGTCCCTGGACGAGATGCGTCAGACCCTGGCGCTGATCGAAGCGGAACTCGGAGGCGGCCAGACGCGGCGGGTCAGGTCCTTCGTCCTGCACGGCCGGCGGGGCTGGTGATGCGCGCCGCCCGCACCCGCACCCGGATCAAGGGCACCCGGCTCTATGTCGACGACCCGGCTTATCCCCAACAGGGGCGCCGGGCCGTGGCCGCCTATCAGACCACCGGCGACGGCCCGCGCGCCCGGCGCTGGCAGCCCGGCACGATCGGCCCGAACGCCGCCGCCGATCAGGGGCTGGCCCAGCTGCGCGATCAGTCGCGCGAGCTGGTCCGCCGCAACGCCATCGCCGGTACCGCCATTGACCGGCTGACCGACAATGTCGTCGGCACCGGGATCAAGCCGCAGCTGCGCGGAGACCTGCACGACCTGTGGCTGCGCTGGACAGATGCGGCCGACGCCGCCGGGCAGTTCGATTTCTATGGCTTGCAGGCCCAGGCCTATCGCGCCGTGGCCGAGGCCGGAGAATGCTTCGTCCTGTTGCGATCCGACCCGGGCGGGCCGGTGCCGCTGTCACTCCAGGTTATCGAGGCCGAACACTGTCCGTTGCATCTGACCCGGTCCGACGGCGGCGCGATGATCCGGCAGGGGATCGAACTGGACCCGCAAAATCCGGCGCGACGGCTGGCCTATTGGCTCTACCCGCGCCATCCGGGCGACGGCATGGCCCTGACCGCCACCGGCATGGAGCCGGTGCGCGTCCCGGCCGACCGGGTATTGCACCTCTATTGGCCGACCAGGCCGGGCCAGCTGCGCGGCGAGCCGGTGCTGTCGCGGGTGCTGGATCTGATCGCCGACGTGGCGGACTACAACCGGTCCGAACTGATCCGCAAACGCACCGCCGCGATGCTGGTCGGTTTTGTCCGCCGCAACCTGCCCGAGGGCATTACGCCCGACGACCTCAAGGAAAGCTGGGGCGACGCAACGGTCGACGACACCGGCCACCACCACGTCGATATGGAGCCGGGCACGATGCAGGTTATGGGCCCGGGCGAGGACGTCACCTTCAACGAGCCCAAGGACGTGGGCGGTCAGTACGATGTCTTCATGCGCCAGCTGCTGCGCCTGATCGCCGGCGGCGCCGGTATTCTCTACGAACAGCTGTCGGGGGATTTCAGCCAGATCAACGACCGCACCTGGCGCGCCGCGGTCAACGAGTTCCGCCGTCACTGCGAAATGCTGCAGCACCACCTGATGGTCTTTCAGCTCTGCCGGCCGGTCTGGCGGCGCTTTGCCCTGCTCGGCCAGGCGCTCGGCCGGCTCCCGGCCACCGTTGATCCCACGGCGCCGGTCAAATGGACCCCGCAGGCCTGGCCCTACATCCACCCGGTTCAGGACGTCGAGGCCAAGCGTGAAGAGGTGCGCGCCGGTTTTGCCTCGCGCGCCGGGGTGGTCAGCGAACGCGGCGATGACGCCCAGGCGATCGATCGCGAGATCGCCGACGACAACGCCCGGGCCGACGATCTCGGCCTGGTGCACGACAGCGACGGCCGCTATCCGCGCGGCGGTGGCCGATCCGAGACAACCCCAGCCAATGGAGAGACGAATGCCGCATCTGATTGACGGCACGGAACTGGCCCTGCTGGGCCCAGTGGCGATGGAAGGCGGCTTCGACAGCGCCGACGTGATCGCGGCCCTGGCCGAGATCGGCCGCGACAAGGCTATCACCGTCCGGCTCAATTCCGGCGGCGGCCTGGCGACCGAGGGGGCCGCGATCCACGCGGCACTCTCGGCCCATAAGGGCGGCGTGACCGTCATCGTCGAGGGCGTCGCGGCGTCGGCGGCCTCGCTGATCGCCGC
Source organism: Fodinicurvata sp. EGI_FJ10296 (assembly GCF_040712075.1). NCBI lineage: Bacteria > Pseudomonadati > Pseudomonadota > Alphaproteobacteria > Rhodospirillales > Rhodovibrionaceae > Fodinicurvata > Fodinicurvata sp. EGI_FJ10296. The sequence continues at coordinate 374,525 of NZ_JBFCVL010000005.1, forward strand.
CGCCGGCGGCCACTGCGCCATGGCGCCGGGCGCGGTGATGATGATCCACGATCCATCGGCGGTCACGGTCGGGACGGCGGCGGATCACACGAGGTCGGTGGCCGGGCTGGAACGGCTGTCGGCGGCCTATGCCGGGCTTTATGCCGAACGCACTGGCCAATCGGCCGAGGCGATGCGCGACCTCATGAAAACGGAAACCTGGATGACGGCCGAGGAAGCGGTTGCGGCCGGGTTCGCCGATCGCGTTCTGGGCCGGGACGCGGCCAACCCAGCCCCGACCGCTTTCGCCTATGGCCTCTATGCGCACGCCCCCGCCCCGATAATGGCCGCGGCGATCCATCCGGCCAAGCCGGCCCCCTCTCCGACTGCCTCTGCGCCCCCTGGGGAACCACCCGGCCCCGCCCCTTCGCCGCCGCCGGCTGACACTCAGGCCGAGTCTCCGGGCGATGCCGGCGCCATCGCGCAACTGTGCGCCGAGGCGGGCGAACCCTCGACCCTGGTCGCCGCCTTGCTGAGCGAAGGCGCGACCCTGGCCACCGCCCGCGCCCGTCTGGCCGACGCCACCGCCATCCGGACGCGGGTCGCCGCCGCCCGGCGGGTGACGGCGGCGATCGAGGATGGCTTCGCCGATGATGCGATCGCCAAGGGGCTGTCGCCGGATGCCGTCAGCGCGGCGCTGCTGGCCCGCCTCACCGCCGCGCCGGGCCCGGCGATCGATTCTTCCCGGCCCGGGACACCCGACCAATCCGCCGCATCAGCGGCCGGACCGGGGGCCGGACCCTCGAGCCTCAACCCCCGCGCCATCTATGACCGCATGAACGGAATCGGAGCCGCATCAAAATGACCACACTGAGCGAAGGCCGCCGGACCGGCGAATTCCTGGTGTCCGAGGCGGGCGGCTACCGCAGCCGCGACCAGGTCCGGGTGCTGACCGACCAGCCGCTGCCCGCCGGCACCGTCCTGGGCCGTGTGACGGCAAGCGGGGTTTACGCTCCGCTCGATCCGGCGGCCGAGGATGGCAGCGAAACGGCCACCGGGATCCTCTACGCCAATCTCGCGCCCGCCCCGGATCCGCAGGCCGCGACTGTCATCGCCCGGGACGCCGAAGTGAACGGCCACTGCCTGGAATGGCCCGGCGCCGCCACCCCCGAACATCGCGCCGCCGCAGTTGACGATCTGGCGGCGCGCGGCCTGATCATCCGATAAGGCACCCTCATAAGGACCGCCACATGTATGAATTGCCCGACATCTTTACCGGCGACGCGTTCTCCGCCGTCACCCTGACCGCCTCGATCAACGATGTGCCCTATACCCCGCAGCTGCTGGGCTCGATGGGGCTGTTCTCGGTCGACGGCGTCCGCACCACCGATATCGCCATCCACGCCCTGGACGGCGCGTTGTCGATCGTCCAGACCAGCGAGCGCGGCGCGCCGCCCGACCAGATCCCCAATCAGAAAGGCAAGTTGCGCAAGGCGAGCGTGCGCCGGCTGGCCCTGGAGGCCTCGGCCTATGCCGACGAGGTCCAGAACGCGATCAGCTATGCCAAGGCCGCCGGGCAACCGGTCACGCCGACCGCGCAGGATTTGCTGACCGAACGCTTCTCCGGCCCGTTCGGCCTGCGCGCCCGGCTCGAACTGACCCAGGAATATCACCGCCTCGGCGCAATCCAGGGCGTGGTTCTCGACGCCGACGGCAGCGTGCTCGACAACTGGTTCGAATTCTTCGGCATCGCGCCGATGGGTGATGCCGAGATCGACTTTGCGAGCTTCACGGCCAATGACCGCAAGTTCGAGGTCCGGTGCACCGGCCTGGTGCGCGACATGGCGCGCGAGATCGAGGGTTTCCCGATGGTCTCGCTGCAGCCGGTGGCGCTGTGCGGCGACAATTTCTATGACCAGGTCTATTCCAATAAGGAAGTCGCCGCCGCCCGGGCGAACCGCGACACCGGCCGCGAGTCCGACGTCTTCGGGGTGACCAAGGCGTTCAGCCGGTTCGAATACGGCGGCATCCTGTGGGCGAACTATCGCGGCACCAGGGACGGCGAGGTCGGCATCGGCGCCAACGAGGCGCGGCTGTTCCCGTCCGGCATTCCGGGCCTGTTCCAGATGCTGTTCGGCCCGCCGGATATCATGGGGCTGACCAACACCAAGGGGCTGCCGAGCTATGCCTTCATGCCGCCGGAACGTCAGACCAGCCGTGCGGTGGTGATCGAGGCGCAATCCAACCCGCTGACCCTGTGCATGCGGCCACGCGCCCTGCGCCGGCTGACCCTGAAGCCGTGAGCCGGTGGCGGGACCGGGTCGGGGTGGCGATGACCCCGATCCTGGCGGTGTTCGGCGAACGGGTCACATACCGCCCGGCCGGGGGCGACACCGCGCCCCGGATCATCGTCGGCGTGCTGGATGAACCCCATCAATCGGTCGAGCCCGGCACGCGAGCGCCGGTGTCGACCACCGCGCCCACGTTGACGGTGCGCATCGCCGATCTGCCGCAGCCGCCGGTCGCCGGCGATGCCCTGACCGCCGACGGCCGGGATTGGCTGGTAAACGATGTCCAACCCGACGGCGGCGGCAACGCAAAACTCAAACTGCATCGGGATCATGGCCGATGACCACGCGCACGCAAGTATTGGCGGCGATCCGGGCCGCCCTGACCACACCGACGCCGCAAACCGATGCCGGAACCGAGGTCCGGATCGGCCAGATCGTGCCGCTGTTCGCATCGCACATGCCCCTGGTCGTCATCCACTCGCCCCAGCGCAAGGTTCTGAACAATCTTTCCGATCCGGGCGGTGCCAGGCATTGGGAATTGACGGTGGCGATCGAGGCCTATGCCGCGGGGCGCGACGCCGAGACTGCCGCCGAAAAACTGGCGGTCCAGATCGGGGCTTGCCTGGAACGGGATCCGACCCTCGGCCGGCTGGTTGAGGATATGCGGTTGATCGAGGCCGCGACCGAGACGGCCGTCGACGGCGACCAGATCTTCGCGGGCGTCGTACTGGCCTACGAATGCGCCTGTTGGCAACGCGCCGGAGAGCAGGACGATACCGCATCGCCGGCGCTTGCGACGTCCGGGGGTGGCGCGGTCGTCTTCGATCCGGAGGCCGACGACTACGGCGACGGCTACGCCCCGCTGGCCCGCGACGCGCTCGACAACGGCGCGGCGCCGGATCATATCCGCCGGGTGGCGATCGACGCCAAGCTGATCGACGCCCACACCTACACCCCCGGCACCGCGTTCGAGAATCACGCGCCCCTGTCCGCGACGGAGGCCGCCACGGCCGACGCGCCGGTCCTGCTGGTCCGGGAAACCCGGATCCTGACGCTGCCGGCGATCCACCGGGACAGCGCCACCCGCCCCGGCCGGACCGGCGTCTTCGTCGGCCAAGCGCCGGAGGTCGGACCGGACCACGAGGACGCCTACACGGCTGTCGATGCCTGGGTGAACGGGGAGTGAGGCCATGCCAGAACGCCGCCACCTGACCCGCGACCTGTCCGACGTCGAACGCCAGGTCAACGGCGTGATCCGCTATGCCCAGGTGACCGAGGTCAATCACACCGCCGCGCGTGTCCGGATCGCCGACGGGCCGATCGTCAGCAACTGGATCCGCTGGGCCGAAGCCCGCGCCGGCGCCGACCGCACCTGGGATCCGCCAACCATCGGCGAGCGCGTCATCGTTGTCTGTCCGGGCGGCGATCTGAACAACGGCACCGTCATCGCCCGGCTCAACTGCACCGACAACCCGCCACCCGATGACCGGCCGGCGGTGGACAAACGCGCCTATGCCGACGGCACGGTGGTCGAACATGACGGCCAGGCCGGCACCACCCGGCTCACGACGCCCGGGCGCGTGACCGTTGAAGCGGAAGGCGGTATCGCGCTACGCTCGAAAGGGGCAATCGACATCCGGGCCGAGGGGCCGATCACGATCAACGGAGCGACGGTGGATATTAACTGATAAAATATGTATTATGCGCTGGGTTATCAAGACTAAGATCGATAATATTCATGGTAGTTGGAATTTTTCTTTCGATTTTTTGGATAATCATCTCGTCGACTTCTATATCGAGCCAATTATCTGGTTTGATTTTCATGTATTCTCTCTCAATATCACCCTTAGAAACCTTTATGTTCTGTATTTCATTAGACTGGTTTCTTGCATATTTGTATATATTATTAGACATTTTGCTGAGGATAATAGCATTATAAGATAAAGCGATTTTATCCGAAGTAACTCTATTTTCATAATGCTCTTTCATCCTTGCTTCGTGAATTTGATATGTATTCATCATGTGAAACATGTATCTTGCAGAATTAATATCTAAATATTCTATAGAATTCGTAATTGATGTAAGTAATTTTACTGGAGGTCGGATGCGAGTTTCGGGGTTTAGTAAGTGCTTATTAAGACATTTCCTCGCATAATCTTCCATTTCATGGAGTTCGATACATACTTCATTTCTGTACCTGAATGATCGAACCAAATTTATATCGCGTTTTTCATCATCGTACTTTTTTATTTGGGATTTCTGTATTTTAATTTGTCTTGTCAAAAAATAAACTGTAATAATTGCGCCAATTAACGCCAAGATTCCAGATGCCAAAGTTTGCCATTCATATAGATTATTTATAAAGACATTAAACATACTGTCCGTCGGATGATAATGTTTCTCACTCAATTCACTTAGCGCTGCTTTTACTATGATTGCATGAAGCATTATGATATACAGCCGTTCACAAGAATTATCCGATGTTTTCTAGTATACCAAATAAGCACGATAAACGAAATGCCCCCAGCCACCCGCCTCGGCGATCTCTGCACCGGCCATGACTGCTGGCCGTCCCGGCCGTCGGTTGCCGGCAACGGCGATGTCCGGATCGAGGGCGCGGCCGCGCATCGCGTCGGCGACGCCTGGGACGTGCATTGCTGCGTCGATCGACCCACCGACTGCCATGCCGGGGTTTTGGCGGCCGGGTCGGGCACCGTGCGGATCAACGGCCGCCCGGCCGGGCGGATCGGCGACCCGGTGAGTTGCGGCTCGGTGGTCGCCACCGGCGCCGCCACGGTGCGCATCGGCGGATAATCGAGGTTTTCCCATGCAAGGAATGAACGCCATCACCGGCCAGTCTCTGGCCGGAACGGATCATCTCGCCCAGTCGATCCGCGATATCCTGACCACCCGGGTCGGCACGCGGGTCATGCGCCGGGAGTACGGCTCGGACCTGCCGCGTCTGGTCGACGCCCCGCTGACGCCGGCGACCGTGGTCGATTTCTATGCCGCCACCGCAAAGGCCCTGCGCCGGTGGGAGCCGCGCCTGCGGCTGACCCGCGTTCAGGCAGTGTCCGGATCGCGCCCCGGCCAGGTGGTCTTGAGCTTGACCGGCCGGGTCGTCGCCGACAATCAATCCGTTTCCCTGACCGTGGAGCTGTCGCCATGACCGACCTCGATATTCCGCCGGTGCGCGCCTATGCCGGGGTGGATCTGGCCAGTTTCGAGCCGCCGCCGATCGTCGACGAGGGCGACTTCGAGGCAATCCATGCCGAGATGCGCGCCGAGTTCGTCCGGCGCTATCCCGATTACTCGGCCATGGTCGAGTCCGATCCGGTTTCGGCGCTGCTGCAGGCCAATGCCTGGCGCGAGCTGCTGTTGCGCCAGCGCATCAACGAGGCCTCGCGCGCCACGCTGCTGGCCAGCGCCCGGGGTGAGGATCTCGACCGCAAGGCGTGGGACCTGTCGCAAACCCGCCGCCTGCTGATCAAGCCCGGCGACCCGGACGCCCTGCCGCCGGTACCGCCGGTCTGGGAGGACGACGACGCCCTGCGCGAACGCGCGCAGCTGGCGCTGTACCGGCTGAGCGTGGCCGGGCCGGACAATGCCTATATCTCCGCCGCCCGCGATGCGCATCCGGCGATCAAGTCGGCGTCCGTCGCCAGTCCGGAACCGGGCCGGGTCATCGTCACGGTGCTGACCCGCGAGGGCAAGGGCGTTCCGGGACCGGAAGTGCTGGAGGCGGTCGATACCGCGCTGTCTGCCCGCGATGTCCGGCCGCTGACCGACCGGGTCGAGATCCGCGCCGCCGCGATCCTCACGTACCGGGTCGAGGCCAGGCTTCGGGTCTATGACGGCCCCGATGCCGAGGTGGTGCGCGCCGAGGCCGACAAGCGTCTGCGGACCTACGTTGCCGCCCGTCACCGGCTGGGCGATCCGGTCACCCGCTCCGGCCTTTTTGCCGCCCTGTCGCCGCCGGGCGTTCAGCTCGTCACCCTCGACAGCCCGGCCGATCACATCCTGCCCACGGCGCATGAGGCGGCGTGGTGCGAAGCCATCACCATTACCCTGGAGGAATAGCCCCATGGCCCTGACACCCCTTGGCACCGACACCGCGGTGGCCGCGCTGGCGGCGGCCGCGACGTCCCTGTCGCTGCACGGCGACGATCCCGGCGCCGACGGCGCCCAGGAGATCGACGGCGGCGCCTATGCCCGCCGCCCCGTGACCTGGAGCGAACCGGAGAACGGCGCGGTTGCCGCCACCGGCACGATCGGCTTCGAGGTGCCGGCCGGCGCCGTCGTCTCTCATATCGGCCTGTGGTCGGAGGCCGGCGGCTTTCTGGCGAAGATCAGCGTGCCGGAAGAGATGTTCGGCTCGGCCGGCGAATATCGCGTGACCGAACTGACGCTGACCGTCGGCGACTGCCCGGCGCCGACTGACGGCCAATCGGGTGACGGGGGCAGTGAAACCGGGGGCGGGGCATGACCGCGCTGGTCTTTCCCGGTGAGGCCGACGCCGAGGGCTGGGCGCCGGTGGTCGCAGCCCATCACCGCCCGGACGACCTGGCGCCCGACCGCCGGGCCCAGGGCATCGCGGTCGATGCCTGGGACCCGCCCGCCGATACCGCGTTCCGGACCCATGCCGCCTTCGTCCGGCTCGAGACCGGCGCGCTCGATCATCGCCCGATTGCCCGGCCGGTCGATCCTCGCCGGGTTCGCGCGCTGTTCACCCATGCCGAACGCCGGGCGATCAAGCTGGGCGACAGCCTGGACGCGGCCCAAGCTGCCGACCTTGCCATCCTCTGGGAAGACGTCTTCGACCGCGAGACCGTCACCCTCGACGATCCGGCACTGACCGAACTGCTCGACTGGCTGGTCGCCCGCGATCTGCTGACCGTCGAGCGCCGGGACGCCATCGCATCAGGCCACGCGCCTGCCTGACCTGCGGCCCCGCTCCATTCCATAGGCCCCCATGACCGAACCCGCGCCTTATCTCGTCGGCAGCGATCAGCTGACCGACGGGACCGGTCTGCGCGGAATCGGGGCCGACGGTACCGTCCGTTGGAGCCGAGAGACACGAGCGACGGCGCTGGCCCACCATCGCGACGGCTGGCTGGTCGCCGGTGGTGCCAGCCGTGTCCGGCGTCTCGATCGCGACGGGGTGGAGATCTGGTCGGCGGAGGCCGGCGGGACCCTGCGCGCCGTCGCCGTCAACCTGGCCGGAACCGTGGTCGCGGCGACCGCCAGCGGCGTGGCCGCCTTCGACGCCGACGGCGCGCCGCTGTGGACGGTACCCAGCGGCTCGGACGTCTGGGGCGTCGCCATCGGCCGCGACGGCGGCATCGCGCTGGCCCGGGTCGATGGCCGGGTCGAGCGCCGCGACGCCGACGGTGCCCTGATCTGGGCGGTCGAGCGGGGCGCCGCCGCGATCGCGGTCGCGCTGACCTCCGCCGGCGGCGTCATTGCCGCCGGCAGCGCCGACGGCGATGGCCGGCATCTGAACGTCCATGATGCCGATGGCGCGCCACGCTGGTCGGCATCGTTCGGCACGGCGCCTTATCTCTGGGCGGTGGCGGTCGATGATCGCGGCCATGTCACGGTCGGCGGCGCTCCCGACGCCGGCATCGTCGCCCGCCAGTACACCGGCGACGGTGACGTCGTCTGGTCGAGCACCGCCGGCAACCCGGGCCAGATCCGCGCCCTGTCGGTGACGCCGGACGGGACGGTGCTGACCGCCGGCGCCTGGGGCAGTGGTCCGAAGGCGGCGCTGCTCGATGCCGGGTCCGGCACCGTGATCTGGACCGATACCAGCTTCGACCGCGCTGCCTCGACGGCGGCCGCACCGGGCGTGCGCGGCGGCGGACACTGGCGCCACGAGGCCGAACGGGCGGCGCACTCCCGGGCCACGGCGACGCTTGCGGCCACCGGCGGTAAGCGAACCGGCGGTGGCGGCGAGATCGCCGCGGCGGCCAGGGTCAATCCGATGGTCGTTCGCCGATCGGGCGAAGCGGCGGCCCTGACGGTGGGGGTGATCGGGGCCGCCGCGGCCGCGAGAACAGCCCGCGTCGTCGGCAACGCGCGGGCCGCCGTAGATCTTCCAGCGGCTGCCTTCAGACTGACCCGGACACCGGCAACGATCAAGACGGCCGTAACCCTTGGGACGGTTGGTGTTGCCCTCACGACCGCGCCGACCGAACCGCCGATCGTCGGCGCCGACGTCACGGTCACGGCAGGGGCCAGTCTCGACGTGTCAGCAGGCCGGGTTATCGTCGGAACGGCAGCAGTCCTGGCCGTCGGGATGATGACCGGAACCGGCCGCAAGCGGGCCGACCGCAGCGGGTCGATCACTTTCACGTTCGGGATCGCGGGGCATGGTCGGCCGCACCGGCGGGATATCCTCGATCTCGTCGTCGGCGGTACCGGACGGGCGGCCACAACCGGGCTTCGGGCAAATGCCGCCTCACTGTGGGCCAGGAGCACCAGCGACGCCACCACGACCGCCATCCATCACGGCCGGGCGGGTGTCCGCATCGGGTCCCACGGCCGGGCGGCGTTCGCGACCGCCAAACCGACGCCGACGCTGCTGCCGTCCAGCGCCACCAACGAGATGCGCGCGCTCGAGGCCGTGACCGTTCGCGCCACCGATCTGCCGACCCTGCACCGGCACAACGCCGATCCGGAGCGGGTCCGCTCGCAGCTGCTGCCCTGGCAGGCCTGGGAGCGGGCCGTCGACATCTGGGACACGACCTGGCCCGACGCCACCAAGCGCGCGGTTTCCGGCCGCGCCATCGCCACCCACCGCATCCGGGGCACACCGGCGGCGGTGGAATCGGCACTCGCCAGCCTCGGCGTCGACGATGCCGTACTGACCGAATGGTTCGAGGATACGCCCGAAGGCCCGCCCTACACCTTCCGCGCCACTGTCACCCGCGCCGGCGGCATCGAGCGCGGCCTGACCCGCAATCTCGGCCGCGCCGTCGCCGCCTCCAAGAACACCCGCAGCCACATGACCCGGCTGACCCTGGTCGTGCCCATGGTCGCGACCACGCTCCATGCCGCCCCGGCCGCCTTGGCCGGCCAAGCGGTCACCGTCGCCCCGGTCTGGGATCCGCCGGGACCGATCGCCGGAACCGCCGCCGGGGCGGGCGCGATCCATACCGTCACGGCCGTCACCGTGCCCGCTCACCATGAGGATACCGATGCCTGACCAGGACTATTACACCATCCTGACCGATACCGGCCGGGGCGAGCTGGCCGCCGCCATGGCCGATGACAGTCCGCTGGGCATCGCCGAGGCGGCGCTGGGCGATGGCGGCGGCCAAAGCTACGACCCGACGCCGGACCAGACGGCACTGGTCGGCGAATGGCATCGCCGGCCGGTCAACCGGATCACCGTCGATCCCGCCAACCCGCATTGGGTGGTGGTCGAGGTAGTAGTGCCGATGTCGGTCGGCGGGCATTACGTGCGCGAGGTCGGGCTGGTCGACAGTGACGGCGCCCTGATCGCGATCGCGAAATTCCCGCCGACCTACAAGCCGACCCTGATCGCCGGTACCGGCTCCGACCTGATCATCCGGGTGATCCTGGAGGTGGCCAACGCGGATTCGGTCGAACTGCTGATCGACCCGACAGTGGTCACGGCCAGTCGCGCCTATGTCGACCAGACGGTCGGGGCGATGGCCGGTGATCTGACGCAGGCGATCGGGACGTTGGCCGATGATCTCGATGACGCCGCCTGGCGGCCGGTCATCGACGCGATCGACAAAGCGGACCCGTCCACCGCCGGCCTGCCCACGGCCGCCGCCGTGATCGCCGCCGTCAACGACGCGCTTGCCGCCGGCCTGCGGCCGCGCCGGGTGACCATCCTCGATAATCCGGGCGATCACAGCTACCGCAAGCCCGGCTGGCTGCGGGAAGTCTGGGCGATCGGCACGGCCGCCGGCGGCGGGGGCGGCGGCACTGAAGCCGGGGCGGGCGGCGAAGCGGTCGGATCGGGTGGCGGCGCCGGCGGCACCTTTCTCCGGCGCCGGCCGGCAACGGCCCTGAACACGACCGAGAATATCCGCGTCGGCTGGGGCGGACCCGGCGGATACGGCCACGATCAGGGCGGTCATGGCGGGGCGACGTCGTTTGGCGCCCACGCCACGGCGACCGGCGGGCGCGGCGGTGGCGGGTCCGTCAACCGTGATAGCGGGACGGGGCGCGGCAGTGGCGGGCTCGGTGGCAGCGCCCATGGCGGCGACCTCAATCTCGGCGGTCAGGCAGGCGGATCGGCACCGGTGATCCGGGGGCGCGGCGTTCCCAGCGGCTTCGGCGGCGCCAGCTTCTGGGGTGGTGGCGGTATCAGCCGGATGAACAGCTATGTCGTGATCGACGGCACTGACGGCACCGCGCCCGGGAGCGGTGGCGGCGGGGCAAGCACGAACTACAAGAACGCCCATGGCCGGGGCGGTCGCGGCGCCCACGGGCTGATGATGCTGATCGAACTGGAGGCTTTGGCATGAAAGCACTGATCCATCAGGGGCGGATCGAACAGATCGAAGGCGAAGCGTTCCCGGTGGCGGCACCGCTCTATTGGGTCGACGCGCCCGACGACGCCGAGGTCGGCTGGCACTACGACGGCACGGTCTTCGCTCCGCCCCCAACTGATACCGGAACGGTCACCTGGCCCGCGATCCGCCGCGAGCGCGACGACCGCCTGATCGCCAGCGACTGGACCCAGTTGCCCGACGCGGATCTGGGCGACGCGGAACGACAGGCCTGGCGCAGCTATCGCAAGGCCCTGCGCGACATCACCGACGCCTTCGATGACCCGGCGGCGGTTGTCTGGCCGGATCCGCCGAAGTGACCCTGCAGCCACCCGCCGCCTGACCCCATCAACACCACCCGCCAACGAGCGGGTTTTTTCATGCCCAATTCATGCCCAAAGGAGGCTCAATGCCCGACAGCTTTCTCCATGGCGTCGAGGTCGTCGAGATCGACCACGGCCCGCGCCCGATCCGCACGGTGCGCTCGAGCGTCATCGGCGTTGTCGGCACCGCGCCTGAAGCCGATGCCGAGGCGTTTCCGCTCGATACACCCATACTTGTCGCCGGCAGTCGCCGCGAGGCGGCCAAACTGGGCGAGGCCGGCACGCTGCCCGACGCGCTTGCCTCCATCTTCGACCAGGTCGGCGCGATGGTCGTGGTCATCCGCGTCGCCGAGGGCAGCGACGACAGCGACACCCGCGCCAATGTCATCGGCGGGGTCGATGCCGAGACCGACGCCTATACCGGCGTGCATGCGCTGAAGGCCGCCCAGTCCCGGCTGGGGCTGACGCCGCGCCTGCTGGTCGCGCCGGGCTTCACCCATCAGCGTCCGCCCGACCCCGACGATCCCGACCGGCTGCTGGCCAACCCGGTGGTCGCCGCCCTGCAGGCGATCGCGAAGCAGCTGCGCGCCACCATCATCGCCGACGGCCCCGACACCACCGATGAAGCGGCGATCGCCTGTCGCGGCGACTGGGGCAGCGCGCGCGTGTTCCTGGTCGATCCCCATGTCAGGGTCGACCGCGGCGGGATCCGCACCGTCCCGGTCAGCGCCGCCGTGGCCGGACTGATCGCGCGCATCGATGCCGAGCGCGGCTTCTGGTGGTCGCCGTCGAACCAGGAACTGTTCGGCATCATCGGTACCGCCCGGCCGGTGGATTTCCGGCTCGGCGACCGCAACGCGCGGGCCAACTATCTGAACGAGAACGACGTCGCCACCGTCATCCGCGAGAACGGCTACCGGCTGTGGGGCAACCGCACCTGCTCGTCGGATCCGCGCTGGGCGTTCCTCAGCGTCCGGCGCACCGCCGACATGGTCAACGAGTCGGTCCAGCGCGCGCATCTCTGGGCCGTCGATCGCGCCATCTCCCGGACGTACATCGAGGACGTGACCGAAGGCGTGAACGGCTATCTGCGCAGCCTCAAGGCGCGGGGCGCGATCCTGGGCGGCGAATGCTGGCCCGATCCCGACCTCAACACGCCCGCCAACATCTCCCAGGGCAAGGTCTACTTCAACTTCGACTTCACCGCGCCGTACCCGGCCGAACACATCACGTTCCGGTCGATGATGACCGACGGCTATCTGGAGGAACTGATCGCATGAAACACCCGCGCGTCATCCGCAACTTCAACCTGTTCGTCGACGGCCAGGGCTTCGCCGGCCGGGTCGAGGAAGCCGAACTGCCCAGTCTCACTCTCAACACCGACGAGTTCCGCGGCGGCGGCATGGATGCCCCCGTCGATGTCGAACTCGGCATGGAGAAGATGGAGTTTACCGCCACCTTCGCCGATTGGGACCCGGATCTGCTGGGCCTGCTCGGTACCAGCAACCAGCCCGTGACCCTGCGCGCCGCCGCCCAGGCGCAGGGCGGGCCGGTGGAACCGATCCGGATCCAGCTTCGCGGCCTGTGGCGCGGTCTGGAACCCGGCGGCGTCAAGGCCGGCGACCGCGCCACGCTCAAGGTCAGCGCCACCCTCGCCTATTACCGCTTCACCCAGGCCGGCACCGACGTGATCGAGATCGACCTGGAGAACATGATCCGGCGCATCCGTGGCGTCGATCAGCTCGCCGACCAGCGGGCTGCCCTGGGTCTCTGACCCGCTGCCCAACCCGCTTCCCTGTTCAAATTGAAAGGATCATCCCCATGGCCCAACGCGCCGCCACCACGCTCACCCTCAACCACCCGGTCACACGCACCGACGACACGGTACTGCGGGAACTGGAGTTCCGCCGTCCCACCGGTCGCGACCTGCGCCAGATGGGGAAGCTGAAGGGATCGCAGATCGACCAGAGCCTGTGGCTGATCGCCAAACTGACCGGCATCGGCCCCGACGAAACAGACTTGCTCGACGGCGAGGACATCAACCGCGCCAGCGAGATCGTCGACGGTTTTTTGTCTCACTGACCCTCGGCCCGGCAGGCGTCGGCGAGGCCATGGCCGATATCGCCGCCGTCTTCCACTGGCCGCTCGCCGACCTGGAGCGCCTCGAAGTGTCGGAACTCGCCTTCTGGCACGACAAGGCGGTCAAGCGCTACCAGGCCATGAGCCAGACGAAAGAACCCCGCCATGTCTGACGCCCAATCGCGGGTCCAGGTCGTCATCTCGGCCATCGATCGGCTGACCGCGCCGCTGCAGCGCATCACCCGCTCGATCGGCCGGCTGTCGACGCCGTTGCGCCGGATCCAGTCCCTGGCCAGCCGCATCGGCCGGGCGACGGGGCTGCAGCGGATCGGACGCGCGGCCGACGCGGCCGCCCGGCGGGTGCGGGTCCTGTCCGATCGCCTGAGCGAAGCCGGCCGCCGGAACCGGGAAGCGCTGTCCGAACGCCACGGCCAGGCCATGGAAGCGGTCGGCATCGGCATGGCGCTTTATGGCGCCATGCGGCCGGCGGTGGCGTTCGAGGATTCCATCGCCCGGGTCGGCGCCGTTGCCAATGCCAGCAGTTCGGACATGGAACGGCTGTCGGCGTCGGCGCGCGAGATCGGCCGGGTGGCACCGGTCGGCGCCTCGGACGCGGCCGACGCCATGGGCTATCTCGGCATGGCCGGCATGGACACCAACGAGATCCTTGCAGCCACGCCCGACCTGGTCAACCTGTCGATCGCCGGCGGGACCGATCTGGCCCGAACGGCGGACATCGCCTCGAACATTCTCAGCGGCTTCAACATGTCCGCCGGCGAAATGGGCACGGTCGCCGACACCATGGCCGCCACCGTAAACTCGGCCAACGTTGACGTCGCGATGCTAGGCGACACCATGGCCTATGTCGCCCCGGCCGCCTCGAGTGCGGGCGCCTCGCTGCAGGAAGTCGCCGCCATGGCCGGCATGCTGGGCGATGTCGGCATCCAGGGCAGCCGGGCGGGCACGGCGCTCAACGCCGTCTATTCGCGGCTGTCCTCGCCGGTGGGCGAAGCGGCCAACGCGCTCGCTGATCTGGGCGTCGAGGCGTCAGACGCCGACGGCAATCTGCGCGCCGTGCCGGATGTTCTGGCGGATCTGTCCCGCCAGGTCGAAGGCATGGGCAGTGCCGAACTGTCCGCGACGATCACGCGGATCTTCGGCCGCGAACCGGCCGCCGCCGTTCAGCAATTGCTGAACCAATCGATCGATGGCTCGCTTTCGGCCTATATCAACGAACTGTCCGACGCCGAAGGCGCGGCCCAGGGCCTTGCCGCGCGCATGGACGATACCACCGGCGGCGCCCTGCGGCGGTTGAGCAGCGCGGCCGAGAGCGTCGCGATCACCGTCGGCAACCTGTTCCTGCCGGCGCTGGCCGATCTGGCGGAGAAGCTGGCGGCCGTCGCCAACTGGGTGACCGATCTGGCCGAACGCTATCCGACCCTGACCCGGTGGATAGGCTATGCCGCCGGCGGGCTGCTGGCGATGCGGGTGGCGATGACCGCCGTCAGCATCGCCTCACTGGTCATGAAGGGCGGGTTGATCGGGGCGGCGCTGGGCGTCACCAAGATGGCGGCCGGCCTGGCGCTGATGCTGTCGCCGGTGGGGCTGGCGATCGGCGCCGTCGCCGCGCTCGCCGCCGGGGCCTATCTGATCTACAGCAACTGGGACAGCGTCGCCGCATGGTTCGGCGGCCTCTGGAACTGGTTCGCCGACACTGCCCAGAGCGCCTTGTCCGCGATCACCGGCTTCCTGTGGGACTGGCATCCCAGCGCTCTGGTGGCACGGGCGGTCAACGGCATTGTCGAAAGCCTGTTCGGCATCGATATGTTCGCGCTGGGGCGGGAATGGATCGGCGCCCTGGCCGACGGCGTCTCCGGCGCCTGGAACAGCTTTACCGACTGGCTGACCGGCGCCATCACGTCGCTGCTCGACTGGATGCCCGATCTGGTCAAAGACAAGCTGGGCATCGAGGTGACGGCAACGCCGCTGTCAGACAGCGAGATCGAGCAACAGGCGGCCGAGACCGCCCGCCGGGAAAGCGCCGGCAATGGCCCGGGACCGGGCAACAGCGGCGAATACCAGGCCGCCTTCGAGCGCGAACGCGACCGGCTGCGGGCGGAGAACGCGCGGATCCGGCGCGAAGCCGCCAACCAGCTCACGCTGCCCGACATGCCAGACATCGCGAACGATACGGCACAACGGCCGGGCGTCGACCTCGATCGCTTCCGCGTCGCCACCCCGACGACGGCAGCCCCAAGGGTTGCCACCTACACTCCCGGATCGACCGCGGCCGCGATGCCGGCGGTCCCGATGCCGACGGCGCCGGCGGTGGACACGGTTTCGATGCCGACCGTGGAATCTGCCATCGACGCCGGCGCCGCCGGGCCCGCGATGCGGGAGCTCGAGGGGCTGGGACAGTCGCTGACGGCGATGGAAGATGACAATGCCGGCATCCAGGCGCAGCTGCAGAACCTCGACGATCCGGAGACGTCGCTGTCCGGCCCGACCATCACACAGCTGGCCGAGGCGGTCGAACAGCCGCAGCCCGACGTGACCGTCAACATCAGCGAGGGCGCGATCGTCATCCAGGTCCAGAACGGCAATACGGAGTCCATCCGCCAGGCCGTCGATCAGGGGCTGCGCCGCTCGGCCACCGACGCGGCCCGCACCGCGCGGGCATCGTTTCATGATTGATTCCTGCCTGCGCGCTGTTCAGAGTCTGAGAAGGACATGAAACAGAAAGACCCCGCGATTGTCCTATGCCAGTCTACCTATAGGAAAATTGACAATGGCCGACGACCACGGCGCCACAGCATCAAACATTAGTGACCTCAGTCCGGCTTCCGAGAATCCTTGGTATGTTCTGGCCACCGTCTATGGTGAACAACATTCAGACAAAATCGACCATGATCTCCACAAGAAGAACATGCGCATATGGAATGCATGGTCATGCCGTGGAATGGATCAAGATATAAAGAAAACTCTACTTAATAGTACACAAAAAGACAGATATGTCGAACGGTTTACGAAAAATGATAAAGAAGACATTGAGAATGCTTTTCGCAATAGGCTGTTGTCTACAGACATAATACCAATTAATACAGAAGTTATACATTTTTCTGATAGTATATTTCATAAAAATCTTAATATGAGCGGGTTTATAATAACCCAAGATATTATTTTCGACCGGTCAAGATTTTGCAAAGAATTTAACCTAAATAACTCATTTATATATAGTCCTATCTCTTTGGATCATTGTGTTTTTGACGGAGATTCTCGTTTTGACGGCGTCTATGTTGGCGATAATGCAGAAATTAGAGGTGCGACTTACAAAGCACAATGCCGATTTGTAGGGACAATATTTAATTTCGGACTTGATGTTTCTGATTCTAAATTCTACGGTAGCCTGCGGCTTGACCATGCGGAAATAAGAAAAGAATCAGAATTCGTCGATGCCATTTTAGGTGCGAATTCAAGTTTTTTTCGCACAAGGTTTAAAGATACAGCTAATTTTATGAATTCAACGTTTAGTGGTGCCGTTCAATTTTGTGAAACGATATTCGATAAAGACACATTTTTTTTGGAGTCCACTCATCACGGAAGCACGAATTTTGTAGATGTAATTTTCCATGGAGTTACAAGCTTCGATGGATCAGTGTTCTATAAACGTTTAGCGATTTCTTATTCAAAATTTGAGAACGACTTAAGTTTTGTTGGGAGCAGGTTCGACGGAATCTTCAAGTTTACTTCAGTAAGATTGTCCGGAATATCGAATTTCAAGCAGTGTAGTTTTGGAAATTTTGCTTTAATTACGAGTTGTATATTTCACAACCAAGCTAATTTTTCCGATGCCACATTCCATAACTATTTTCCTGATTTCGATGGAACGTCAATCCACTCTTCAACTACATTTTCAGCATCAGATATATGCTGGCCGTCCATAAAAACAAAGCCATCTCTTAGCTCAATAGAATCGGTCGGAAAAATTCGGCACGCGATAGCCAATCAGGGTTTACCAGAGGAAGAACACTATTTCTTCCGAAAAGAAATGAGCTTCAGGGCTAGAAGAGGAAAGTTCTGGGATCGCTTACCCTACAGGGCATTTGAATTATTATCGAATTTTGGTCATTCTATCCAACTTCCATTATACTGGCTTCTCACGCTATGGTGCCTGTTCTCTATTGCGTACAAGGCCATCCTCCTGCCGAATGGCATGAGGGAGACGGCAGATCTCGATTTACTGGTCCCGCTCGGCCTTTCGCTCGCCAACACATTCTTTTTGTTCGGATCTTATCGCTTCATCCCGGACGGCCTGTTCGAGCAAGCCTCTGCATGGCTGACGACATTGTCCGCTCTGCAGATCGGCATCAGTTTCATCCTCCTGTTCTGTCTCGGTCTCGCGTTACGGAACCGGTTCCGCCTCCGGTAGCACCTGACCGAGTCTATCCACATACAACTCCAACGACGGAGTCGGTCCATGCCCCTGATGGCACTCGGCGACTATCGCTTCGAGCTCGGCACCGCCGCCTATCAGAGCCTCGAGCGCGGCGAGCGGTACCGGTGGCAGGCCCAGGACCGGTTGGGCCGCCGACCCGCCCAGCAGTTCACCGGCCCCGATGCGCTGGAAATCAAGCTCGACGGCGTGATCTATCCCTATCACCGGGGCGGGCTCGGCCAGGTCGACGCCATGCGGGCAATGGCTAGCCGGGGCGAGCCGCTGGATCTGGTCGACGGCACCGGCCGCGTCTGGGGGCTGTGGTGCATCACGGAAGTGACCGAGACCCAGACCCATTTCCAGCCCGACGGCAGCCCGCGCAAGATCGAGTTCAGCATGAAACTGGTCTGTTTCGGCGAGGACACGACATGACCGCCGCCATCCACCGCACGACCGACGGCGACATGCTCGATGCCATCGTCTGGCGGCACTACGGCCGGACCGACGGCATGGTCGAACGCGTCATCGCCGCCAACCGGCATCTGGAAGGCTATGGCCCGATCCTGCCGGCCGGCATCGAAATCACGCTGCCCCCGCTGCCGACCACTCCGGAACGCCGCGTCACCCGCATCTGGGGATGATCCATGCCCACCCACTGGACACCCGAATTCCGGATCGAGGCCGATTCGGTCGATGTCACCGCACGTCTGCGCGACCGGCTGATCAGCCTTGAGATCACCGACGAGGCCGAGGACAAGTCCGACCGCCTGGCGCTGGTGCTCGACGACCGCCCCTATCCCGACGGCACGGTGGCCGAACTGCCGGCGATCGCCACCCGGCTGACCGTCTGGATCGGCTATCGCGAGACCGGTCTGGTCCGCATGGGGACTTACGAGGTCGACGACCGCGAACTGTCCGCGCCACCGGCTGTGCTCGACATCGGGGCGACGGCCGCCGCCCTGGCCGGCCCGATCCGCGCCCGCCGGACCCGGTCCTGGCACCGGCAGACGCTGGGCGACATCGCCCGCACGGTCGCGGCCGGCCACGAGCTCGAGGCCCGGGTCGATGCCGATCTCGACGCGCTGCCGATCGCCCATGCCGATCAGCAGGCAGAATCCGATCTGGCGTTTCTGAACCGGCTGGCCCGCGATCACGATGCCGTTGCCCGGCCGCTGGGCGATTATCTGGTGCTGGCCCGACGCGGCAACGCCTCGGCCGTCACCGGCGAGCCGCTGGCGGTGATCGCGCTGTCGCCCGGCGACGTCGACACCTGGTCGTATAGCCATGCCGCCCGGCGCGAGAAGGGGTCGGGTGAAGGATCCGGCGGCGGCGTCCGCGCCTGGTGGTGGGACGACGAAGCCGGCGAACGCCGGTCGGTCGATCGCGGCCGGGAACCGTTCGAGGACATCGCCACCCTGCACGAGTCCGAAGCCGCTGCCCGCGCAGCTGTGGCCAGCCAGAGCAACAGCGCCGCCCGCTCGAAATCCGAACTGTCGCTGTCGATGGCCGGGCGGCCGGAGATCCAGGCCGAGGCGCGTCTGACCCTGACCGGCTGGCGCCCGGGCGTGCCGGTGCGCTGGCGGATCACCCGCGTCAACCACCGGATCGGCAGCGACGGCTATACCACCGATGTCGCCGCCGAAGAGCAGCCCGAGCAGGGCAACGTGGCCGCCCTGGTGCGATCGGCCCCCACCGGTCCGGCCGACGCGCTCTGAACAACGCCCACCCCACCCGATAGCCATCCACCCGATAAAGGAGGCCGCCATGCCGGCGAGCGATTCCGCAACGGCCGAGATCCGGCCGAACGTCACCCCTGTGCCCGCAGCCCATCTGAGCGAGGACTATCTGCACCGCATCGTCCAGGAAGCCGCCGAAGCGGCGGCCCGGCGGGCCGTCGCCGACGTTCTGGAGCGGCTCGGCTTCGATGCCCAGGACCCGCGCTCGGTCCGCCAGGATGCCGACTGGCTGCGCGAGGCCCGCCTGCGCTCATCGGATCCGGAATACCAGAAGGACCGGCAGTTCCTGCGCCGGCAGCGCGAGACCCACGAGGCGGTCGGGCGCCATACCCGCCGCGCGATCCTCACCACCCTGATCGGCGGCACGATCACCGCCATGATTCTCGGCCTGCAGGAAATGCTGCGCTGAGGCTCGGACCCATTTCCCCACCACAACAGGAGATCATCAACCATGACCCCCTTCGAGTCCGCGCTGGCCTTCGTCCTGGAGCACGAGGGCGGCTTCGTCGACCACCCCGAAGATCCGGGCGGCGCGACCAACCAGGGCATCAAGCTGGCGACCTTCCGCCGGTGGGCGCGCCGGCATGGTCACCATACGCCGACAGTCGACGAGCTGAAGGCGATCCCGGCCGCCACCGTCCGGGCGATCTATCGCGACGATTACTGGCAGGCGGTGCTGGGCGACGAGCTGACGCCCGCGGTGGCGCTGATCACCTTCGACATGGGCGTCAACGCCGGACCGGACCGTGCGGTGCGGATCCTGCAGCAGACGGTGGGCGCCATCGTCGACGGCAAAATCGGACCGCAGACGGTCAGTTACGCCCGCCGCGAGGGCGACGACCCGGCAACGCTGGACGAGATCACCGCCAGGCGGCTGCACTATTACGGCCAGCTCGGCCACTTCGGGACCTTCGGGCTCGGCTGGGCGCGCCGCACCGTCGCCGCCCGCCGCGCGGCCGAAGCCATCGCCGTCGCCGGCTGATCCCCAGTCCTCACGAACGACCCATCCGCCCGCCCTTCGGCGGGTTTTTTTGTGCCTGAACCCCGAGAGTAGATCATGAATTCCGAAGCCACCGGCGATACCGCCTTCGACGACATGCGGCCGGTCACCCCGACCCTGCCGGTCGCGCCCTATCGGGGCGGCAAGCGCAACCTCGCCCGGCGCCTGACCGATCGCATCGAGGCGATCCCCCACACCACCTATGCCGAGGCCTTCGTCGGCATGGCCGGGGTGTTCCTGCGCCGCCGCTCGGCGCCCAGGGCCGAAGTGATCAACGATTACAGCCGCGACGTGGCGACCTTCTTCCGGGTGATCCAGCGTCACTATCCGGCGTTCCGCGACATGATCCGGTTCCAGATCACGACCCGGGCCGAGTTCGACCGGCTGACCGCCACCGATCCGGAGACACTGACCGACCTGGAGCGATCGGCCCGCTTCCTCTACCTGCAGGCCACCGCCTTCGGCGGCAAGGTCGCCGGCCGGACCTTCGGCGTGGAGCCCGACCGCCGCAGCCGGTTCGACCTGACCCGGCTGGGGCCGATGCTGGAGGACGTCCACGCCCGGCTCGCCGGGGTGACGGTGGAATGCCTGCCGTATGACCGGTTCATCCCGCGCTACGACCGGCCGGGGACGCTGTTCTATCTCGACCCGCCCTATTGGGGCTGCGAGACGGATTACGGCAAGGGGATGTTCGGCCGCGACGACTTCGCCCGGCTGGCCGAAATCCTGGCCACGATCAAGGGCCGGTTCCTTCTGTCCCTCAATGACAGGCCGGCGCTGCGCGAGATCTTCGCCGGCTTCGATCAGGAGACCGTCGCCACCCGCTACAGCGTCACGCCGACCGGCAGCACCGCGCCGGCGCGCGAACTGATCATCTCGAACTGCCGATAATCATCCCGACACTGGCCACTGCGAAAAACCGACAGCCACGCGGCACCCGATCTTGGGTGGCCGCGCGGCAACGGACTCCCTTGCCCAAAGTGATAACTCGAAAGGAGGAACCATGACCGAAGTCGACCTGACTCCCGTCATCGATCTGGCGATCGCGCTCGGCGTCGCCGGCGTCAGTACTGCGGCCGGATGGCTGATCAAACGCGCCGGCGAACTGGTCGGCGTGCGGGTCGAGGACACTCTCGCCCGCCGCGTCCAGGAAGCCGCCGCCTGGGGCGCCCGCCGCGCGATCGCCAATGCCCGCGGCAACGGTGAGGACATCGCCCGGATCGACGTCCGCAACCGCGCAACGGCCGAGGCCGTCAACTACGTCCTCGACCACGTTCCCGATTCCGCCCGGCGGCTCGGATTGTCCGAGGCCGGGGTGCGGGAACTCGTCGAGGCGCGGCTGTCGACATAAATCAAGGGACGGTGTCCACCTGAACGATTCGTCCCAGTGCAATACAATCGTCGCACAACACACCGCCGCTTTGACCGGAGCCTCTATTCTGAACCACAGTCCGCTCGCCGAATGCGCCCATACTGGGGATTTTCAAATCCGCATGCACGATTCCCAAGCGGTACTTTCGGCGTGATTGGTCCGGGATGAGAGCAACAACGGGATCTTCGTGGTCCAGCCGGTCAAAGCGGTCATCGAAGTAAACGGTTTTGCCGTCAACACGAATCGCGCCGATTCCCTCATATGGGTCCAACGGATAGGGGAACGGCAATGGCGAGGACGGAGAACCAACACCCTGCCGGAACGCCATGTAGACGTCGATAACCTCTTTGCGAACAGCGGCCGCACGCGCAGTGCGGGACAGCATGCAGACCAACAGGGTTTGACCCTCGTTCAGCCAATAGGCTTTTCCCGGCCGCCCGCCATTTTCCGAGGTTTGCCGTGCCGTACGGCAAACCTCGCCGTAGCTTTGCAGTTCGGGCATATTGCGCTCAATCAACTCGGACACGACACGCGGACGATCGTATCCAAGCCGCTCGGCCAACCGCCAAGCTTCAATCCGAGGTTCATTTTCAATGTTGGAGAGATCAGACAAAGTCAGCGCGTCGGCGCCATGCGGCATGGTGGCCATGTGGAAGCCTTTCCTCAGAGGCGTTGATACGCCCCGCTAGCGACGACTTGTTAGGCCGTCCCTGGCGGGGGGAGCTAACAACCTGCTGAGGACAGGCGAGCTTATTCGTGCCCTTCACGGGCCTTATTTCGCCGCACTCCCCCCATAAGAGGGCATCCGCTGGATGCACGTATCGGTATAGCCCCGATATCATCCACGCACAACAATAGCCGCCTATCCGGCGACCCACTGCCTCAGAGGAGTTGTTAGCTCCACCACCAATGGTAGATTAGTCGCTTCTCGATTGCAACAACCGGCCTGCTATTCCTTCAGAAGGCTGGTTGAGTTCCGGATCTTGCCATTCCAAGATAGCAGCGCAAGGAACCGCGATTTCGGACATCAGTGTACTTTCAATCGTCGGGTCAACGGTCCCGGTGGTCACGAAAGTGGCCAGTACGGAGGGACTGCGAGGAACATCTCTCGGTTGTCGATTTGCGAATCAGAGGTATACCGATTAGTTATCAATACATATTCCTTGAATTTTTATCGGCCTTAACATTCAATGCTTCTAGGTGAAGCAGGCTTGCAGCTTTTATTTTCTACCTCCGCCGTCGAAAGGTTGAGACCATATGACTATAGCAAAATATGAGGAATGGCCTACCGTTAGAGCTCAATCTGGTGGTCGCGAGAACTGGTTCTATGACCCCGAACGATGTGATTTTGAGTATATTGACATATCCAATGGTTGCCTAAATATAAAAACTAGTACCGGAGGAACGGAGAGAGGTTTAGCAACACTCGTTACTATTCCATTAGATTATATAATCAGCAAACTGCCAGAATTGTACGAAAGTGAAAATGAGAAATTAAGACAAATAAATAATATCAGGTCCGAATATATTGATAATAAAATATATCAACAATCAAGGCTCTGGCTTGATTTTAAGATAGAGCATTTGAGTATTTCTGATGAAATTAAAAATTCGCTATTTTTAGCGAATATTAATACCATAAAAGACCTGTGCAAAAAATCTGTCAACGAAATATTAGAGATTGACGGTATTGAAGATCAGTTTTTAATTTATATAAAAGGATGGCTAGAACGTAGGGGATTATCGTTAAAGTAATAATATTTTCTATTATTATAGCGCATCTATTTTATTCTGGTGATACGAAAACCCGACAGAAAAATTAATCCAATCCGCCATCAACGCCCGCCGTTTCTCGAAAACATCACCCCGCCGATAGGCCCGCTCCACAGCTGAACCGACGATATGGGCGAGCGCCTGTTCGGCGATTTCGGAGGGGTAGCTGGTCGTCTCGGCGACCCAGTCACGAAACGTCGATCGGAAACCGTGCGCCGTCAGGTCGCCCCGACCCATCCGGCGGAGAAGCATCAGGAAGGCCATGTTGCTGAGCGGCTTGCCCTTGCGCTGACCGGGGAAGACGTAGCCCGTCCGGCCGAACATGGTGCCCATGTCCTGAACGATCCTGGCGGCGGCCGGCGGCAGCGGGACACGGTGTTCCTTCCCCGCCTTCATCCGGTCGGCCGGAATGGTCCAGACGGCGCCGCCATCGCGATCGAGATCGATCTCATCCCATGTTGCGCCGAGGACCTCCGACGTCCGGGCGACGGTCAGGATCGCGAACTCCAGCGCCCGCGCGCTGGTCCCTACCTGTTCGCGCAGCGTCGCCATGAAAGCCGGCAGTTCGGCATAGGGCAATGCCGCGTGGTGCTCGACTTTCCGCACCTTTGCCTTCGCCGGCAGCCGGTTCTGCAGATGGCCACGCCACCGGGCCGGATTCAGCCCTTCCCGAAGCCCATCGACGGCCGCCCAATCCAGAACCGATTCTATGCGGCCGCGCAGTCGGCTCGCCGTTTCCGGTTTCGTCGACCAGATCGGCTCAATCGCCTGCAGGACGAGACCCGTATCAACATCGGCCACCGGCTTGTCGCCGAACACGGGATAGGCATAGGTCTTCAGCGTCGATCGCCATTGTCCCTTGTGCTTCTCATTGCGCCAGGCAGCCTCGTGCGCCTCGATATAGGATTCCGCGGCTGTCTCGAATGTAATCGCCCGGGCCGATTCTTTCTCGGCCGCCGCCTTCTCGTCGCGCCTGTGCTCCTGCGGATCAATTCCGTCGGCCAGTTGGCGACGGTATGACAGAGCCTTCTCCCGCGCGTCGGCCAGCGAGACCAGATCGACCGGCCCGAGCCCCATCTGCCGTTCGCGATAGTTGACCTTGTAGCGGAACACCCACGACTTCGCCCCGCCGGGTTTGACGAGGAGGAACAGATTGCCGCCGTCGGCATAGCGACCGGGAACCTTGGCGGTGGCCACTTTGCGCGCAGACAACCTACCCGACGATGGCATCGCGCCCTCGCCCGCTGAAATTCGCTACCCCCACCGTTACCCCCTTTGTTACCCCCCACGTACCGACTTCTGATTGCATCACGTCGGACAGCGTTGGACAACAGGGTTGGCTAAGTCGTTGATTTCTGGGGATTTCTGGAAGCTATCGGACGACACTACACCCGGGGGTGGCGGAGAGTGAGGGATTCGAACCCTCGATACCCTTTAGAGGTATACCTCCTTAGCAGGGAGGCGCCTTCAGCCACTCGGCCAACTCTCCGTCGCGGTCATCGTGGGGGGGGTGAGTGCGGCCGGTTAGCGGCCGGCCCCCCGATGGAACCGCAGCGGTTCTACAAACCGCGATGGGCGGTTGTCAATCGCCCTGACTACTTTTTGGCAGATACCGTGAATTTCGTGCCGCCGATTGGTCGCGTCAATTGGGAAAGCGAGCGTGCGCGACGGCGAGGGCCTGGTCCAGGTCAGCGATCAGATCGTCGATATCCTCGATCCCCACCGACACGCGCAACAGGTCGTCCGGCACCCCGGTCGTCCCGCCCTCGACGGTCCACCGATGCTCGATCAGGCTCTCCACGCCGCCGAGCGATGTCGCCCGCACGAACACCTGTGTGGCGCCGATGGTCGCCAGTGCCGTCTTCAGTGCAGACCGGCCGGGCGCGGGTGCGACCCGCAGCGACAGCATGCCGCCGCTGCCCTGCGAGAACTGGCGCTGTGCGATGTCTCGCTGCACGCCTTCAGCCAGCGTCGGGTAGAGCACCTGCGCGACCCGTGGGTCGCCGTCGAAGCGCCGGGCGATTGCTTCCGCCGCGCGGGTCTGTTCACGCACCCTGAGCGACAGCGTGCGCATGCCACGCAGCAGCAGCCAGGCCTCGAACGGTCCCAGCACCGCGCCGGAAAGGCGGCGTGCGGCTTCAATCCTCTGCCAGAGTGGGTTCCGTGCGCCCGTCGTCACCACGCCGGCCACCACGTCCGAATGGCCGTTGAGGTATTTGGTTGCCGAATGGATCACCAGATCGGCGCCCGACTCCAGCGGCCGGAACAGAATCGGTGTCAGCACGGTGTTGTCCACCGCCAGCGCCGCCCCGATCTCGTGCGCAATGTCCGCGATCGCGGCGATATCGGTTACGGCCCAGGTCGGGTTGGCGATCGGCTCGACGATCACCAGCCGGGTGCGTCCCGGCTTCATGGCGGCGCGAACCGCCGCCGGATCGGTCGTATCGACCCGATCGACGGTCAGCCCGAATGCGTCCTTGAACGTCTCAAGCAGCGCCGCCGTGCCATAGTAAAGGTCGCGGCCGATCACGACATGGCCATTCTGGCCGGAGTCGTCGGGTCCGGCAATCGCCTGAATTACGGCGGAAATCGCCGCAAGGCCCGACGCAAAGGCGAGGCTTGCGGCCCCACCCTCCAGACCGGTCATCAGCGCTTCCACCGCGTCATAGGTCGGGTTATCAGGCCGGCTATAAACCCGTCCTGCCCCGATCAGCGCGTAATCGGCATCGCGGGCATAGGTCGTGCTGGCATGCATCGGCGGCACCACCGCCCCGGTCTGGGGATCGTGGCCGCCACCGGCCTGGGCCGCCAGCGTCGCCGGCCGCAGATCAGAGTTTCTTCTTGAGGATGTCATTGACCATCGCCGGATTTGCCTTGCCTTGGCTCGCCTTCATCACCTGACCGACGAAGAAGCCGAACAGCTTGTCCTTGCCGCCACGATATTGCTCGACCTTGTCGGCGTTGTTGGCGAGCACCTCGTCCACCACCGATTCGATGGCCCCGGTATCGGTCACCTGTTTCAGGCCTTTTTCCTCGACGATCGTGCCGGCGTCCTTGCCGGTTTCGAGCATCTCGGCGAAGACATCCTTGGCGATCCGGCCCGAAATCGTGTCGTCGGCCATCAGGTCGAGCAGGCCACCAAGTTGATCGGCGCTGATCGGGCTGTCCTGAATGTCGTGGCCACCCTTGTTCAGCGCGCCCAGCAATTCGGTGATCAGCCAGTTCGCCGCCTGCTTGGGGTCCCGCCCCTCGGCCACACGCTCGTAGAAATCAGCGCGCGAGGCCTCGGCGACCAGCACGCCAGCGTCATAGACCGACAGACCATAGTTCTCGATAAAGCGCAGTTTCTTGGGGTCGGGCAACTCCGGCAATGTCGCGCGGATGGTCTCGATAAAATCGACCTCGAGATCGAGCGGCAGCAGGTCGGGGTCGGGAAAATAGCGATAGTCGTGGGCTTCTTCCTTGCCGCGCATCGACCGGGTGGCACCCTTGCCCGGATCCCAAAGCCGGGTTTCCTGAACGATGCTGCCACCGTCTTCAAGGATCTCCACCTGTCGGGCGGCTTCGAATTCGATCGCCAACTGAACGGCGCGAATGGAGTTGACGTTCTTGACCTCTGCCCGCGTGCCGAATTCCGTCGTCCCCAGCGGCCGCACAGACACATTGACGTCGCAGCGCATGGAGCCTTCTTCCATGTTGCCGTCGCAAGTGCCGAGATAGCGCAGGATCGACCGCAGTTTGCGCAAATACGCAGCCGCATCTTCCGGTCCGCGCAAATCCGGCTCGCTGACGACCTCCATCAGAGCGACGCCGGTACGGTTGAGGTCGATGAAACTGCGCTTGGGATCCTGATCGTGCAGCGATTTGCCGGCGTCCTGCTCCAGATGCAGCCTGGTAATGCCCACCTCGCGCGTTGAACCGTCGGGCATGTCGAGGATGATCGTCCCCTCGCCCACGATCGGCTGCGAATACTGGCTGATCTGATAGCCCTGAGGCAGATCGGCATAGAAATAGTTCTTCCGGTCGAACACCGACCGGCGATTGATCTTGGCGTTCAGGCCCAGCCCCGTCTTCACTGCCTGCTCGACGCAATACCGGTTGATCACCGGCAGCATGCCGGGCATCGCCGCATCGACGAGGCTTACCTGTGTGTTCGGCTCCGCCCCGAAACGGGTCGATGCCCCGGAGAACAGCTTGGACTCCGAGATCACCTGTGCGTGAACTTCGAGCCCGATCACCATTTCCCAGGAGCCGGTTCTGCCTTCGATCACTGCCTGTGTCGTCATGACGTCAAATTCCCATCACTTCTCGCCGGGTCCGGGCAGCCGCAATCTGGCCGCGACCGGAAGCACCGGGATCTCTTATGCAGCCAGGCTCTCACGCGGCCAGAAAGGAACGGAAGCCCGCGGCGGATTCCAGCACGCCGCCGGCCGTCAGCACCGTCTGTTCGTCGAACGGCTTTCCGATCAGTTGCAGGCCGAGCGGCAATCCGTCCGAGCCCAATCCGGCCGGCACCGAAATGCCCGGCAGACCGGCGAGCGAGGCCGGGACCGTGAACACGTCGTTCAGATACATGGCCACCGGATCATCCTGCTTCTCGCCCTGAGCGAAGGCCGTCGACGGCGCCGTCGGCGTCAGCAGCACGTCGCATTTCTCGAACGCCTGGGCAAAATCTTGGGAGATCAGCGTGCGGAGCTTCTGTGCCTTGAGGTAATAGGCATCGTAATACCCGGCAGAGAGCACATAGGTCCCGATCATGACGCGGCGCTTGACCTCGCGCCCGAAGCCGGCTTCGCGGGTGTTCTCGTACATTTCCAGCAGGCTGCCGCCGGGAACGCGCTGGCCATAGCGAACGCCGTCATACCGGGCGAGATTGGACGAGGCCTCGGCGGGCGCGACAATGTAGTAGGTCGGCAGCGCGTATTTCGTATGGGGCAGACTGACATCGACCGTTTCGGCCCCGGCCTCGTGCAGCCACTCGATGCCCTGGCGCCACAGCCGGTCGATGTCCTCCGGCATGCCCTCGACGCGGTATTCGCGCGGGATACCGATCTTCATGCCGCGAATATCGCCGGTCAGCACCGATTCGAAATCCGGAACGGCCATGTCGACGGACGTGGAATCCCTGGGATCGAAGCCGCACATGGAATTCAGCATGATGGCCGAATCCCGCACCGTGCGGGTCATCGGCCCGGCCTGATCCAGCGACGACGCGAACGCCACGATGCCCCACCGCGAGCAGCGGCCATAAGTCGGCTTCATGCCGACGATGCCGCAGAAGCTGGCTGGCTGGCGGATCGAGCCGCCGGTGTCGGTGCCCGTGGCGCCAGCCACCAGCCCGGCCGCGACAGCCGCCGCCGAACCGCCTGACGACCCGCCCGGCACCATGACCTTGTCCGGGTCGTCAGCGCGCTTCCATGGGTTGGCCACCGGGCCGAAATGGCTGGTGATGTTCGCCGATCCCATGGCGAACTCGTCAAGGTTCAGCTTGCCCAGCATGACCGCGCCGTCACGCCAGAGATTGGCCGACACGCTGCTTTCATACTGCGGCACGAACCCTTCGAGGATGTGGGAACCGGCCGTTGTCTGCACGCCCTCGGTGCAGAACAGATCCTTGATCCCCAACGGAATGCCCTCAAGCGGTCCCGCCTCGCCGGTCTTGCGGCGGGCGTCGGAGGCGCGGGCCATATCCAGCGCCCGGTCCGGCGTTTCGGTGACAAAGGCATTATGGGCGCGGCCGGCCTCGATCGCGGCCAGATAGGCCTCGGTCAGGGCCACGGACGTGGTGTCGCCGGCCGCAAGCGCGTCGCGCGCCTCGGCGATCGACAGTCGGACGAGTTCACTCATTATTCCACCACCTTGGGAACCGCGAAGAAGCCGCCGACTTTTTCCGGCGCATTGGCCAGCACCTTGTCCTGGATGCCGCCGTCGGTGACCACGTCGTCGCGCTGTCTGAGCGTGTGCGGGGCGACGGATGTCATCGGCTCCACCCCGTCGGTGTTCACTTCGTTCAGTTGCTCGACGAAATCGAGCATCCGCGACAGTTCCTTGGCCATCGGCTCCAGTTCCTCCTCCGGGAGGCGGATCCGGGCCAGATGCGCGATGCGCGCGACTGTGGCCTTGTCCAGCGACATGATGTACGTCTCTCCGTCCGCTGCATGTAAAAGAAGCCCGTCTTCATAGTAGGCCGTCCACGATCGTCACGGCGCCGATCGCGACCGCCGAGCCCGGCCGAAACCGCCCCGGCAACCTGCTCGGCGACAGCATACCAATGACTGCGGGTCGTATTGGCTCG
Source organism: Fodinicurvata sp. EGI_FJ10296 (assembly GCF_040712075.1). Taxonomy (NCBI): domain Bacteria; kingdom Pseudomonadati; phylum Pseudomonadota; class Alphaproteobacteria; order Rhodospirillales; family Rhodovibrionaceae; genus Fodinicurvata; species Fodinicurvata sp. EGI_FJ10296. The sequence continues at coordinate 404,336 of NZ_JBFCVL010000005.1, forward strand.
GAAAATGGCGCGGAAGGTAGCACCCGGCATGCCGCTTCGCAAGATTGAGGACATCCCCCCGCTTCTCCCCCCTGGCGGCCGTATCATGGCCCTGGATCTGGGCGAGCGCACCATCGGCATGGCCGTGTCCGACAGCGGCCTGATGCTGTCGACATCCGTCGGCACGATCCGCAGGCGCAAATTCGGCGTCGACGTCGCGGCCCTGTTCAAGGAAATGGACGAACGGTCGGTTGCCGCGCTCGTTGTCGGGTTGCCTGTCAACCTGGACGGAACGGAGGGGCCGCGCTGCGACGCCACACGTTCGTTCATCCACGAGTTGACGCTGCGGCGCGATCTGCCCGTCGCGCTCTGGGACGAACGCTGGTCGACGATGGCGGTCGAACGCGCCATGATCGCCGCCGACCGCACCCGCGCCAAGCGGGCGAAGCATATCGATACCGCCGCGGCGACCTATATCCTGCAGGGTGCGCTCGACGCCATGCGGGCGGCTCCAGCCGGTAACGACACCCCCGAATGACGGCGACCCTCACCGCGGCACTCGTCGCCCTGACGCCGATCTTTCTGCTGATTGCGCTGGGCTATGGCATCAGGCGGTCCGGCCTGGTGACCGATACCTTTTGGCCGGCGGCGGAAACTGTCACCTACTGGGTGTTCTTTCCGGCGCTGCTGATGGGCACGCTGGTGCGCAGCAACATCGTGCTGGCCGATCTGATCGGCATGGCCTTTGCCATGTCCCTGCCCATTCTGATCCTATCGGCAGGGCTTTTGGCACTGCGGCCGATGCTGCGCGGCCTGGACGGCCCGGCATTCACGTCTGTGCTGCAATCGGCGATTCGCCCGAATACCTATGTCGGTCTTGCAGCGGCGACGGCACTGTTTGGTCCGGACGGCCTGTCGCTGATCGCCATCGGCATCGCCATCGTCGTGCCGACGGTCAATATCATTGCCGTCTGGGTGCTGGAGCGATTCGGCAGTTCCCCTGCCCGGCGCGGCGGTGTACTGCGTGGTCTGGTGACAAACCCGATCATACTGGCCGTGGCCGGCGGATTGATCCTGAAACTGGGCGGCGTTTCGTTCGAGGGCCACCCGATAGCCGAGGCGACTGGCGCCTTCATCGGCATTCTCGGCCAGCCGGCGCTGCCGCTGGGGCTGCTGGCGGTCGGCGCCGGGCTCGACCCCCGCGCCGTGGGCCGGGCCGGTGCTCGTGTCGGCGCCTCGACCCTGCTGAAACTGGTCGCTGCACCGGCCCTCACCCTGGCCTGCGGATTGGCGATCGGGATCACGCCCCTGCAATTGCAGGTCGCCGTGCTTTACAATGGTCTGCCAGTGGCGGCATCCGCCTATGTGCTGGCCCGTCAGATGGGTGGAGACGCCCCGATGCTGGCGGGAACGATCACGGCAACAACCATGTTCGCGGCGATCACGATACCCTTCTGGATGGTACTGGTCCTGTGATACCACCCGCCGCAAATTGCCGGGCCGGGCCGACCAGGCCCGCACCACCAATGGGATGATGCGATGGGACCGCCCTTTCAGACCGCGACGTCACTGGCGCAGCCTCATCTTCTGGCGATCGAGGATCTGAGCGCCGGCGAGATCTCGCTGATCCTCGACACTGCCGACGGTCATGTCGACGCGATTCGCGCTCGCGAAAGCCGCCGCAGCCGGCTTGCCGGTCAGACGGTCATCAATCTGTTCTTCGAAAACTCCACCCGCACCCGGACATCGTTCGAATTGGCCGCCAAAAGGCTGGGGGCCGAGGTCGTGAACATGGATGTTGCCGTCAGTTCGATCAAAAAGGGCGAGACCCTGATCGATACGGCGATGACGCTGAACGCGATGCATCCCGATGCCCTGGTGGTGCGCCACCCCGACAGCGGCTCGGTGAAGCTGCTGGCCCGCAAGGTCGCCGCGAGCGTGATCAACGGCGGCGACGGCAGTCACGAGCATCCGACCCAGGCGCTGCTTGACGCGCTGACCATCCGCCGGCGCAAGGGGCGTCTGGACGGGCTGACCGTCACGATCTGCGGCGATATTCTGCACAGCAGGGTCGCGCGGTCGAACATCCACTTGCTGACGATCATGGGCGCCCGGGTGCGTGCGGTGGCGCCGCCGACGCTGTTGCCCGGCGCGCTCGACCGGCTGGGGGTGGAGGTCTTCACCGATATGACCGCCGGCCTGGCCGGGGCGGACATCGTCATGATGCTGCGTCTTCAGCAGGAGCGCATGCAGGGGTCCTACGTGCCCTCGACACGCGAGTATTTCCACTTTTTCGGTCTGACCTACGAGAAGCTGGCAGCGGCAAAGCCCGACGCGCTGATTCTGCACCCCGGCCCGATGAACCGGGGCGTGGAGATCGACAGTGCCGTCGCCGACGACATCAGCCGGTCGGCGATTCTCGACCAGGTTGAATTGGGCGTCGCCGTCCGCATGGCATGCCTTGAGTTGCTGCTGAACGGACGAAACATCAGCCCCGGTGGGCCGGAACAGGGCCCGGTGGAGGAAAATCGATGAGCGCCAACCGAACCAACGGCGCCGAAGCACCTGTCGCGCTCGTCAACGGGCGGGTAATAGATCCGGCAGCCCAGATCGATGCGCCCGGCGGCGTACTGAGCGCCGGCAGGCGGATCGTGGCGGCCGGACCGGATATACGCACCGACACCATCCCGGCCGAGGCGCGGGTGATCGATGTCGGCGGCGCCGTGATCGCGCCGGGTCTGGTGGATATGCGCGCGGCACTGGGCGAGCCGGGGCACGAGCACAAGGAAACGCTGGCGACCGCCAGCCGGGCAGCACTGGCCGGCGGCATCACGGCAATCGCGTGCCTGCCGAACACGATCCCGCCGCTCGACGACGCGCCGGCGATCGAGTTCATCGCCCGCCGCGCGCGCGAGAACAAGGGCGTAAAGGTCTTTCCCTATGCGACCGTAACACGGGGAGCGGAAGGCCGCGACCTGACCGAGATCGGCCTGCTGCGCGAAGCCGGCGCCGTCGCCTTCACCGACGGAACCCGGGCGGTGGCCGACCCGTTGGTCATGCGCCGTGCGCTGGCGTATGCCAAGGGATTTGGCGCCTTGATCGTGCAGCATCCCGAGGAACCGCGGCTGTCGCCATCCGGCGTGATGAACGCCGGCGAGATCGCGACCCGCCTCGGCCTTTCCGGGATCGCGCCCCAGGCCGAGGTGATGATGATCGAACGCGACCTGCGGCTGGTCGAGATGACCGGCGCGCGATACCATGCCGCCCATATCTCCACGGCAGAGTCGGTGCGCGTGATCGCTGCGGCCAAGGCGCGCGGCCTGCCCGTGACCTGCGATACCGCCCCACCCTATTTCGCACTGACAGAAGTCGATGTCGGCGACTACAAGACCTTTGCCCGCCTGTCCCCGCCGCTCAGGCGGTTCGAGGACCGGATCGCGATCGCCGAAGGGGTAGCCGACGGCACCATCGATGCGGTGGCATCCGACCATCAGCCCCAGGACGAGGACGCAAAACGGCTGCCCTTCGCCCATGCCGCCCCCGGCATGATCGGGCTGGAAACGCTGCTGGCGATCACGCTGCAACTTCATCACCAGAACGACATGCCGCTTCCGGCCATCGTGCGCCGACTTTCGACCGATCCAGCGGCAATTCTGGGCCTGCCGACCGGAAATCTTTCGCCCGGCACGCCGGCCGATATCACGGTCTTCGACCCCGATTCTCCGTGGAAGATCGAGGCTGACCGGCTGAAATCGAAATCGCGCAATACCCTGTTCGACGGCCGCCCCGTCATGGGGCGGGCGATCATGACCGTCGTCGACGGCCGCATCCTGCACGAGGAAGGCTTATGTTCCTGATCGACCCCATAAGCTGGTCTTTCGCCTGGCCCTATCTGGCCGCCGCCCTCGCCGGTGGTTACCTTTTAGGCTCCATCCCGTTCGGCATCGTCCTGACGTCGCTGGCCGGGCATAGCGACATCCGCCGCGAGGGCTCCGGGAATATCGGAGCGACCAACGTCCTGCGGGTGACGGGCAGCAGGCTGCTCGCAGCCGCGGTGCTGATTCTCGATGCCGGCAAGGGGGCCGCCGCTGTACTGGTGGCGGACTTCCTGTTCGGCCAGGAGATCGCAGTCGTCGCGGGCGTCGGCGCCATGGTCGGCCACATCTTTCCGGTGTGGATCCGATTCGCCGGCGGCAAGGGCGTGGCAACGGCGCTGGGCACGCTGCTGGCGATCGTCCCGGCTGTTGGCGCTCTTGCCTGTCTCACCTGGCTGCTGGTCGCAGCGACGACGCGCTATTCGTCGCTTGCGGCGATCGTGTCGCTGGTGCTGGCGCCGATCTATGCCTGGATACTGTCCTGGATTCCGGTGAACGGCGCCTATCTCGCCGATCCGCAGCTTCGGGATCTGGCGATCGTCATTGCCGTGCTGGTGCTGATCCGCCACGTCGGCAATATCGTCCGCCTGCTGCGCGGCACTGAGAGCCGCATCGGACAGAAATCAAAAGTCGGTCCCGGTTCCGAAACGTGACGCTACCCGTCTATTTCCCGTCCTGATCGTATCTTCGTCTTGAATATTGCCCGTATTGCGGGTATTCGCCATGCTCACGAATGCCGGCCCGGTCGGCCCCCCATTGTGACGCAAGGCGAAGACCCGACGATGAGTGCCAATCCGCAGAAGCTGCGTACATTGCCGCGAAACGAACGACTGGCGTGGCTGCGCCTCTGGCGGTCGGACAGGGTCGGGCCGATCACCTTCGATCATTTGCTGCGGCAATTCGGCACGGCCGAACGAGCCGTCGCACAGTTGCCGGAACACGCGCGCAATGCCGGGCTCAAACATGCCGGCGCCTGCACGAGAGCCGCCGCCGAGCGGGAACTTGACGCCGTGGAACGTCTGGGCGGCCGGATCGTCGCCATGCCGGAACAAGACTATCCGCCGATGCTGCGCCGGGTTGCGAACGCACCGCGAATGCTCACCATACTTGGCAACGCTCATGTCCTTCGCCGGCCGACGGTTGCGATCGTTGGCGCCCGCAATGCCTCGTCGAACGGGCTGAGCCAGGCCCGGCGCCTCGCGGGGGAGCTTTCCGATGCCGGCTATCTGGTCGCTTCGGGTCTGGCGCGGGGGATCGACACCGCCGCTCATCGCGGCGCCCTGACCGGTGGCACGGCCGCCGTCGTCGCCGGCGGTGCCGACGTAATCTATCCACCGGAAAACGAGGCACTGCATGCCCAGATCATCGACATGGGCGCCGTCATTGCCGAAATGCCGGTGGGACTCAAGCCCCAGGGCCGCCATTTCCCCCGGCGGAACAAGATCATCGCCGGCATGGCCGTGGGCACGGTCGTCGTCGAAGCTGCAACGCGCTCGGGTTCACTGATCACTGCAAAAGACGCCGTGGAAATCGGCCGCGAGGTTTTCGCCGTGCCCGGTTCTCCGCTCGATCCGCGCAGTGACGGCGCCAACGATCTGATCCGCAACGGCGCCACTCTGGCCCGCAATGCCGCAGACATACTGGAGGTGCTGGCACCGATGTCCGAGAACGGTCTGAACGACAATGCCCGCGACCTGTTGAGCGACCCGGTGGATGCCCTGCTGCCGCCATCGGACGATGCCGTTTTCGCCCGCGCCGTCGACCCTTCGGCTCTGGCCGATGTCCGCAAGACGGTCGCGTCGTTGCTGTCGCCGTCCCCGACGCCGGTTGACGAACTGATCAGAGACTGTCAATTCTCTGCAGCCGAAGTGCACACCGTGCTTTCCGAGATGGAACTGGCCGGCCGGGCGGAATTGTTGGCCGGTGCGCGGGTTATGTTGATAAAGGAACCGGATGTTTTCTGAATCCCCCAGAGCGATGACGATCCGGGTCGTCCACAACAGAAACGGGCGCTGATCATTGTCGGGCGAAAATCTCGTTATCGTTGAATCCCCGGCGAAAGCCAAAACGATCAACAAGTACCTCGGCAGCGGGTACAAGGTCCTGGCCAGCTATGGCCATGTCCGGGACCTGCCGCCGAAGGACGGGTCCGTGCGACCGGACGACGACTTCGCCATGGAGTGGGAACTCGGCGATCGGTCGAAGAAGCACGTCTCGGAAATCGCCGAAGCGGCGAAGGGCGCGGATATCGTCTATCTCGCGACTGACCCGGATCGCGAAGGCGAAGCAATTTCGTGGCACGTGCAGGAAGTCCTGCGGAGTCGGCGCGGCCTGGCCAAGACATCGTTCAAGCGGATCGTCTTCAACGAAATCACCTCCAGCGCCGTCAATGCGGCGATCGCAAATCCGCGCGAAGTGAACCAGGAGCTGGTCGAAGCCTATCTGGCCCGGCGCGCACTGGATTACCTCGTCGGCTTCACGCTGTCGCCGGTGCTGTGGCGCAAGCTGCCCGGCGCCAAGTCGGCCGGCCGCGTACAGTCAGTCGCCCTGCGGCTGATCTGCGAGCGCGAAGCCGAGATCGAGGACTTTCGGCCGCGCGAATACTGGAGCATCGAAACGCGCCACACTACGGTCGAGGGGCAGCCGTTCGGCGCCCGATTGACCCATGCCGACGGCAAGAAGCTCGACCGGTTCGATATACCGGACGAGAAAACGGCTACCGAACTGACGGAACGCCTGCGCGCCCAGAGTTTCGGCATCGCCAAGGTCGAGCGCAAGGAAGCCAAGCGCAACCCCTACCCACCATTCACGACCTCGACCCTGCAGCAGGAAGCATCCCGCAAACTGGGATTCTCCGCCAGCCAGACAATGCGCGTAGCGCAGCGCCTGTATGAGGGCATCTCCCTGGATGGCGAGACGGTCGGGCTGATCACCTATATGCGGACCGACGGCATCCAGTTGGCCCAGGAAGCCATCACCCAGACCCGGTCCGTCATCGCCAGGAGTTTCGGCGACAATTACGTCCCGTCCAGCCCGCGGGTCTATAAATCCAAGGCGAAAAATGCGCAGGAAGCGCACGAGGCGATCCGGCCAACGGATCCGGCGCGCAGCCCGGACAAGGTCCGGCGATTCCTCGATTCCGACCAGGCACGCCTCTACGATCTCATCTGGAAGCGCACGATCGCCTGCCAGATGGAAAGCGCCATCCTGGATCAGGTGGCCGTCGATCTGATCTCCGCCGACAAGTCATTGACGCTCCGTGCCACCGGATCGATCGTAAAATTCGACGGCTTTCTGCGCGTCTACACCGAAGACCGCGACGACCCCGCCGACGACGAAAAAGAGAACGACGAGCGCCGCCTGCCGCCGATGGCCGAAGGTCAGGACGCGCCGCTCAAGGCCGTCGACCCGAACCAGCATTTCACCCAGCCGCCCCCCCGATACACCGAAGCAAGCCTGGTGAAGCGGCTGGAGGAACTTGGCATCGGCCGCCCGTCGACCTATGCCAGCATCATCCAGGTGCTTCAGGACCGCGATTATGTGCGGATCGAGAAGAAGCGCTTCTATCCCGAAGATCGCGGCCGGATCGTCACCGCCTTCCTGCAGAGCTATTTCCACCGCTATGTGGAATATGACTTCACCGCGTCCATGGAAGAGCGTCTGGACGATATCTCGGGCGGGCATATCGACTGGAAAACGGTTCTACGAGAATTCTGGGTCGAATTTCACCGGGCGATCGAACAGACCAAGGACCTGAAAGTCTCGGACGTCATCGATGCCCTGGATCGCGATCTCGGCCCCCATTTCTTCCCTCCACAGGAGAATGGCGCGGATCCGCGCCGCTGCCCGAGCTGTGCCGACGGTCGGCTCGGTCTGAAACTGGCGCGGACGGGCGCCTTCATCGGCTGCTCCAACTATCCCGATTGCAGATTCACCCGGCCGCTGGAAGTCGTCGATGCCGAAAAGATCGCCGAGGGCGAGGCGTTCCCGCGTCATGTCGGTACAGACCCGGAATCGGGCCTCGACGTCACGGTTCGCAAGGGCCCGTTCGGCTTTTATCTGCAACTCGGCGAAGCAACCGAAGATCAGAAGCCCAAGCGCGCGTCGCTGCCGAAAAACTACGAGCCGCTGACCGTCGATCTGGAAACCGCGCTGGCCCTGCTGGCCCTGCCGCGCACCGTCGGCAACCATCCCGAAGATCAGAAGACGATTTCGGCCGGTATCGGCCGCTTCGGACCTTATGTCCGTCACGCAGGCACCTACAAATCGATTCCCGCTGACGAAGATGTCCTGACCATCGGGATGAATCGCGCGGTCCAGCTTCTGTCCGAGGCGACTCCCCGCAAGCAGGCCGAACCGTTGCGCGAACTGGGCGCCCATCCCGAGGATGGCGAACCCGTCGGGATCTTCAAGGGCCGCTATGGGCCCTATGTGAAGCATGGCAAGGTCATGGCATCGCTGCCCAAAGGCACTGAGCCCGATGAGCTGACAATGGATTCCGCCGTTACCCTGATTGAGGCCAAACGGGCATCGGCTGGCAAGGGCAAGGCAACGAAGTCGAAAGCAGCCAAAACGGGGACTGCGAAAACGGGGACGGCCAAAAAGGCCGGAACCAGAACGGCAGCGACCAAGACGGCGGCGACCAAGACGGCGGCGACCAAGACGGCGGCGACCAAGACGGGGGCCGCCAAGAAGCCTGCGGCAAAGAAAGCGGCTGGCGCGAAAGCGGGAAACGTAAAAACCGCAGCCAGCAAAACGGGGGCCTCGACAGCCGGCACCAAAAGCGCCACCTCCAAAAAGACGGCAGCGAAACCGGGTCCGGCCCAGGCTGGTGGCGATGCGGTCAGCGCCGACACCGAAGAGAGCTAAGCATCATCGAGAGTTCCCGGGAGAACGGACGGCACAGGTCGCTTTTCGGCTTCCCGACAGATTAGGATTACCGTTTTGACAACCGACGGGAACGGATTCCCGACACGCGAGCAGATCATCGACTTCGTCACCCGAAGCAACGAGCCGGTAACGAAGCGTGAGATCGCACGCGCCTTCAATATCCGGGGCGACGACCGGCGAACGCTGAAGGCGACGCTCAAGGAAATGGAGCGCGATGGATCGCTGGACCGAACCCGCGGCAAAGCGCTGTCGACACCCGGGCAACTGCCACCGGTCCTCGTCGCTCTGGTGGAATCAATTGACGCCGACGGGGAATTGATCGCCCGGCCGATGACATGGAACCAGGAAGGCCCTCCGCCGCGCATATTCCTGTCGCCGGACGGACGCGGCCACGCGCGGCTTTCCAAAGGCGACAAGGCGCTGATACGCATCCGCGAGTTGGAACCGCCCCCGGAAAATGGCGACTCTACCGACGAGACCCCCCTCTACGAAGGCAGTGTGATCCGGATTCTGGCGGATTCACAGGCATCGCGCGACGTGGTCGGCATATTTCACGCCTCGCGCGAGGGTGGCCGGATATCACCTGCGACGCGCGGACGGGCCGACGATCTTGCCGTATCCGAGCGCGACCGATTGGGGGCCGAGGACGGCGATATCGTCGTCGCCGAAATCCCGACAAGTGGTGGCATGGGGCGGGAACCAGGTCGTCGGCCGCGACAGGCGATTGTCCGCGAACGGCTCGGCCACCGCGATGACCCGGCGGCAATAACAGAGATCGCGATACGATCGGCGGAGATTCCCACGGCGTTTCCCGACGCCGCGCTCCGACAGGCCTCGGATAGCGCCGTTCCACCGCTGGAGGGCCGGACCGACCTGCGGACCCTGCCTCTGGTGACGATCGACGGTGCTGACGCGCGCGACTTCGATGATGCCGTTCATGCCTGTCCGGACGACAAGCCGGACAATCCCGACGGTTGGCTCATCACGGTGGCAATCGCCGACGTCGCCGCCTATGTTCCCGCCGGTTCGCCACTGGATACCGAAGCGTTCAACCGTGGCAACAGCTGCTATTTCCCCAACCGGGTGGTCCCGATGCTGCCGGAGGCGCTGTCGAACGGCGTCTGCTCACTGGTACCCGGCGAAGACCGTGCCTGCATCGCCGTACGCATGCGCATCGCTTCCAGCGGCAGATTGCTGGACCATCGCTTCATGCGCGGGCTGATGCGATCTCAGGCCCGCCTGACCTACGAACAGGTCCAGTCGGCCCGAAACGGCCTGCCGGACGACACGACATCATCGCTGGGGGAAAGCGTGATCGATCCGCTCTACGGAGCATTCAGCGCGCTGGCCGCCGCGCGTGATGCGCGTGGAACGCTCGATCTCGACCTTCCCGAACATGTCGTCAGCATTGTCGAGGATGGACCAGCCGCCGGTACCGTTGCCGGTATTGGTCTGCGCGCGCGTCTCGACAGCCATAAGCTGATCGAGGAATTCATGATCGCGGCGAACGTCGCGGCGGCAGAGACGCTGGTCGGCAAGCGCGTGCCGTGCCTGTTCCGGGTACACGACAGTCCCGACCAGACACGTCTGGAGGCATTGCGCGAGTTTCTGCAGCCTCTTGGCTATTCTCTCAAGGCGGGACCGGTTGAACGGCCGGGGGCTTTTGCCCATATACTTTCACAGGCGTCGGGCCGGCCCGAAGCCGATGTCGTCAACCAGATGATCCTTCGCAGTCAGGCGCAGGCCAATTACAGTCCCGACAATATCGGCCATTTCGGCCTCGCCCTGCCCCAATACGCCCATTTCACGTCGCCGATCCGCCGCTATGCCGATTTGACCGTCCACCGGGGTCTGATCCGGGCGTTGGGCCTGGGCCCGGACGGAGCGCCCGACGCAGAACTGGAGCGTCTGGAACCCATCGGCGAGCACATTTCACTCACCGAACGGCGTGCTGCGCAAGCGGAACGCGATGCCGTGGATCGCTTTGTCGCCGCCTATCTCGGCGACCGGGTCGGCACCGAATTTGCCGGCCGCATATCCGGCGTCACCCGATTCGGCCTGTTCGTTTCGCTGCAGGATACCGGCGCGGATGGGCTCGTACCGATTTCGACTCTGCCTGACGACTACTACGATCATGATGAGCACGCTCACGCCTTGATCGGCCGACGATGGGGACTGATATTCCGTTTGGGTGCCTCGGTGAAGGTCAAGCTGGTCGAGGCCGACCCGATGACGGGTTCGACGCTCTTTTCGCTGATGGATGCCAAGGAAGGGGCGGACCCGTTCGAGGGGGTCCTGCCGACCCCGTCGCGCCATGCTCCCGCTGGCCGCCGGGCTGCGACAAAAAGGCCGATCAAGCGCAGCGCGAGTCGCACGAAACGGCAACCCGGAAAACGTCGAAAACCGTAGTGTGAACCGCGTGAGGCGGCAAATGCGCGGCCAATCCGCGATTCGGCACGATAACGTGCACGGGCGGCAACTGGCGGCCATGGGCGGTTCGCCATCCGGTCGCGTCCCGGGCCGTCGATTTTCGGTCCCGTCGAATTACGAGACCACTTAACCTTTTGCAGCTAAGATACTAAACTTATTATTGGATGGTTCAACGCGAACCGCCCCTACAGATGGGTTGAGCACCGTGGCCAAGCATCGACTATTCGCCGGCCTCCTCGCTGCTTTCGCTCTTAGCGGTTGCATGGGGATTGCCGACCGCAGCGGCCTGTCGGCGGCGTCCATGCAACGCGCCGACCGAGATTATGGTTCTGCCGCAGTGGCGTCTGCGGACGGTCGTGTCTACGGCGACGTGTTCGAGGTCGGGTACCAGCAGATCCGGGATATCTATGTCCGGGACGTCGATCTCGGCGTTCTGACATTCGACGGTTTGCGAGGACTTGCCGATCTCGATGACCGCATTTCCGCCGACCGGGTGGACGGTTCGATCCGGGTTCGGGTCGCGGGCGAAGAGGTCGGCGATTACGAGACGGCACGGACGGAATCTCCCCATGATTGGGCCCGGGTGACGACCAGCGCCATCGACGCCCTGCGGTCCGTCTCCATCGACTTGCGTGACGCCTCGGCCGACGAAATCTACAGCGCCGTCTTTAACGCGATCACCGACGATCTCGACCCCTATTCGCGCTATGTCGATCCCGGACAAGCGCGCAGCGAGCGGGCACGCCGGGATGGCTATGGCGGCATCGGCGTCGTCCTTGATATCGATGTCGACGGACATCCGGTCGCTCAGGAAATATTTCCAGACAGTCCGGCAGAGCGCGCGGGGATGATCGCAGGATCACGCTTCGTCGCCGTCGACGGCCGGCCGGTGTCGGGTCTTGAAATCAACGATCTCGGCGATGCTCTGCGTGGCCGCGTCAATACCGCGGTTCGCGTGACGATGGCGCTTCCTCAGGGTGGGGAACGAGACTACACCCTGCGCCGCGAGCGGGTCATACCAAACGTCATCGAAGCCCGGATTGAGCAGGACATTCTCGTGCTGTCGGTCAGCCGGTTCAACGCCGCTACCGCGGCGCAGCTTGCCGACGAGATAGTGGACGGCATGCGAACCCTCGGTCCAGCCGCCAAGGGGGTTGTCCTTGATCTGCGGGGCAATCCGGGCGGGCTGCTCGATCAGTCGATCATCGTCGCCGACATGTTCCTGCCCCGTGGCGAGATCATCCAGACGCGCGGCCGCCATCCCAACAGCTTCCAATACTATCCGGCCGAATCGCATGACATACTCAGCGGACTGCCGATGGTCGTGCTGGTCGATGGCCGGTCCGCATCCGGCGCCGAAGTCGTGGCGGCGGCGCTCCAGGACAGCGGCCGTGCGGTTGTCATCGGTGCGGCTTCGTACGGTAAGGGCAGCGTCCAGACGGTTACCCGGTTGCCCAATGACGGAGAATTATTCCTGACATGGAGCGAGATTTACACGCCGCTGGGCTATACGCTTAATCAGCAGGGCGTTCTGCCGACGATATGCACCGCTGGTGTGACACCTGATGCCGGCGAGGTTCTGGACCGGTTCCGACGCGGCGAAATGGCGGCTCCGGCCGGATTGGCGACATGGCGGCTGGAAGCATCGACCGATCGTCAGGCATTGGATCGGCTGCGCAATTTGTGCCCCTGGCAGAGCCAGGATGCGTCGATCGACCTGAACCTGGCCAAGCTGCTGTTGCTCGATACGGAAATGTACGATCGAGCGCTGGCATCTACGATGAGCGTTGTGCGCGAGACAGGTTGGGCCGCGACCCAAACCGTCGATACGGCCACGCCATAGGGCCGTTGGCTCGAATGGCTTGACACTGTGGACGAGCGCGGTATTTTCCGCGCACGCGACAAAGGCATCCGAAGGGCCCCTTTAAGTGGCGGGCCGCGAGGACGGTTTCAAATCATAGGTGTCGTCCGGTCGCAGGATCGGACAGACGCGGCAATTCCGGGATCGGACAACCGATACCGGCAAACGATAGTGGGAAGTCATGGCTAAATCGAACACGATCAAGATCCGTCTCGTCAGCACAGCGGATACCGGTTATTTTTACGTCACCAAGAAGAACCCCCGCAACATTACGGAAAAGCTGACCTTGCGGAAGTTCGACCCCGTGGCGCGCAAGCACGTCGAATTCAAGGAAGCGAAGATCAAGTAGCCTCCGGGGTTTCCCGGATCCGATGGTCCGGATTCCGGGGCGGTTTTCTGAATGAAATTGGCGCCGCACAACCGATGGTTCGTCCAGAGCGCCGGTGTGTGGCGCTTTCTGTTTGGCTGCACCAATTTGCCCTGGAGCGCCCGAATGGAACATGTCGCCCGGCATCTTGTAATCACCGGTCGCGTTCAGGGGGTCTGGTACCGCGGTTGGACGACGGAAACCGCAGAGGGGCTTGGACTGTCCGGCTGGGTGAGGAACCGCTCTGACGGATCGGTCGAGGCGGTCATTGCCGGTCCACGTGAAGCCGTCGATGCCATGATCGAGCAGTGCCGCGAGGGCCCGCCGCTCGCTCGGGTCGTCGACGTAACGGTCGCCCCGACAGCCGAACCCGCGACCGCCGGTTTCGAACAGCGGCCTACCGTATAGCGTCTCTGGCTACCCCGGCCGGGTGAACCCCGCTTGCTTTTCGCACGGTTGACGTTGCGGCGCCCGGTCCCGCGCCAGCAGCGCGTTACTTCGTGACCGCGTAGAGCGCGGGAACTGGGGATGGTGGAAACGGTCCCCCGAGCGTCCCCGAGCCGGCGGTCCCCCGAGCGTCCCCGAGCCGGCTGCCTCAGCGCTCGGCGGCGGACAACGCAGGTCCCGACACCCAGCGGCGGCAATGGCCGCGCAGTTCCAAAGCGAACCGCTCAGCGCTGAACAGCCTTGCGCGCCCGGCCAAATGTGCTCTCACCTCGTCGCGCAGGTCCGGATCCTGCGCCAGAGCGGCCAGACGCGCCACTGCCTGATCGTCATCCCCATAGGTCAACCGCGGATCGCCGACGATCTCGCACGGGCCGCCCGATGCATGGACCACTGTCAGGCAGCCCATGCGTATGCCCTCGGCGACGGCTATCCCGAAATGCTCATCGATCATCAGATGCAGGGCATACCGGCACCGCCCAATCAAGCCTATGAGTTCTTCGCGCGTCGATCCGACATGCAGATGAACCCAGTCGGAGTCGGCATGAGCCGCCCCTTTGACCCGTTCCAGATACGCCTCATTCGCCGGCAATCCGCACAGATGCAGCGAAAGCGGGTATCCGGCCTCACGCACCCGGCGCACGATGTCGATCGCTTCCAGGGTCCGCTTTTCCGGCGAGAAGCGGCCGACCACCACGACCGCATCCTCGCGATCCTCCCAGGAGCGTCCGGTCGTTTCAATCGGCACCGGCGGATAGAGGGTCACCGGGCGCCGGCCGTATGCCCGGCGGAATATGGCGCCTGTCCAGTCGGAGTTGACGAGACTGAGGTTCTCGGATTGCCGGCCCTGATCGAAGCGACCGATGCGCATGGCCATCCGGCGATAGAGTGCAACTGCCCTGGCCGAATGATACCAACGCAATTCGGCCTCGGGCCGGGGCAATGCGATCCACGGATAATGCACGTACTGAATTATGGGTCGGCCGACATCCATTTCATTGGCGGTCGAAACCACTATGGCGGGCTCGTGCGCGGCGATCCAGGACCGGGCAACCCGCATCAGGAACATCGATTTCAACAAAGAGCCGCGCGTCGGCAATAGGCCTGCCAGCATCAGGAGCGGCTTTGCGACGGTCACGACGTCGATCTGCGGCATCTCTGCGAGCCGGGTGCCATAGTTGCGGTCGAGATCGGCCAGCGGCCGCGGCCGCCAACTCAGCACAGTGACGTCGAAGTCGGCCGCCAGCGCCTGTACCGCCCACAGCCCGACCATCAGCCCTCCGCCGGTTTCCCTCAGATCGCCGATGATGATCAATGCGCGGCTCATCAGTTTCCCTTTTGGGCAAGATGCTGCAGAAGTGCCGGCCGTGCCACGCGATCCCAAACATCCGGCCAGGTTTCGGCCCGTGGGCTTTCAGGCGAAAGGATTTTGGGCGGCGGTTCCCCCGGCAGCGTCGGCAGCGCCCGCAGGTGTCGCCGCAGCCCTGCGCTGTCGGAGAACAGCCCGACCCGCGCCAGATGGGCCACACCCTGACGCAGGACGGGCCCATAATCGAACGCCAGCACAGGCATGCCGGCCGCTTCCATATCCACGATCTTCATCGGAAAATCCAGCTTCGATGACGATGTGTGCAGGCAGATGCCGACCGAAGCGAGGTGCAGCATGCGTTCATAGTCGTCCTCGGCCAGCCATCCGGTGGCAACGCGCAGTCCTGGCCGCCGCAGCATTGACACCCGGCGCTCGAAGGCGGCTCGGCCAGGCCCTTTCCCGGTGATGATGACGGCGAGGCCGTTGCCGTCCTGCATTTCCAGTTCGGCCAGCGCGTCGATCAGCATCTCCATGTCCTCGTCCAGCCCCCAGCTGGTCGGGCTGACGGCGAGGTGCCATCGGCGATCCGGGGGGCGCTCGGGGTCAAGTCCCTCACCGCCCAGCTGGCGGATCAGATCGTCGATGGCGACCGCCGACACTTCGCGCGGAGGATCGGTGGGCTGGTGGGCCGGGCGATCCGGCAGCACGAGAATTTCGCGGTCGAACCGCGCATGCAGGTGATCGGCCATGGCAGCAGTGACAGCGAATTGAAGGGTCGCCCGACGGCCGATCCAGCTTTCCACCGCCGATAGCCCGCGCACCACCAGATGTCGGCGGCCGACCGACAGTGCCGCCATTGACGCGGAAAGATTGTGCCAGTCGATCGCCACCGGAATACCGCGACGGCGCGCCATAGCGACGGCCATGGCGACGGCGGGTACGACCGGCGGCACGGCGGCCAGAACCATATCCGCACCGTTCATCGCCCGCCGGAGAACGCCGCCGAGGCGCCATGCCGTGGCGCAGAAGCGTCCGGCAGCGCCAATCAGCCGTCCCGACCGGGAAGACCGGACGGTTCTGGCCCGTCCGGCGCCGCCAATGGCCGTGACCGCGACTTTCGGGTGAGCAAAGGGGAACGCAATGGCGTCGCCGTGGCCAACAACCCTGACCTCGGCGCCGGCCGCCACAAACATTTGGCACTGCGCGACCATACGCGGCGATTGCTCCAATGGACCGGGCACAAGCAGTACGACAGTCTTGCCCTCGAAGTCGCGTTTGGCCCATGGTGCGCTGCTCACCGTTCCCAGTTCTCGCTTGTTCCGGAATTTATTTGATGCGTCAGTTGATTGTCGGTCTGGCCGGTGGTTACACGGCCGGGCACGTCATGCCAATGATTGCGGTCGCGGAGGCCTGGCAACGATCCTACCCCGAAGACCGCGTGCATTTCTATGGCTCAGGCAGCGAGATCGAAACATTGCTCATGGACCAGCTTCGCATGCCGCTGGAGATTCTGCCGGCGGCCCCGGCTTTCGGCACGACCCGCCTGGGAAAATTGAAGGCCTACGGCACGGCCATCAGGGCGGGACTCGCCGGACGATCCAGCCTGCGGGACAAAGGCGTCGATCTGATGATCTCGTTCGGCGGATACGCCGCCGCTGGGGCCGGCATGGCCGCCGCCAGTCTCGGCATACCGCTGACGGTGTTCGAGGCGAATGCCATCCCCGGCCGGACGAATACCCTGCTCAGCCGCGCCGCGCGGCTCAAGATCGTCGCGATGCGCGAAGCGACGAGCCACGCCCGCTGGCGCAATGCGTCGATTCTGGGCCTGCCCCGGCGCAGCGGGCACTGCCCCAGACCGGAGAACGAGTGCCGCCACGACCGGCGGCCGCGACTGCTGGTGACCGGCGGAACCCTGGGCAGCGACACGCTGAACCAGGCGGTGCCGGCCGCCATCGCCCATCTCGCCCGGAACGCCAATGTCGTCGATGTCGTCCATCAATCCGGTCTCGGCAACAAGGAGACGGTCGCTGCTGCTTATCGGCGGTTCGGCATCGACGCGACAGTGTTCGATTTCGACCTCGCGATCTGGGACCGATGGTGCTGGGCCGATGCGGTCTTGTGCACAGCCGGTGCTGGCACACTCTCCGACGCCGTGGCCAGTGGTGTGCCGACCATTGCCGTCCCGGTCGTCGACGTCGCCGATGGACATCAGGAAGCCAACGCGAAAGCCATCGCGGCGCATGACAACATCGCCGTTCTGCACGAACCGGAACTCATCTCCGAAACGATCGCAAGCCGCCTGACGGCACTATTGCGGGCGCCGCGCACCCCAGGTCCTCCCGGTTCGGATGCCGCGGCACGAATGGTCGAAGCAGTTCGCGCCGGATGCGTGCGGCGAAAGATCACCAGAACCGGTCTGTCATGAAATCAGAACAGCTATCCGCTCCGCAGCGATGACGGCTTCTCTGCGCCCCGTGCTGCCGATCCTGCTGGCACTGCTGCTGATTGCCGCTGCGGGCGGGGGTGTGCGGTACTTCCACTACACTCTGCCATATGCCGAGATCTGGGCTGAAGGTGAGTCCGGCCCGGATTTACCTGCCACACAGGACGAACGGGCCGACGCCTATCGTGCCGCCTATGGTTTTCGGGACGAGGCCGGGCGGTGGACGTCGCTGCCGGTCGGCCATGACTCATACTATTTTATGCGGATGGCGCGGCGGATCGCGGCGACGGGCACGCCCTGCACGCCGGGTCTTGACGGTTGCCACGACGATCTCGCCAGCGCACCGACCGGTCGGCCAGTGCTGGACGCCTGGTCGCCGCATCCTCATGCCATTGCCGGTGTGCACCGGCTATGGACGGCGATCGATCCGGCACGGCCGATTCTGGATTCCGCCCGCGTGCATGCCTGGCTGATGATGACGCTGGGCGGCCTGACGGCATTTTTCCTGGTACGATCCGCGGTCGGGCGCGGCTTTCCCGGCTGGGCGGGCGGCGTCACCGCCGCGATTGGCCTGTGCCTCAATCCGTTGATCATTCAGCGCACGTTCGGCGCTGATGACGATGTCTGGATCCTGGCGCTGATGCTGGCGGGCGGGCTTTGCGCCGTGCGGGCCTTTGACCCGGCAGGAGCGGGAATCCGCCGTGCTGCATGGGCCGCCAGCGCCGGCGCCATGGCGGGAACGCTATCTCTGGCCTGGGGCGGCTGGCCGTTTCTGGCCGTCGTCATGACCGGACTGGGCCTGACGGCGATGGTATGGCCGTTCATCAGGCCCCGCCCGTTGAGGGCGTGGCGCGAGGGAGCATGCGCAGTGCTGCTCGTCGCGGCGATGATTCTGGTAATGGGCGCGATTGCAGCGGTGCAAATCACGGCCGACGACCTGCGCGCATTTCTGGCCATTGCGGCGAACACGGTCGGCACGGGCGCTGAGCCGCCGCCGGTGGACGCCACACCCGTGCCCGATGCCTTCGCCAGCGTTGCGGAATTGACAGAACCGGCGTGGAGCGACATTGCCCGGACGATCGGCTGGGTCATGGGCGGGCTGGCCGTGGTCGGTCTCGCGGCCGCGGCGTGGAAGATCGTTCGGCGCATCGGAGGCTGGTTTCCGGCCGCCTGGATTCTGCCCGTCGTCTGGCTGCTTGCCGGGCTTTCCCTGGCCGGTGATGCCGAACGGTTCGGCATTCTGCTTTTTCCGCCCGTAGCGATTCTTTCCGGGGCCGGATTGGCGGTGGTGCTGTCGTTGCTCGCCGGGGCCCAGCGTAACCGGGGCGCGACACAGACCAGACCGGCGATCGCCGCGACGGCCATGACCTGCATCGTGGTCCTGGTCCCGGTCCTCGTCTGGGGGGCGGCTGTCTGGCGCGGGATAGAGACCGTCTCCGGCAACCGGCCCGCCCTGGACCAGCGATGGGTGTCGGTGTTCTCGCAGCTCCGGGACGACAGTGCCGAGGATGCCGTTCTCATCGGATGGTGGGATGTCGGGCATTGGGCGACGTTCTGGGCGGAAAGGGCCACGGTCCTTGATGGCGCCACCATCGGCAGCCCCCGCACGCCGGCCGTCGCGCGGCTGCTGGGCGCCGACGCCGATGGTCCGATCGGCGCACTGGTTGCGTCCTCGGCATGCCCTGATGGCGAAAACCCGATCGGCTGCGGCACGCGCGAACTGTATCTGCTGACCTCGTCTGACCTGCTTTCCATCGACGGCTGGATGATCGCGGGCTTCTGGGATGCCGAGCGGGCCCGCCTGCTGGATTCGTTCGCCGCCGGGGATCGGACCCAGAACCATTCGCCGGAGATGCAGTCGGAAATGGCCGGCGTCACGTCCCGGCGGCAGCGAGCGCTGTTCGCCGCACCCCAGGCGCGCATCTGGTCGCGCGACTGGCACGACTGCACCGTCGATGAAAACGGGCGCTATGACTGTGGTCTCGATATCGGCAGCGCCGATGGCTGGCGGCTGGTGTCGTTCCGGTTCGATCCCGCCGCGCCGGAAGAGTCGCATCTGATATTGCAGCCGCCAGAGTCGGGCGATGGGACCTCGGGCGATCGGACCACGGCGCGCCCGGCGATGCTGCGGGTCGCCACGGCATCGTCTTTGATCGAGTTCCATGCCACACCGGGGTCCACGAGGCCGGGAGTGCTGGTGGACACGGCCGAACAGCGGGTTTTTGTCGGCATGCAGCCGTTGCTCAAGTCACTGGTCGCGCGGCTGGTGCTTCTGGATGGCCGATTCGACGATCACAGGGCCACATCCGTCGCCCAAAGCACGGGGCTGGAGGGGGGCACCGTGCGGGCATGGCGCCTGAGACTGCCTGAATCCCCGGACGAATCGTTGGACGAAACGGGCCCCAACTGACCGGATGGCATGCGCGCCGGCATCAGGGAAAACCCGTGACCCTCACCCTCCCCGGCGCCCTGCCACACCACATCCCAACGACCCGGCCGGCCACCCCGGCTGCGCACCAGTTCCAGCCGCCAGGCCGAGTATCCGACGCCGGGCACGGGGCCCAGCGGCGTCATCTCGGGCAGGGACGACAGGCTCGTCACCAGCCACCGGGTATGGGCCGCGATCGGCACCGCACCGGCATCGCTGCCGTCATTGCGGGTCAGCCGGCGGCGCAACAGCAGTGCCGGCGTGCTTCCGGCTTCCGCCGCCAGTTGCAGGCGGCGGCTGGCGGTCAGATCCACACCGTCGCATTCGGCCACGACAGCGGCGGCGGCGGCGGAACGAAGCGCCTCCTCCAGCGCCCATAAAAGCGCCTTGCCGCGCGCCTTGACCCGGATCAGGGCATTCGCCGCCAGTCCGAACGGCGCGAGCGCCGGGGCAAACAGATCGTCATGGGGCCCGACCCAGATCACGATCCGGCTCCGGCCGATTTCTTTTGCCGCGCCCGCCTCTCCGGCGCCGACGAACCGGCCCGCCAGCGCCAGCGCAAAGCCCATCGCCGCGCCGTCCCCCCGTCCGTCCACCGGGCCCGCCACCTCGTGCAAGCCGACGCGGCTGATTCCGCCGCCGGGAAGGCTCTCGTCGATCGCCGACAGGCCGAGCGGGCAAACACCATGCCGCCCGCTGTCGGCTTCGCCGTGTTCGAGATGGCGGATACGCGCCCGCAACGCGGCGATCGTGCCCGTTTCAGCACCCTTCTCCTGCGCGTTTTTTGCCGCTGCCATCGAGTCTCCACCACTTTCCCGTTCCGCGAGGTGGAGTTTACGTTCTCTTTTTGTTCTATTCAAGACTCCCCTGCGTGGATAGTCGCCAATCACGGATCAGGAGGACGAATGAATATCCGCGACCATGCGGATTTCCCGCAGCGGCTTCACGATTGCGGTTGATTCCTGGTACAGCGGGTGCGCCTTGAAGGCCGCCAGGGCGTCCTCGTCATCGAATTCGCCATAGACGACGACATCGGTGGTATCATCGACCCCGTCGAGTTCCAGATTGCGCGCAATCTCGACCCGCCGCGCATGGGGAATCCGGGTCAAGCGGCCCAGACCGTCCAGAATGGTCGGCAGGTCGGACTTATCCGCCGCCGAGAAGAATACGATATGCCGGATCACCAGAGACCGTCCGCTCAAAGCTGCAGGAATAGAGGCGACCCACGCCGCCTGAATTTTTCTCGACCAAACCTACTCATGCCGCGCAAAACCGCAAGCGATACGAACCGCCTACAGCAACTCCGTCGCAAGCCCGAAGCCGGTCAGTTCCTCGTCGGTCAGATAATACATCGACAGGGGCGGCGTCTCCAGGGCGTGAACCCAGACTCCCGGATCGACGCCGGACCGCTCGAACAGCCGGATCACGGCCCCGTTCAGCCGCTGCACGTCGTAAACGGCCAGATCGGTACCGAAAAGACCGCCGGTATCCTCGACGCCCTCGTCGGCCAGAAAGATCTGATGTACCCCGACCCAGGCATCGGCCGACACCAGACGCTGCCGGCCCGCCGCCAGAACGACCGGACAGGTCGAGGCGCAAAGCCCGTCCCCCGTGACGATCGTCGTCAGTTCGCGTTCGTGGATCACGTCGGCCAGTGTCATGCCTTCCTGCAGCGCGCCACCCGGCGAATTCAGCACCAGGGCTTCGATGTCGGGATGGGCGTTGAGGAACCGTTCCACCTCTCCCGCCGTGCCGGGCAGAATGGCCCCGGCGGCAAGCGCGGTCACCATGCCGGCCACGGGCACGGTGCGTTCCACCGTCATGCGCCCCCGCACCGGTTCCATCGGCGGGCCGGACGGCAGATCCATGCCGGCGGCATCGTCGCGAATGCGGCGCGGCCACAGGCGCGGCGAATAGGGCCGGACCTGATCGCCCGGCGTCGGCGCCGCGGTCGGATTGCCGACGGCGTCCCCGTTTCCGGGCATTTGCCCCCCGCCCGGCGACAGGGCGCCGCTTTCCACGACGTCGAGGACAAGCACCAGCGCCGCCATGCCGAACGCGCCGCGAATGATCCAGCGCGCCCCTTCCCGAGACCGGGTCGCCGCCGCCCAGCGCAACAACCGGCCGCCGCTGGCATTATCCGTTGGGGTGTTCGACTGTGTCTCCGTGTCTGCCATCGCGGTTCGCCGCCTATTCCGCCGCCCGGCGGTCGGCGCCAGTTCCCGTGTCCCGGATGTCGGGCGTAGAAGGGGCATCGGTACCCGCCGAAGCATCCGTCGCAGCGATGGCATCGTCCTGCCCGGCCTGATCGGCATCCACCGCCCGGTTCGCGGACGGCCGGCGTTCCAGCGCATCCAGGGCGGCGATGGCCAAACGCATGTCGCGCAGCGTTATGCTGTCATCCGGCGGCATCTGGTCTTCCTGATTGCGGATGGCGCCGTGAACGACCATCAGCACCAGAACCAGCACGCCGGGCAACAGGTCAATCGCGATCGCGCCCGCCCAGCTCGGCACGAAGGCGCCGGCATAGCGGATGACCGCTTCGGCCGGTGATAGTGGCGTGAAGCGGAACGGCGCCACCGCCGGGCGGTCGAGTATGTCACCCGCCGCCGTGCTCAGAGCTGCGGATGTTTCCGATATCGTGCGCTGCACTTCCTCCAGCACCAGTGCCTGACGGTCGCGCAAGCCGCCCTCGCCATCTCCCACGGCCGGGCGGATGAACGAGCGCGCCAGATCCCGTGCCTGACGCTGTACGGCCGGTGCGACGGATGTCTGCGTCAGGGCGGAAATGACACCGGTCAGGCCGACCGCTTCGTCGGCATAGGCAATCGTCCGGCTCTGAATATCGCCCCGGCCGGAGACCAGTTCCCGCATGCGGTTCAGGTGGCGGCCGCCCTGACGATACAGACTGTCGGTTTCGCCGGCGGCCGACGATATCTGGTCGCCGAGACTGGCCAGCGACGTGGCCGTCTGGTCGAGATACTGCACCACCGTGCCCCGGCCCGCCGTGCCGGTCAGGGTGCCTTCGGCCTGCTCGCGCTCCGCCAGATCGCGGAACCGCCGCTCGGCGATGCGGATGTCCGGCAGCAGGGATTGCGCGGCAATCGCGTTCTCGTGGCTTTCCTCAAGCCGGGATTGATAGGATTCGGTCGTCACCGCCAGATGCTGCGACACAGCCGCCGATCCGGCGAGTGCTGCCGCGTTCAGCCAGCTCGACATGGCGATGATGGCCACCGAGCCGATCGCCATGGCGACGAACAGCCCCATCCGGGCGGCGCTGCCCCGCATCCGGGGCAGAAACCGCATGATGTATTCCCAGAAGACGAAGATACCGACCGCAACCGCGCCGGCATAGGCGAAGCACGCAAAGATGCTCAGCAGCGTGTCGCCCTCGATCAGACCGCGAACGCCAATATAGGTATAGATGCCGCTCGCGGTCGCCAGGACGGCCAGGGCCGCCGTGGTGATCGGTTCAAGAGAAGAAATGCCGTGGCGCAACTCCCGGCTCATACCGTCGCCTTCCGATCCATCAATATCCCGAGCCTCACGCCCTGCATGCCAACAGTAGCAGAATTAGGGCGCGGCGGGGTCAATCCTGATGGCCGCACGGGTGCGATCAGGCGATTGCCGGTGCCGGGTCCCAGGCCGGAGCAGTTGCCGGGTCGACCAGACGCCCGCCGCCGCGCAGATTGCCGATCTCGGCCATTTCGTCGGTGGACAACGCAAAGTCGAATATATCGAAGTTGGAGCGGATATTGGCCGGGGTACCGCTTTTCGGGATAGCGGCGACGCCGTCCTGCTGGATGTGCCAGCGCAGCGTCACCTGCGACGCCGTCTTGCCGTGGCGTTCGCCGATCCGTTTCAGCACCGCATTGTCCTGCACCGATCCGCGCGCCAGCGGACAGTACGAGGTGATCAGAATGTCGTGGGCACGGGCATAGTCCAGCACAGGTGTCTGGTTCAGAAACGGATGATATTCGACCTGATTGCAAAAAACCGGCGCCCCGATCTTTTCGACCGCCTCGCGCATCAGGGCTACCGGAAAATTGCTGACGCCGAACCGGCGGATCTTGCCCGCCGCCTGGGCTTCCTGCATGGCAGCCAGGGTGTCAGCCAGCGGAATTTCCGGATTGGGCCAGTGCACCAGATACAGATCCAGATAGTCGGTTCGCAACTTGTCCAGGCTCTGGGCCAGCGCGCGGCCGAGATCGTCGGGGCGGAGATTGTTCGGCCAGACCTTGGTGGTCAGGAAGATGTCTTCGCGCGGAACCGATCCGCTGGCCAGACCGGCGCCGACCTCGGCTTCGTTGCCGTACATTTCGGCCGTGTCGATGTGCCGATAGCCGACATCCAGCGCCGTTGCGACGGCGCGGGTCGCGTCCTCGCCCGTCAGTTTGAAGGTGCCGAAGCCCAGGGCCGGCACTTCGACGCCCTGAATAGTGTGGGTAATCATGGAACTCTCCCGATTTCGGTTACAATCGTCGGCGCATCGTAACCTTGTCGGGAGCGCACGCAAAATCAACAACCATCGCAAGGCGGTGGCTGTCGTGTCAGGTCAGGACTGATGGTTCAGCAGTCCGGCAATCTCGTCCTTCAAGGCCATCCGCTTTTTGCGCATTTCCTTCTCGACGTCCTCGGCAACCGGTTCAACGCCCGTCTCCATGCGGTGAATCTCGCGATTGACCTCGTGATACTGGTCGAACAGCTTGCGGAAGTGGCCGTCACTCTCCTTGAGCCGATGAATGGCGTCGGTCTTGTCGGGGAACTCTTCTGCGAGTTCGTGGGGAACGTGGCTCATGGCGGAATCCTTTTCTGATCCTTGGTTCAGGTGGCGTAACCTGCCCCCGGCATGTGGGGACGTCGTTGATCCAGGTCAAAGGGGATCCAGGTCAAAGGCGATCCAGGTCAAAGGGGACCGGATCAAACGGGGCGGTCGCGATCCTCGGCCAGCACCTTTTCCATGGCGGCGACGGCGAATTCCGCGGCATCGGCGAACGGCGTCAGGATGATGTCGGCCCCTTGGCGTTTGAGCGCGTCGGAATCCGTCGGGGTGTGCATGGCCAGCGCAATGCGGCCGTGGAAGCCCTGACTGCGCAGCCCATGGAGCAAAGCCATCCGCGGATCGGCGTCGGTCAGACCGCCGGTCGTCCGCGGCACTGCGGCAATGACCGCCCGTACCCGGCTCAAGGGTAGATGACTGGCGAATTCGGGATCGGTAGCATCGCCGAAACAGCCCTTGTGACCGGCCTTGCGCCATGCCCTGAGCGCTTCGGGATCGAAGTCGACGCCCAGGATCCGATAGCCGTGCGCGGCCAGCCGGTCGCCGATCTCGCGGCCATAGCGGCCCAGCCCGAACAGGATGAAATCGTAGTTTCCGTGGCTGGCGGCCGCATCCTCGCCGCCCTCCTCGCGGAACGCATGGCGGCGCTCGAACGGTGTCAGCCACCGTTCGAGGAAGCCGTAAAGATGGTGGGAATAGGTGATCATATAGGTCGACAACGCGATCGTCACCAGACCGACCAGCGTGACGAGGCCGAGCGATTC
This sequence comes from Fodinicurvata sp. EGI_FJ10296, assembly GCF_040712075.1. Classification (NCBI taxonomy): domain Bacteria; kingdom Pseudomonadati; phylum Pseudomonadota; class Alphaproteobacteria; order Rhodospirillales; family Rhodovibrionaceae; genus Fodinicurvata; species Fodinicurvata sp. EGI_FJ10296. Next base: position 429,906 of record NZ_JBFCVL010000005.1, read on the forward strand.
CTCCGTCACGTGGCCGATGGTCACGCCCATTGCCATGAAGATGAGCGAGAATTCGCTGATCTGTGCCACGGTCAACCCGGCCAGAAAACCGGTGCGCTTGCGATAGCCCATATAGCTCATGATCGCGAGCACGATCAGCGGATTGCCGACCAGCACGAAGACCGACAACACCAGAGCAGGCGCGACCTGACCGCCCAGAGTGCCAAGATCCATCGACAGGCCGAGGCTGAGAAAAAAGAACAGCAACAGGAAGTCGCGCAGGCTGCCGAGCCGCGATCCGATGGCGTCTCGATACTGCGTCGTCGCCAGCGATACGCCCGCCAAAAGGCCGCCGAGTTCCTTGCCGAAACCCATGAGGTCGCCGATGGAGGCAAATCCCGCCGCCCAGCCGACGGCGAATATCACCATCAGTTCCGGCGAGCGGGACACCATCCGCATCACCGGTTCGGCAACCCAGCGAATAAAAGCGGCGACGAACGCCATTGCGGCAATGCCATAGAGGATCACGCCAAGCACATCGCCGGCGCCACCGTCGCCGGCAACGCCGACGCCCAGCGCCGACAGCGTGACCATGGCCAGTACGACCACGATATCCTGAACGATCAGGAACCCAAGCGCGATGCGGCCGTGCAGGCTGTCGATCTCTCGCTTGTCGGATAGCAGCTTGACGATGATGATGGTGCTGGAGAAGGTCAGGGCAATCGAGACATAAATGGCGGTAAGCCAGTCGATCCCCAACGCAACACAGATCGCGAACCCGAACACCGCCGTGAACGTCACCTGCCCCAGCCCGGTCGCGAGGGCCACAGGGCCCAGGGTCCGCACCAGACTCATATCCAGCTTCAGGCCGACCAGAAACAACAGCACCGCGATGCTGATTTCCGACAGCAGGTGAATGTACTCCGTCGATTGGGCGATCCCCAGAACGCCGGGACCAGCGATCACGCCAACCGCGATGAACGACACCACGAGAGGCTGGCGCAACATCAGCCCGACCAGCCCGATGGCGGACGCCAGCAGGACCAGGGCCGCGATCTCATAGAACGTATTGTCGATTGGCATGTGACCGTCGATCGTTGAGGTGGGGTCGTCGGGGAAAGGCGATGTCAGACGCTGTGACTGCCGTCGATACCATGTTAATGCGGCCGGAAATCTGATTTCGGTCAATGCCGCTGGAGAAATCCGTATGCCCTATACGCTATATTATTCGCCGGACTCGGCCAACATCATCATCCGGACGGCGCTTGAAGAACTTGGCGTTCCCTACAACGCCACATTCGTTGACCGGGCGGCATCGCAGCACCGGGAAAGCGCCTATCTGTCGCTGAACCCACAGGGGCTGCTGCCGGTGCTGACGACGCCCGAACAGGACGAACCGCTGTTCGAAACCGGCGCGATCCTGATATACCTCGCCGACCGGCACGCCGGGCTGCTGCCGACCGACCCCAGGGCGCGCGGACGCTGCCTGAAATGGCTGTTCTTCCTGTCCAATACCGTTCACGCGGAATTGCGCACACGGTTCTATACCGACCGCTATGTCGAGAACGCCGCCGCCATTCCATCGCTTCGCAGCGGACTTGCCGCGCGGTTCGAAGGCCATCTGGAAATCCTCGACCGCGAAATCGCACGTCACGGCCAGATGTGGTTGACGGGCGAGACGATGACGATCTGCGATATCTATCTCGGACCGCTGATCCGCTGGGCGCAACTCTATCCAACGAGAGACGCGATCGCGCCATCGACGATCACCGCCCTGCCCCATCTGCGGGCCCTGCTCGAAACACTCGCCGCCCGCCCGGCCGTCGCCCGAGCATTCGCCGCGGAAAACCTGACCGGCCACCCCTTTATCGACCCGGTGCCTGGATTTCGATAGGCGTCGGGGCACCCGATCGGCCGCTTCTCGGGAACCGGGTGGCAATACCGACTTTGAACCCTCACATGGCGTGTACGAGGTGTCGTGGCACACGTTGGCACGGCACACCGAAACGGCATGGAGGCATTCACCATGAACGCCGACACTACCAACACCCGCGAGGCCGTCCTCTATCGGATGGTCATGGACGACCATGTCTGTCCGTTCGGGCTCAAGGCTCGCGATCTGTTGCGCCGCGAGGGATATTCCGTCGATGACCATTGGCTGACCACCCGCGACGAGACCGACGCCTTCCAGGCCGAACACGATGTCGAGACGACGCCGCAGGTATTCATCGGCGGTGAACGGATCGGCGGCTATGACGAGGTGAAGCGACATTTCGGCAAACCGGTCATCGACCCCAAGGCCGTGAGTTATACGCCGGTGATTGCCGTTTTCTCCGTCACCGCCCTGATGGCGCTTGCCGCCAGCTGGGCGATGTATGGCGATCTGTTGACCGTCCGGGCTGCCGAATGGTTCATCGCGTTCAGCATGTGCGTGCTCGCGATCCTGAAGTTGCGGGACGTCGAGAGCTTTTCGAACATGTTCCTCGGCTATGACCTGTTGGCCCAGCGTGCGGTACCCTATGCCTATTTCTATCCGTTCGGCGAGGCATTCGCCGGGATCCTGATGATCTCCGGCGCCCTGCTGTGGCTGGCGGTGCCGGTCGCGCTGTTCATCGGCACCGTCGGCGCGGTATCCGTCTTCAAGGCTGTCTATATCGACAAGCGCGAACTGGAATGCGCCTGCGTCGGTGGTGACAGCAATGTTCCGCTCGGCTTCATCTCGTTGACCGAGAACCTGATGATGATCGCCATGGGCATCTGGATGACCCTGAAAGCAGTGATGTAACGCGGCGTTGTGCTCGCGCTATCGGCCGGCAAGTCCGTCGCGGATGTCCAGAAGGTCGGTGGCCGCCGCCAGCAATCGCAGCCTATCCCCCCAGCCCAGGCTGCCGTCGAACCCGGCATGTCCCAGAGACGCGGCCGTGACCACGCGGCTGTCGGGTGTCCCCAGCGCCTCGGCCAGCCGAGTGCTCTCCGGGGCGGGTACCAGCGGGTCGTCGCGTCCGTGCACCAGGATCATTCGCACCCGCTGGGCCGGTCCCTGGCGGTGGGCTGGCGACAAAGCGTACAAATCCTCGCGCATGCCGGCGGGCAATCGGCCGATCAGGGTCGGCACGGCCTGCGGGTCGTCGTTGACCAGTAGGTTGTAGATGGCGGCGGCCTCCGGCCCCAGGGCGTCGACCGCTTTGCCCGCGTCGTCTTCCAACCGCCGGGCGGCGATCTCGCGCAGGCGGTCGGCGTCGGCGGCGTCGTCGACCCGGTCCGCATTGGCCAAAGCGTACCGCCAGACAGCACGCTGGTCGACTGGCCCCCTCTGCCACTCCCCGTCCGGATCGCGGTACATGCCGGTTGTCAGATAACCGATCGCCGTTTCGATATCGTAGTAGCCGCCAACGCCGAAGATGGCCGCCGTCAAGGGCGCGATATCCGGCTGCGTCGCCGCCAACACCGCCGGTCCCAGAGCATAGGACACGCCGGCCAATATCACACGCCCTGTATCGGGGCGATCGGTGACGGTCTCCACGACGGCCGCCAGAACATCGGGGTCGCTGCGGTCGGCAACCAGATCCGCAGTCCCCGGCAGTTCAGGGATGACGACCTCGAAGCCGACGCGCGCGAGACTGCGGGCAAGGGTGCGCAGACGCGGGTCGTCCAGGCCATCCGGCGCCAGACCCGGCACCAGGATCATCGTACCACGGATCCGGCCACTGTCCCCCGGCTGCACGACCAGCACGTCGAGCGCCCTACCATCGCCCAGGTTCGTTCGGGTAAGGTTTTCCTCCGGCGCCGGTTCGCGCACCTTCAGGGCCGATGGCCGCTCACCCGCCTGAATATCCTCCAGCAGCAGTCGCGCTTCCTGTTGCTGACGGGTACACCCTGTCACGACCAGCATCACCAGAATGAGCACGAAAGCCAGGCGCAGCCCGCCGGCAGGGCGGCATCCGCAATCCAACGGCTGCCGTGCCGAAATCATGTGACGAGTTCCAGCCTCACCAGCACGCGCAACCCCCGCGTCGGAACGTTTCGGGCAGAAACCCGACCACCCATCGCCTCGACATACCGCCGCACGATCCACAATCCGATGCCGAAATGATTGCCCGGATCGGCACGCTCGCCTGGCTGGATGCCGGGCCCGCCGCCGGTCGGCCGGTCAGAGTAATAGCGATCGAAAATATGCGGCAGCTTCTCCGGGTCGACGCCGGGTCCATCGTCGGTGACGGTCATTACGGCTGTTCCACCGTCCCGTTGCAGCGCGATGTCGACCCTGCCCCCTTCCGGCGAGAAACTCACGGCGTTGTCCACCACATTCTCCACGACGGTTTCGAGCATCTCCTCGTCCCCCAGGACGCAGAGCGAGTCGGCGATCTTTATCGAGAACGAGACCCGGTGCCGGGTCTCCAGGGCGCCGAAACCTTCCATCGACCGCGACAGCAGCCGTGAAAGATCGATGCGCTCCCGATCCGGTTCGACCGTGTCGGCGCTGGACTGGTCGGCGTGGCGGGCCAGCGATACCAGCGTATCGAGCCGGGCAACCGCCTGCTCGACCAATTCGACCGACCGCACCGCCCGGGGCTGCTCGCCCGCCAGACGCCGCAATGGCTCAAGCGATTGACGGATGATGCCGATCGGGGTCTTGAAGGCGTGGGCGTTGTCCTCTGCAGCGCGCCGGATGCTTTCGGCGGAATCGCGCAGTCGGCTGACCAGCCGGTCGAACTCGTGTGCGACATCGTGCAGTTCCGGAACCGTGTTCTGCGCGGCGAACGAGGGCGCCTCGGACGCGGCTTCCGCCCCGCGCTGTCCGTCGGTGCGCTGGATCTGGCGGGCGATGCGCCCGAAACGGCGCAGATTGCTCAGGATCGCCACGAATATCGCCGTTACCAGCAGCGCCATGGTCAGATAGACAGCGCCAGCCACGCGGACCTCCGGCGTCATCCAATAGGGTTGGCCGATGGACGTCTCCAGATACGAATCCGTCGAATGCGAGGTGACGAGCGCCCAGCAACCTTGAGACGAGCGAACCGGCGTAATCGAGGTCAGGATTTCCACGTTCGAAGGTGTCCGCCTTTCCCGCTCGGCCGTGTCCGGGGCTTGGGGATCGGGGACATGCCCGTTTGGAACATTGGCCAGTTGGTCGGCGATGCTCGTATCCAGGCCGTCCGGCGTTTCCAGCGGCGGAACCTCCGGGCTGGCAGTCTCCGGCTCTTCGTCGTCGGGCCGCGGAATCCTGAGCGCGATCGGCAGATTTCCGCTGCAGGTCTCGGCCAACCGCGACAGAATCCCCCTTTCGATCAGTTCAGTGCGCTCGAACTCCAGCGCCGACGTCGGAACGGACGGCGCGGCGGCGACGTAGAAGAAATCGCGCGCCGTTCCCTCGCCGGGGCTGAGCAGCAGCTTCACGCCGGTGTCCGGCCCGATCAACCCGGCAAGAAATTCGTTCAGGTCAGCGGGGATGCCGTTTTCCCGTTCCAGACGGGCGTGCAGTGCCGCGCCGATGATGGCGCCTTCCCGTTGGGAGCTTTCAAGCAACAGGTTCCGCTTCTCCGCATCGGCTGCTCTGAGCTGCTGATAAAGAAAGAACGGAACGGCTGCAAAGATGATCAGCACGAAAACAAGACGCACGACCAATGACGTCGCGAGCCACCGAACGACACCGAATTTCTGATCGGTGGGCAATCCGGCGGCCGCATCGTCATCGGAAGTCAGTTTTGCCATCTATAGCCAAATCCGGGATAGTTCTCGATTGCCTCGAACGACTCGTCGATCGCCTTGAATTTCTGGCGGATCCGCTTGATGAAAGCACGAACATTCGTCCGGTATCCGACATCACCATAGCCGGCCACGAAGCCTTCACCCCGAACCTGATCATAGATCTCGCGATATGTCGTGTCGGTACCGGGGTTGCCGGCGAGAAGCGCGACGATCTTGTATTCGGTCAAGGTCAGGTCGACCTCCACATTCTTCCACATGGCGCGGCAATGATCGGAAAACAGTTCCAGATCGCCGACGCGGATGGTTGCATCGTCGCCCGGTTCACGCCCGGTGTCCGCTTCGGCGGTGGCGGGAAATTTCCGCCCACCGACGATCAGGTGTATGCGGCGCAAAAGAATGGGGAAATTGCGCGATTTTTCGACGAAATCGATGGCCCCGCCGGCCAGAGCCGCTTCTTCATAAATCTGATCGTTCAATACGGTCAGGAAAATCACCGGATCGTCGAATCCTTCCGCGCGCATGGCATTGAGCACATCAATGCCATCCATGCCCGGCATCCGCCAATCCAGCAGGACGACATCGGCCGTGCCCCCGTCCCGGAACCAGGCCATCGCCTCCTCGCCGGAAGGCAGGCAGGTAACGGACATGCCGGCATCTTCCAGGTTGCCGGTCAACGCCTCCTGGAAAGCCGGATCATCATCGATGAACGCAATCCGGCACACCTCAGCCGACGGCATCGGAGACCGTTGCTCCTTGCCGCTCTCGTGTAAATCGACTGGCGCATTCGCGTCTGGCATCGATATCGTCCCCCGTCAGGTCATACGATAGAACTCGAAAATCTCGGGTCGCGAGTTCCATGAAGAAGTAAACCTGTAGAACACAGTCGCCCTGTCGATAGTTCCATTCTATCCCCGGTGGTCGTGGCGCCACCATGACCGGGTTGCCGATGCGTTCACGTACAGCAGCCTCTGATGCGCCGATTATTTGTTCCAGTTGCCGGATGGCGACAATGCCCTGCGCGATCGTTTCCAGGTCGGTGCGGGTATCGCCGTTTTCCTCATCGTCGGTGTCGCCAATGCCAGAAACCGAGGTGTCGACCGGCACCTCTGCCGTTGGTGCGCCGCTCCCCATCGATGCCGAAGGCGCTGATCTGGTGACCCTGACGGCCGGCACGGGCCCGCTTGGTGGTGCCGGCCTGTTTGGCGGTTGCAGTGCCAATGATTCGATCGCCCCCGGAACATCCGTAAATCCGACGGATCCAAACTGCGGCATACAGCCAACGAGAACTGTCGCCAGGGCAGCGCCAGCCGCCATTTTGATCGATTTTCGACGATGGCGCATCATATTACAGAACTCCGGATACGGATCCCGATAGCGGACCCCGCCTGACAGCAGGCGGTAATTTTTTCCCGCAACCTTTCTGGCGGCACAGGATATTTTGATAGCAAACTAACTAATGAGAACGATGCCACATTTATGGTTAACAAATTCTTAGCAAGCACCACTGTGCGGATACTGCGGGGCCTGGAGACCTGAACCGATCAATTTCCGGATGTTGTGAACGGCTGCCGGACCTTGATCAACCCCTTCATCTCCGAAGGGTCGATGACCTCCCCCTTCCGCAGGATTTCCAGCGAGCCTTTTCTGGCCAGATTGGTGATCTGCTGGCGCACTGCATTCAGATATTTGCGCCAGATGTCGGGAGCGTCACCCGGCTTGCGCCGGCGGTCCGCAAATCGGCGGGCAATGGCGTCGGGCGCGACTGCCGCCCCACCGGCTGTCGCGGCCAGGATCTCCTGAACAATCGGGTCGTTGACATTGGCCAGTTCCGTATCCGCCTGCATCGGCGCGCGGTCGTCAGACATCGTTTCAGCCTCTCTCGAATTTTGAAGCCTAAGCCGTTGCATGAGGACAATAGCAGAGGCGTTTGATATTAAACAGATATCGGCATCGCAAACGGCCCGACGCACCGTGCCGGGATTGTCGCGTCCCGCCCGGTTCAATCAGCAGGATCGCAAACTATCAGGCGAAGCTTACAAGAATCGGGCGCCGATGTGACATTACTGTGGTACAGCCGCACCATCTGCGCCGCCGCCGGACGCAAAGGAATGTCCACGATAAACTAATGGCCCATACGTGCAAGGATCAGAGCCACTTCCGTCCACCGGTCGCAGCGCACCGTCATGACCTTCACGGTCTCGCGCCCCGGGGACACATCGGCGTTTGCATCGGCGGCATCGACCAGTTCGCGGCCTTTGACGACCGAACGCAGACCGTCGGGGCTTTCAACAATCACCACATCGGCGCCGGAAAATTCGAGATCCGTAACACGCGCCTCGTCTTCCGGCCGCCCGGCTCCGGCTTTCTTCGGCGGCCGGTCACCCGCAGCCCCTTGATCGGTCATTAAAACTGTCCCTCGATCTGCCGTGGTTCACACGCTGGCCCGACCTAGTCGGTGCGGCCGTATTGGTCGTCGAAGCGGACGATATCGTCTTCGCCGAGATATGCACCTGATTGCACCTCGATCAGGTTCAGCGGAACCTTGCCCGGATTTTCCAACCGGTGGGTGCAGCCCAGGGGAAGGTAGATCGACTCGTTCTCGCGGACCATGATCTTTTCGTCGTCTCGCGTTACCATGGCCGTACCGTTGACGACGACCCAATGTTCGGCCCGATGATAGTGTTTTTGCAATGAAAGCTGCGCGCCCGGCGTAACAGTGATCCGTTTGACCTGAAACCTTTCCCCCCGGTGCACTGACTGGTAGAAGCCCCAGGGCCGATAGACGCGGTGCGACACCGACCCTTCGGGCCGACCCTGCCGGTTGAGCCCCTCGACGATCTTCTTCACGTCCTGCACCCGATCGCGCGAGGCCACCAGGACCGCATCATCCGTCACGACCACGACGAGATCGTCAACGCCCACCAAAGCCGTCAGAATTTGCGGCGACTTGACAAAGTTGTTCCGGCTGTCCTGCGACAGCACGTCGCCGTCGAGGACATTTCCGTCGCCATCCTTGTCGCCGAGATCCCAAAGCGACGACCACGACCCCACATCCGACCAGCCGGGATCAACGGGTACCACAACGGCCTTGTCCGTGCGTTCCATAACCGCATAATCGATCGACACTCCCGGCGAGCGGGCGAATCCCTCACCAAGGCGGGTGAAGTCCAGATCGCTATGCGCCTGGGCGATCGCCGTCCGGCATGCCGCCAGAATTTCTGGCTCGAACCGACCCAGCTCGCCGAGAAACGTGTCGGCTCTGAACAGAAAGATCCCGCTGTTCCAGTAATAGTCGCCGCTTGCAAGGAACCCTGTCGCTGTCTCGATGTCGGGCTTCTCGGTGAACGACGCGACATGGAAGGCCCGGCCGCTCGCGTCTGCCTTGCCCCCGGCATCGCCCGCGCCCTGCAGCCCGGTACCGCCGGCGTTCCCCTCCGCCACCGACCCGGCGCGGATATAGCCATAGCCGGTTTCCGGGTGTGACGGGTGGATGCCGAATGTGACCAGCCTGCCGTCCGCCGCCGCCGGTATGCCGGTGGCCACGGCATCGAGGAAGGCCGGCACGTCCCGGATGACATGGTCGGCCGGCGTCAGGAGCATCAGGGCTTCAGGGTCCGCTTGCGCCAATGTCATGGCGGCAATTGCGGCGGCGGGCGCGGAGTTGCGGCCCGCCGGTTCCAGGATGATGGCGTCCGGATCGATACCAGCATTACGGAGCTGCTCGGCGATGAGAAACCGGTGTTCCTGGTTACAAACGACGATCGGCGCCGAGAATGACGCATCGTCATCTATGCGGCCGCTGACCCGGCGCACCGTCTGCTGGATCAGCGATTCATCCCCGAACAGGGACAGCAGTTGTTTGGGATAGGCGGATCGGGACAGTGGCCAGAGCCTCGTTCCCGCCCCCCCGGAAAGAACAACCGGTGCAATCTTTCTGATCTGATTCCGCATGCAGGATATTCCCGAACTTCCGGCCGAAACTGCCGGGCTTTGTTGCGGTTCACGATGATCCGGTCGGCGCTGCTCCTGATCATCAGTTAGAAGACAAACGATTTCCGTTGACACAATTCAGTAACATAACCGTCTCAGTCCGAATATCGAACCCACAAGCTTCCCGAAGTCGACGATCCTGAAAACTGGATATACACAGTGTCACGGCGGCCGTTTGGCATCGACGAGTTCTGGTCGAGATGCGGCGATTTGTTCACACAGCCCCGATGCCCGGCATCCCGTGGCCGAGTCGCGGCGCATTGGCGAAACCCAACCCAAGTAATTCCGTAACATCCTGTTATTAAATCATAATTTAAAAATGCCCAATTTTTAGGCAACCAGTTGGAAGCCAAGGGCACAGCCATACCACAATTCGTCTCCACAGAGTTATCCACAGCAATGTGGGATTTTCTGCCGACGCTGCCGTCCGGTTCTCGTCACCACCACGCGTCCGAATCCAAACCTCGGCCGTCGGCCCTCGCTTTGGCCGCGCGGCTGTGATACACCGCCGTCGTCCATTCCGGCAAGCGGCGGGTGCGGGTGCCGACCGGGCACAATCCGTGCGAACCGGACATGTTTCGGGTCCGAGATCGTCCCGGGCCGGCGCCGCCCCTTCCCGCCGAGGTTGTTCCCGGCACGGAACGGTAAAACGAGAAACTTCGATATGAGTACGTCAATGGTTGCCAATCCATCGGAAGGACAGTCCCTCGTGGCGGCGCGTGAAGCCAACCACCTGCGGGAGGAGACGGAACGGCGCAGAACCTTCGCCATCATCTCCCACCCCGATGCCGGCAAGACGACCCTCACGGAAAAACTGCTGCTTCTGGGCGGCGCGATCCATCTGGCCGGACAGGTCAAGGCGCGCGGCGAACGCCGCCGGGCGCGGTCGGACTGGATGGCGATCGAACAACAGCGCGGCATTTCCGTTACCACGTCCGTCATGACCTTCGATTATGACGGCATCACTTACAATCTTCTCGACACGCCGGGCCACGAGGACTTTTCCGAAGATACGTATCGCACGCTTACCGCCGTTGACAGCGCGATCATGGTCATCGACGCCGCCAAGGGCATCGAAACGCAGACGCGAAAGCTGTTCGAGGTCTGCCGGATGCGCGATCTTCCGATCACGACATTCGTGAACAAGATGGACCGCGAAGGCCGCGACCCGTTTGAACTCATGGACGAAATCGCCGACACATTGCAGCTGGAGACCACTCCGGCGTCGTGGCCGGTGGGCCAGGGCATCGATTTCAAGGGCTGCTATGACCTTCGCGCCGACCGAATGCTGCTGATCGGCAAAGGCGAAACGGCCAACGATCACAAGACCGGCCCATCCATCGCCGATCCCGCCCTGCGCGAACGCATTGGCGACGAACTCTACGATCAGCTTGCCGAAAATGCCGAACTCGTCAAAGGCGCCTGCCCGACCTTCGATCCCGAAGCCTATCGCGCCGGGAACATGACGCCGGTCTATTTCGGCTCGGCACTCAAGGATTTCGGTGTTCGCGAAGTTCTGGACGGCGTTGGCGCCCATGCTCCGGCGCCGCGGCCGCAGCCAACGACCACCCGCGTTGTTGATCCGAACGAAGAAAAAGTGACCGGGTTCGTCTTCAAGGTCCAGGCCAATATGGACAAGAACCATCGGGACCGGGTGGCCTTCATGCGGCTCTGCTCCGGAAGATTCAAACGGGGCATGAAACTCAAGCAACCACGTACCGGCAAAACCCACCAGATATACAACCCCATCCTGTTCTTTGCGCAAAGCCGCGAACTGGCCGAAGAAGCGTTCCCCGGCGACATCATCGGTGTGCCCAACCACGGCACCTTGCGCGTCGGCGACACCCTGACAGAAACCGAAACGCTGCGCTTTACCGGCATCCCCGACTTCGCGCCGGAAATCCTTCAGCGTGTCAGGCTCGACGACCCGCTGAAGGCCAAACAATTGCGCTCGGCGCTGGAAGATATGGCCGAAGAAGGCGTCACCCAGGTGTTCAAGCCGATGATCGGATCACAGTGGGTTGTCGGCGTCGTAGGCCAACTTCAGCTGGATGTTCTGGCGACCCGCATCGCCGCCGAATACAATGTCAAGGCCGGGTTTGAATCAGCCCCCTATGTGACGGCCCGCTGGGTCGGCGGTGATGCCAAAGAGGTTCGCGAGTTCGCGGAAAAGAACCGGGGATCGATGGCAGAAGACCGTGACGGCAATCCGGTCTATATGGCCCGAAACAACTGGGACCTGAACCACGTCCAGCAAACGAACCCGGACCTCGTTTTCTCCACCACCAGGGAACGTGCCTGACAGGCCGTGCCAGCGTCATGATCGTCGAGTGATGCGCCGGCACGACTCCGCAAGAAGCCTTCTTCTGCGCATGCTTCCGTCTCGTCAATGGGCGACAGACTGACAGATTGCGGGTACATTGCCGGGGCAGGGTCAGAAGCAGGCGGAGACGGAGATGCGCAAGCTCATTGCCTGGAACATCCGCGGTTCGGGCACGCCCCTTTTTCAGGCAGGCTGGTCCAGCAAGCCGATGACCCTGCTCGAAGCGCGCTCACGAACGGCGGCGTCATTTTGCGCTATGCATCAAATCCGTAAGCCGCATCGGCGGGCAAACCTGACATTCCGCGGGCGCTGAAGGGTCTTAACCATCAGGACCGGTATTCACGACCAAACGGTTTCCGCTCCGGTCGAATACTGCATAAGCGGTAAGGTCACGCCCTTGGAGCACATCGCCTGCCATTTTCTCAAGTAGCGGATTGGCATCGTCGCCGGTGGGTGCTTTACCGCCTTTGTTTTCTACGGTCGATGCCATTATCATATCCCATGGATGACCAACGCCATCGGCCTCGTCCATAAGTGCCTTGCGGCTGACCCTGGAAGTGAGTTCGATATCGTTGACCATAACCGGGGTCAAAGTCCCGCTGGATTTGTCCGTCGCGACTTGGTCAGACATTTCAACCTTGAGCAGCACGAGCAGCAGGCGTTGGGGAACCTCGCTTCGCAGACCTTCGGCGATCATGGCGTCGAAATCGTTGTCATACATCCGTTTCTCCACAGCGTCGGTGACCGCTACTTTTTCTCCGACCGTTCCTGAATAGAACATGTCGGACTATCGTGTGCCAACCGGTGTTGCTCGGAGCGCGTTGGCAAATGGCACCACTGGCTGATCCGGCGGATTTTTACGACGGTCCACCGTCAACGTGCCCCCTCAAATCCGGCGACCGATCGCGCCTCGGCATTGTCCCGGTTGAACGGATCTGCATGCGCCCAGACGCGGTTTTCGTTCATCGACGCGATCAAGGCGCCGTAGCGTTCGGGACCCCAGAGTCCATCGTAGTCCATGACAACGATCCGCTCGGCGAACGACACCGCAAGGGCGATATGATCCAGGGCGCCCGGCTCTTCGGTTCGCACCAGACGCAGAAATTCAGGCGGCGTTCCCATCGCCCGCAACAGGTAGTACTGCGCCACCGCGAAGTCTTCGCAATCGCCATATCCCACCTCAGCCGTCTGCCCTGGCGTTTTCCAGTCATCCTCGCCCTGCTGGTGCTCGACGTCTTCCCTGTAGGCAACCTGCTGCAGCACGAACCGGTTAACCATTAGTACCCGGTCGCGCAATGGCAGGGATCGGCCCTGTTGGATCACCGAACGCCATTGTGCCGTAGGGCAGGCGCTGCCGGGACAGGCAATCGGTACGGTCTCGGCCAGAATCATTCCCCAATATGTGTCAACCTCCGGCGGTCCGACATCCAGTTCGGGATCGCCGCCAAAGAAGTCCGACGCGGCCCAGGCGCCCCTGGAATTGGTATCTGGACTGGCATCGGGGGCCGAGACAATGGCGCTGGCGGCCCGCAGACCGCCGGGCGACCCCGCCGACGGTTGTGCATAAGTCTGGGTATAACCCCGGGTATAATCGGGAGAATAACTCTGGGAATAAAGCGGATCGATCGAAGCCGCCGGAGGGGTGTCACAGCCGAGCAACAGGAAAACCAGCCCCATCGCCGCCGTGGTACGCCAGCGCAATGCCGGCGCGAAGCCGCGGCGCGATCCGCTGCGGTCGGCTGGCGGCACAAATGCCCGGCTGGCTTTCCGGGTTCCGGCTGACGGCTCTCGCACATACATGATCGTCGCTTTCGTTGCTCGCGGGCCCCGGTGTCCGACAGTAGAGGCCTGACCGATTGCCTTGACTGAAATACAATGACAGAATTTTGTTTAAAGCATGCTAATCGGATTGTGTGGGCGGCATTCCTCGGAGATCAGAATGACAAGGGTCCTTTCAGGCTTTTCTGTCGTGGCTGCGGTCACGATCCTGGGGGTGGGCATTGCTTCGGCCTCGAACGCTTTGCAAATCGTCAATCAGGAAGTGCTGTCCGATCGAGATCGCCCCGAGGTCTGCATGGTCGCCGACCGGTCCTTCGCTGCGAATAACGGGGTCGTCTGGACCGACTATCTCCGCATCGAGCCTCAACCCGTCGGTTTCGACGTCCGCAGCCAGGACAACAGGCTCTGCGCGACCGGGCTGGCGCACGGGACCACTTATAGCATCGAACTGAGGGACGGCGCCCCGGCAGCCGACGGTACGGTACTGGCGTCTTCGGTCGACATCGAAGCCTATATCGCCGATCGAACGCCAACGGCGCGCTTCGACTCCGACGGGCACATTCTGCCGCTGGGGCTGGGGCGCGGCATTCCGCTGACCACGGTCAATGCCGACCAGGCTTCGCTCCGCCTATTGCGTATCGATCCGCGCAATATCCCCACCGTCAGCGACGAATGGATCCTTTACGGCGACCTGAACCGCTGGTCGGTCGAGGCGATCGCCGAGGAAGACGGAGAAACCGTCTGGGCCGGCTCGATGTCCGTGGATCAGACAGAACGCAACCGCCCGGCATCGACCATCGTCCCGGTCGGAGACATACTGGAGGATTTCTCGCCGGGGCTGTACCTGCTCACCGCCAGCATCGACGACAACCAGGAGGCGGATTGGGTTCCGGTGGCAACCCAATGGTTCGTCGCGACGGACACCGGGCTGACGACGATGGCATCCGATGCCGGTCTGCATGTCGCCGCCACCTCGCTGCGGAACAACACCCCACTGTCTGACATCGAACTGACGCTGGTCGCCCGCAACAACAGGGTCCTCGGCACCGCAACGACTGACGCCAATGGCATGGCGCAGTTCGCACCCGGGCTGATGCGCGGTACCGGCGGCGCCGAGCCGGGTATGCTCCACGCCCTGAACGGCGAAACGGATTTTGCCTTTCTCGACCTGCGCATCTCCGGGCACGACCTTCTGGACCGGGGCGGCGACGGCCGCCTGGCCCCCGCCGACCTTGACGGCTTCGCCTTCACCGACCGCGGCCTCTATCGCCCGGGAGAGCCGATCATATTGTCCGTTCTCCTGCGCGATCCCGCCGGCCGTGCCGTCACCGGATTGCCGCTGACGGTCACGACGATCAACCCCGTTCGCAACGAATTCGACCAGCGGATCGTTCACGATACCGATGGCGGCTATCGGGTGGCGATCGACCTGCCGGCAACCGCGCCGACGGGCGGCTGGACCCTCGAAGTCGCCGTTGGCGACGACGGACCGGTGGTTGCCGAAGCCAACGTGTTCGTTTCCGATTTTGTCCCGCCCCAGATCGATGTGGACGTCGACGCCCGGCGGATTGTCGCCAGCGACGGCGCATCGGCCATCGAGGCCGACATCCGGGCCGACTTCTTCTTCGGCGCGCCGGCCTCCGATCTTTCCGGATTGGTGGAGGTACTGGTTCAAGCGGCGGAGACACCCTTCCCGGCCTACCCGGACTTCCGTTTCGGGCTGGAGCAAGTACCGTTTCTGCCAGAGCAGGAAGAACCGGCGACGATTCTGCTGGACGCCGATGGCCGCGCCACGGCGACCATATTTCACCGACCGCGGCCGCTGGCTGATCGCCCGCTGGAGGCGGTCGTCACCGCCTGGGTAGACGAACCCGGCGGCCGCTCCGCCCGCGACCGGACCACGGTTCCCCTCCGCGAGGCGCCGCTTTATGTCGGCATCCGTCCCGACCGCGAGGGCGCGTGGGACATCGATGACGTCGCGGGCTTTTCGATCCTGGCGGTCGACACCGACGGCGCGCCGATGACCGGCGTCGAGATTACCTATGACCTCTATCGCGAGCAATACGACTACGTCTGGTATCGCGAATATGGTAGCTGGTACGCCGAGCAACTGGTCACCGATACGCGGGTGGGCGGCGACACCGTCACGACTGGCGCTGACGGCATGGCGCGGGTGGACGAAGCAGTCGATTGGGGCCGCTATCGGATCGAGGCCCATCCCGCCCCCTCTACCTCTGCCACCATGGCCGCTGAAGGCACCGAAACCAGCGTCCGCTTCGCCGCCGGCTATTGGGGAACCGGCGAGGACCAGGAGAACGCGGACAACGTCACGGTATCCCTCAGCAGCGATGATTACCGCCCCGGCGACATCGCCGAGGTGCTGATCGAAACGCCCTATCCCGAAGCCGAACTGATCGTCGCCGTTGCCGACAGGTCCATCCATAGCTTCCAGCGCGTGTCAGCGCCCGACGGCACCGCTCGCCTCGAAATACCGGTTTCCGACGATTGGGAGAACGGCGCCTATGTCCTGGTGACCGCCATCGCGTCGGCCGACAGCGTGTCGGGCCCGCTGCCGCGCCGTGCCGTCGGCCTGCGCTGGATCGGCCTGGACCCCGCGCCCGCGACGCTGAACTTGGCACTCGACGCGCCGGATATGGTCCGACCGCAAACCGAGGTGCCTGTATCCCTGGCATTGACCGATTCCAACGGCGATCCGGCTGGCGGTCATGTCATCCTCGCCGCTGTGGACGACGCCGTTCTCGGCCTGACCGATCACAGCGTCCCGGACCCGCTCGGCCACGCCTTCGGCCAGCGCCGGGCCGCCGTTGCCATACGCGATTTGTTCGGCAACCTTATCGATCCGACCGGCGACAGGGTGGGAACACTGCGCACCGGCGGCGACTGGGCGCTGGACGACCCCGAAGGCCTGCCCGATCCGTCGATCGAGGTGGCGGCCTGGGTGTCGGAAATCCTGACCGCCGATGCCGACGGCCGCATCGAAGCGACGCTGCCGGTTCCGGATTTCAACGGACGCCTCCGGCTTACGGCCGTGGCGTGGTCGCCCGACCGTCTCGGCGCCGCCGACAGCGATATGACCGTGCGGGCGCCGGTCGTCGCCAATCTGGTTCTGCCCCGTTTCCTGGCCGTCGGCGACCGTGCCGAGGCGACCCTTCAGCTTCGAAACCTGGACGGCCCGGCGGGCGACTACTCGTTGACCCTGGACAGCGACGGCGCGGTCGCCCTGAAGGGCCCCGACGCCCGAACCCTTTCATTGGGCGAAGGCGAGGTCTGGACCGACACCCTGGAATTGCGGGCGGATCTGATCGGCAATACGACGATATCGTTGCGCCTGGAGGGACCGGACGGGCTGCTGATCGAACGCCACCGCAGCCTTGGCGTGCGTTCCGCTCATCCACCGGAAACCCGCTCCCTCCTCAGTGAGATCCCGGTTGGTGGCGGCCTTACGCTCAGCGACGACATCACCGCCGGCTTTCTGCCGGACACCACGCGCGTGACGCAGGTTCTGGGCAGCGGGCCGACCATTGACATCCCTGCCCTGACCGCTCAACTCGCGGATTATCCGTTCGCCTGCATCGAACAGACGACGAGCCGCGCCTTCCCGCTGCTGGTCCTTGCCGACGGCCCGTTTGCACCCGCGCTGGCCGGCCTGGAAACGCCGCGACAGGCCGTCCAGCAGGCGATCTTCCGGGTGGCGGCGCAGCAATCATCGACCGGCGCCTTTTCGCTTTGGGGTGCGGGGGGACCGGAATCGCTCTGGCTGACAGCCTATGTGTCGGACTTTCTGCTTGAAGCAGCGAAGCGCGATTTCACCGTGCCCGGCGCACCGCTGTCGGCGGCCCTGTCGTGGATCGAGCAGCAAACCGCCAATGTAGCCTCCGATAGTGATATCCTCGATGCCCAGCTCTACGGCCTCTACGTGCTGACCATGGCCGGAAGGGACACGCTGGCCGATCTTCGCTATATCTTCGAGGCCCGGCTCGATCAGATGCAGCCGGGCGTCGGCCTGGCCGCATTGGCGGCCGCACTGGCCGAACAGGGCGACCGGACCCGGGCAGCGCAGGTCATTGATCGCGCGACAGCCCCGGAAATCGAATTCGCGCCGTCAACGGCGTCCCACGCCTCTCGCAGGGACTATGGCTCGCCGTTGCGCGATCAGGCGGCACTGGTCGCCCTGACGGTGGGTGAATCCGACATGCCGGACGGCACGCTCGATGCGCTCTGGGCCGACATCGCCGCCGATATCAGCGATAATCCCTACCCCAATACCCAGGAACTGGCCTGGAGCCTCCGCGCCGCTTCCGCCGCCATGGCCGATCAGGGTCCGCTATCGGTTACCATCGGATCGGAATCGGTTGTGGATCGATTGACGCCAATTACGCGCACTGTCGATCCCGACCTTCTCCGTCAGGGCTTTCGGATCGAGAACCGGGGAGAAGCCCCTGTGAGCCACCGGCTGACCATCCGGGGCCTGCCCAAAGCCGCACCGTCGGCCACACAAGCCGGCGCCACCCTCTACCGCGATTTCTATTCGACCGACGGCACACCGGTTGACTTCGACGGCATGAGCCGCGGCCAGACGGTGGTCATGGTACTGAGCGGACAGGCGGATAGCGATCGGATCCGCGATCTGGTCGTGGCGCAGTGGCTGCCGGCCGGCTGGGAGGCCGAAGACCTGCGCCTCACCGGCGACACCATCGGCTCGATCTATCCATGGATCGGAAGGGTCACACCGACGGTCAGCGTCGATATCCGCGACGACCGGGTCGTTGCCGCCCCCGATCCGTATTACGCCCCGGACAACCCCGCAGAAGCCGGATTCCGGCTGGCTTTCCTGCTCCGCGCGGTGACGCCGGGAACCTATACCCTGCCGGGCGCCTATGTTGAGGATATGTACGACCCCGCAGTGCACGCCCGACTCGCGGGAACCACAATCGTGGTGGAGTAGCGACGACTGTCTCGTGCGGCGGCTGAGAATTGGCGAGGGTGGCAACGCGCGACGCTCCTGATCGTCCCGACACCGGTCCTACGGGATTCACAGATTGTCGGTGCAGCGCCAACTGTACTTGTTAAGCCGAAATCCGCTTTTCATTCCCTCCCCGGAGGCGCGAAGCGCCATCCGGGGTCCACACGCGCCGCGAGAGCGTTGGCAGTATGGGCCCCGGATCTGCGAAGCACCATTTCATGGTGCATCGCGTCCGGGGCGGGGGAATTTTTTGGGCGCTGTCCCGTTGTCCATTCGCCAGGAAACGAAAAGCGCCCGGGACGATCAGGGTGGGGAAAGCACCATCCACCGTAATCGATCTCGATGTGTGAATCTCGTAGAGGCAGCCCCAGGGAGTTCCAAGGACGTCAGGCGCGCGACGTCAGATGTCGTCGAGGCCGTCGGCGACGACGCAGTTGCGGCCCTTGTGTTTGGCCGCATACAACGCCTTATCTGCCCGTTCGATCAGCGCTTCCGGGCGTGCGCCGGCGTCATGGACCGACGCGACGCCGAGGCTGACGGAAACGTCGAGTTGCCCGACCGGCGCGTTGACCTTGAAGGGCTCGTTGGCGATACGCATACGCAACCGCTCCGCCACGAAGGACGCGGCCTCCAGCGGCGCTTCCGGCATTATGATAACGAATTCCTCGCCGCCCATCCGCGCCACCATGTCGAAATTGCGAAGGTTCCGGCTGACGCGATCGGCGATTTCCTTGAGCACTTCGTCGCCCACAGCGTGGCCGTACGTGTCATTGACGATCTTGAAATGGTCGATATCGAAAAGGATCGCGGAAACCGGTTTGCGGGTCTCGGATATGCGCTGGATGATCCGTTCAAGATGTGTGGTCAGATAGCGGCGATTGAACAGCCCGGTCAGGCTGTCGGTCAGCGCCATCGACAGGCTTTCCTCGTAATTCTGGCGCAGGCGGTCCTGATAGCGCTTCCGGCGAATCTGGGTTCGGACTCGGGCCAGCAGCTCGCTCCGCTCGATCGGCTTGACCAGATAATCGTTCGCGCCGAGTTCCAGGCCCTTGGCGGTACGGTCGAGATCGCCGTCATCAGCCAATAACAGAATGGGTATCTGACGGCTGCGTTCCTGGCTGCGAATCTGGGAACAAAGGCGAAGTCCGTCCTCGTCGATCAAGGTCAGGCTGATGATGATCAGATCGAACATGTCCGCGGACAGCGTCTGAAGGCCCTCCACACCCGTCTCCACAAGTGTGAGATTGTGATCCTGCTGCGCCAGGGTCGTTTCGATCCGATCACGATCCATGGCACTGTCTTCGATGACCAGGATCCCGGCACGGGTTCCGTCTTCTTCGATTTCGCAGGGACCACGCTCGATGACGCCAAGTTCGTTGCTGGTGCTCTCCCGTGCCCGCCACTCGTCCATCATCATTTTCAGCCGCGTCAGCGAGCGGACGCGGGAAAACAACGCCGTATCATTGACCGGCTTGGTCAGAAAATCATCTGCGCCGACTTCCAGCCCCCGAACCTTGTCGGCCGTATCGCTGAGCGCCGTTACCATGACCACCGGCAGATGCTGGGTCGCCGGATTCGCCTTGAGCTTTTCGCACACCTCGAAACCGTCCATGCCGGGCATCATAACATCCAGAAGTATGATGTCGGGTTGCTCGGCCTCGGCTTTTTCGAGGGCCTGATAACCATCGGACGCGGTCAATACATCGAAATACTCACGCGTAAGCTTTGCTTCGAGTAGCTTGACATTGGCCGATACGTCATCGACGACCAGAACCCGTGCCGACATCGCTTACCCTAACCCAGATATTTTTGAACGGTCTCAAGGAATTTCGAAACGGAGATCGGTTTGGCTATGTAGTCTTCACAGCCTCCTTCCCGTATTTTCTCCTCGTCGCCGCGCATAGCGAAAGCGGTCACGGCAACCACCGGTATGGACTTCAGGTTGTCATCCTCTTTGATCCACTTGGTAACTTCCAGACCGGACACTTCCGGCAACTGAATATCCATCAGAATCAAATCCGGCTTTTCTTTTCTGGTAATTTTCAGCGCCTCCATACCGTCCTTGGTCTGAAGGGTCGTATATCCATGCGCTTCGAGCAAGTCGTTGAATAACTTCATATTGAGTTCATTGTCTTCAACGATCAAAACCGTCTTTGACATATTGTTTTTTCCTCGGCAAAGGCGAATAGGTAGATCAGGTGATTATACGCTGACTTTTGTCAGGTAACAATGACTGCCACAGACACTTATATTCTGGCAGTCACCGTGGCAAATAAGGCGTAGAAATTATCGCTGGCTGAACCCGGCGCCCCCTCGGTAGTCGGATCGGGTGGAATATTGACTGTCATCGGTCGCTATCCCCACTCAAGATACACGCCATAGCATCGACCTCCCCCTCCGGGCGGAGAACCAGTCTCCCGAAGATAGCCCGATCGGAAATCGAACCACCATGCGCACCATCTGTCACCCCTAAGGGTTTTCCGTTAACATCATATGATCAACCCGTTCTTATCTCATGATAGCCGTACCATGTCGATCAATGACAATTGGTTAACATCCCTGTGCCGGGATTGCGATTCCACAGCCGATCACGACGGTCGGCTACCCGCACGATGCCCGCATTGCGGATCGCCCCGTCTTGTGGCGCACCGCGAATTGAAGACCCTGACGATTGCCCACCTGGACTGCGACGCCTTTTATGCTGCCGTCGAAAAGCGCGATGACCCCACGATTGCGCAGCGCCCGGTCATTGTCGGCGGCGGCCGTCGCGGGGTCGTCACCTCTGCCTGCTATATCGCCCGGATGTCGGAGGTACGGTCGGCCATGCCGATGTTCAAGGCACTCGAAGCGTGCCCCGATGCCATCGTCGTCCGGCCGGATATGGCGAAGTACAAGTCAACCGGCCGCGCGATTCGCTCAATACTCGAAGCTGCAACGCCGCTGGTCGAGCCGCTGTCCATCGATGAGGCGTTCCTGGACCTGAGCGGCACCGAGCGCCTGCACGGCGCATGTCCGGCGGTCGTCTCGGCGAGGCTGGTGCGCCGGATCGAAGCTGAAACCGGCATTTCCGTGTCCGTTGGCCTAAGCCACAACAAGCTTCTGGCGAAAATGGCGTCGGACCTGGACAAGCCGCGCGGTTTCGCGATCATCGGCCGCGCTGAGACGCTGGATTTTCTGGGCCCCCGGCGCGTCTCGGATTTGTGGGGCGTCGGTCAGGCCCTGGCCCGCAAGCTGGCATCCGACAATATCAGGACGATCGCCGACCTGCGCCTTCGCGATCCAGCGCGGCTGGTGGCCCGCTATGGCTCGGTCGGAACGCGACTGGCGGCCTTCTCAATGGGCCGCGACGATCGCGCGGTCTCTCCGGGACGCGCGGCCAAATCGATTTCAGCCGAACAGACATTCGACCGTGACATCAACGACATCGACGCCCTGCTCGACCGGTTGTGGCCACTTTCGGAAAAAGTCGCCCGGCGGCTGGTGACCCTTGACCTCTGCGGCCGCACCGTCGTCCTGAAACTGAAAACCGGATCCTTCCGTACGGTAACCCGCAACCGGCGGCTCCACTCGCCGACGCAACTGGCCGGACGGCTGTTCGACACGGCCTCGGCAATGGCGCGCGAAGCCGCCGCCGGCAGCGGATTCCGGCTGATCGGAGTCGGCGTATCGGAATTGGCGCCCGGCTGTGACGCCGATCCGGCCGATCTCGCCGATCCGGGCCTGGCAAAGCGAAAATCCGTCGAATCGGCCATGACGGCGATCCGCGGAAAGCTCGGCGATCGAGCGATCGTCACCGGTCGGTCGCTGCCGAAATAGGCGATGTCGGCAAGCGGGACGTGGCGGGCCTATCCCTCGCAGGACGGCTCGGGAAGGCGCTCCAGTTCCGTCAGCGTGGCGTCGACGACGAAATCGCCATAGTCCAGTGCGAGCCGGTCGGCGACACCGTTCCCGAACAGCCGCATCGTCGTTTGGAACTCCGGCGACATGAGTTCCGCATCCGACGAGAAATGGGCCAGGACGATGCGCCAGGCTTCGGCTTCACGAAGGCTGTCATCGATTCTTTCATCGGTTTCGGATCCGGTTTCAGGTCCGGCTTGCAGCCCGGCGGCAGAAACCGTCGCGCTGATGTCGAAAGCGCTGCCCTTCTGTTCCCAATCCATCTCGGTGCCATCGAACACGGTGGCCGCATAGAACGGTTCGCCCGCTGCGGCGCGCTCGATCAGCTCGACCGTGTGCGCGACCGGAAAGATGATACCGGCCGGCAAGGTCTCGCTGCCCTCTGTCGGGGAACGGTACTCCACGGCAACTCGCCCCTCACCCCCGTCATTTCCGTCGCGCCGGGTAGCGGTTCCACGCAGGGTCTGGCTACCGGTCACATCGGAATCCTGTGCCAGCCGGAAGCTGAACGACGATCCGTCGAAAGCCTCCCACGTGGCATAGGTGGACGCGATCTCGATCGCACCGCCCATTCGGTCATAGAGCACCATGTCGACGGTTTGCGCGATCGTCCAGCCTTCGCAATCATGCGACCACTCAGCGGACATCGTGCCGGAAATGCTCTCCAACCCGCCGCGCGCGCCGGACTCGGCCAGCGAAAACTCGTATAAGGTCCGGTGAGAGGCCAGCCCTCCGGGGCCACCGACCCCGCTGTTCGGGGTGTCGGCGACCACATCGGCGATCGGCGCACCGGTCAGCAACAGCGCCGCCGCCAGCCCCACGCCGCCAAGCGGCCGCTTCCAGTCGATTGCCGGGTTCGGGCGCCCGCTCGCGTGAAATACGATTGTCATGATCCCCTCGCTTCAAAGGCCGTGCAGGACATACGCTTGGCGGTTAGACTCATCCAGACGTCAACACAATCATCGAATAACGGCACCAACATGGAAAGCGACGCCGAAATGACGGAAAATGCAGCCGAAAGCCGGCCCCGGCCGCGGGTTCTGGTAACGCGCAGGTTACCCGCGGATGTGGAGGCCCGGCTGCGGACCGAGTTCTCGCCCCTGCTATACGAAGATGGCGGCCCGATCGGCCTCGACAAGATCGCCGCCGAAGCGGAAAAGGCAGACGCGCTGTTGATCACCGGCAGCGAGAAGATGACCGGGGACGCCTTTGCCGCGCTGCCGAAATCGATCAGGATCGTTGCGACGCTGTCCGTCGGCACCGACCATATCGATCTGGACGCGGCTCGCAAGCTCGGCTTCGTCGTTACCAACACCCCCGACGTCCTGACCGACGCGACCGCGGATATCACGCTGCTGGTCATGCTGGGCGCCGCAAGGCGGGCCTATGAGGGGCAGAAGATCCTGCGCGAAGGGCGTTGGACGGGCTGGGCGCCGACCCAGTTTCTGGGCACCGATCTGAGGGGCAAGCGCCTGGGCGTTCTGGGCATGGGACGGATCGGCCAGGCGGTCGCCGCCCGTGCCCGCGCATTCGGCATGAAGATCCACTATCACAACCGCCGCCCGGTCGCCGAGGCCGAAGCCCTGGCAGCCACCTATCACGACACCGTTGAATCGCTGCTGCGCGTATCGGATGTCCTGTCGCTCAACTGCCCCGGCACTCCGGAGACCCATCACCTGATCAACGATCGGACCATCGACATGATGCCGCCGAACGCCATTCTGGTGAACACGGCGCGCGGCAGCGTCGTCGATGACGAAGCACTGATCCGGGCCCTGAAATCGGGTCGGCTGCAGTCGGCCGGGCTGGACGTTTTCGAGGGCGAGCCCAAGGTCAATCCCGGCTACTTCGACATCGATAACTGCTACATCCTGCCACACATGGGCAGCGCGACGGTCGAGACACGCAACGCCATGGGCTTCTGCTGCCTCGACAACATCGCGGCCTATTTCAGCGGACAGGAACCGCCGGCCCGGGTCGCCTGACGAGTCACGACAGGTCGGCGCAGGCTCAGCCCTCCGCCGGCTTCTTCGCGGTGGTCGGCGGGGGCGCCGGCCGGATATGCAGTTCGCGCAGCCGCGCGTCGTCCACCGCGTTGGGGGCGCCCATCATCAGATCCTCCGCACGCTGGTTGAGCGGGAAGGCAATGACCTCGCGGATATTCGGCACATCGGCCAGCAGCATGACAATGCGGTCAATACCCGGCGCCGAGCCACCATGGGGCGGAGCGCCGAATTTCATCGCCGACAGCATGCCGCCGAACCGCTCTTCGAGCACCTCGGCCGGGTATCCGGCAATATCGAAGGCCTTGTACATGATGTCGGCGCGGTGGTTCCGGATCGCACCGGACGACAGTTCCACGCCGTTGCAGACGATGTCGTACTGGAAGGCCTTGATCGTCAGCGGATCCTGGTTTTCCAGCGCCTCCAGCCCGCCCTGCGGCATCGAGAACGGGTTGTGGCTGAAATCGACCCGGCCGGTATCCTCGTTCAGCTCGAACATCGGGAAGTCGACGATCCAGCAGAAATCGAAACGGTTGTGGTCGATCAGCTCCATTTCCTCGCCGATGCGGGTCCGGGCCAGCCCGGCCATCCGCGCAGCCTGCGTCGGCTGATCGCAAACGAAGAACACCGCATCGCCGTCCTCAAGCCCGGCGATCTCGCGCAGCGCCGCCTGGGCGGCCTCGGGCACGAATTTTGCGATCGGTCCCTTGCCTTGCCCGTCGGCGAACAGGATATAGCCGAGCCCAGGCGCGCCCTGATCCTGCGCCCACGCATTCAGCTTGTCGAAGAACGACCGCGGCCGGTCGCCGACTGCCGGCGCCCGGATGGCCCGCACGACGCCGCCCTTTTCGATGGTCGAGCGGAACGCCTTGAAGGCGACGTCCTCGCGCTGGAAAATCTCCGTAACATCGGTAATCACCAGCGGGTTGCGCAGATCCGGCTTGTCGGAGCCGTATTTCAGCATCGCCTCGTCATAGGGAATACGGGGGAACGGGGGCGGCGTCACCGGACGACGGCTGCCGGTGAAACCGGCGAACTCCTCGAACACACCGTGCAGGACGGGCTCGATCGCCGCGAACACATCGTCCTGGGTCACGAAGCTCATCTCGAAATCGAGCTGATAGAACTCACCCGGCGACCGGTCGGCGCGGCTGTCCTCGTCGCGGAAACATGGCGCGATCTGGAAATATTTGTCGAACCCGGCCATCATCAACAGCTGCTTGAACTGCTGCGGCGCCTGGGGCAGCGCGTAGAATTTGCCGGGATGCAGCCTGGACGGGACCAGAAAGTCGCGCGCGCCTTCCGGGCTCGATGCCGTCAGGATGGGGGTCTGGAACTCGTTGAAGCCCTGCTCGATCATGCGCCGGCGAATCGACGAAATGATCTCGCTGCGCAGCCAGATATTACGCTGCATCTTGATCCGGCGGAGGTCCAGATAGCGGTGGCGAAGGCGGATTTCCTCGCCCGCATCCGCATCGCTGTTGACCTGCAGCGGCACCTGGTCCGCCGCCGACTGCAGCACCACGTCACGGATCCGCAACTCGACCCGGCCGGTGGGGTTGTTCTCGTTGATGGTATCCTCGGTCCGGCGCACGACCTCGCCCGTCACCGTCACGACGCTTTCCAGACGATAGCTTTCGGCCATTTCCATCAGGGCCGCATCGCTGCCCGTCTTGTCGCCCATATCGATCACGCATTGCGTGATGCCGAAATGATCGCGCAGATCAACGAAGAGCAACCCGCCATGGTCGCGCTTGCGGTGGATCCAGCCGGAAAGGCGCACGGTTTCTCCGGCGTCGGTATCGCGGAGGTCGCCACAAGTATGGGTGCGGAACGGATGCATCACTATGAACTGCTTTCGTGACAATAGGGACGGGCTGAAATAGGCGAACGAATCCGCCGTCGCAAGACGGGCCGAAACGCCCGCGAAAACCACACCGAACGGGCCTCAATGTCAAGCATCGCCAGCGCCATGCGGCCCCGAGCCACGCGCATTGTCCGAATGCCCCGCCCCGGAATACCCCAGCGCCCCGGAGATCGCCGACGCCGTGGCCAGAACATCGCCGCTGAACGCCCGCAGCCGGGTAACGGTGAGCCGTTGCCGGGGACCGGAGATGCCGACGCCCGCCACCGCCTGTCCGGTGGCGTCGAAGATCGGCGCGGCCAGCCCGCACACGCTCTCGCGCCATTCACCGCGATTGATCGCATAGCCCTGGCGGCGAATCCGGTCCAGCTCCGCCGCGAAGGCCGTGGGGTCGGTAATGCTGTGCGGCGTGTGGGCGTACAGATAGCGGGAAATCTGCTCCGCCCCCATCGGCGCCTGAAAGGCAAGCAGCGCCTTGCCGGTGGCGACGCACGATGCCGGCGCGCGCCCGCCGACGCGGGAATAGGCCCGCACCGGCTGCGGGCTGTCAATCTTCTGGACATAGACGACGTCGGTATCGTCGAGGACGGACAGGTGGACTGTCTCCTCTGATTTCTCCGCCA
The DNA here is from genome assembly GCF_040712075.1 of Fodinicurvata sp. EGI_FJ10296. Classification (NCBI taxonomy): domain Bacteria; kingdom Pseudomonadati; phylum Pseudomonadota; class Alphaproteobacteria; order Rhodospirillales; family Rhodovibrionaceae; genus Fodinicurvata; species Fodinicurvata sp. EGI_FJ10296. Next base: position 457,057 of record NZ_JBFCVL010000005.1, read on the forward strand.
GGGCTTGAATGAAGGGACCGGCGACACTCGCGACGTCGATCCGGCCAATCACCGCGTTCCCCAGCTCGAATACCTTCAAGCTGCAGTCATATCGACCGTCCGGGCATTGGCGGGCGTATCCGGCCGCGACCAGCGTCTGCAGCGTGCGATGCGCGTTGCTGCGGGTCAGGCCGGTGGCCTGTGCCAGATCGCTGACTCCCCGCGGCGACGGGCCGCGGGCCAGAACTTCCAGCAAAGTCAGCCCCTTGATCAATGTCTTGTCCATGACGGGTCACCCTCGGGTCTCGACCGTTCTTGACACATGAACGCGCATATGCCCAAAATATAGGACATTGTCCTGAATATTAGAACACCTGAAAAACCGGACCAACGCAAGTCAGGAAACAGCCCCGTGACGTCACCCCTCCACGGAATCCGCGTGATCGAATTCTGCAATGTTGCCGCCGGCCCATTCTGCGGCATGTTGCTGGCCGACATGGGCGCGGACGTGATCAAGGTCGAAAACCCGAAGGGCGGCGACAGCCTTCGCAGCTGGCCGCCGCTGAACGAGGGCTTCAGCGAGAATTTTGCCTCTCTGAACCGCAACAAGCGTTCGGTCGCCCTGAACCTGAAAGACCCTGAGGATTGCGAGCGGACACTGGCCCTGATGCGCGACGCCCATGTGGTGATTGAAAACAATCGCCCCGGTGTGATGGATCGTCTGGGGCTGGGCTTCGAGGCAGTCCACAAGGACAACCCGTCGCTGATCTATTGCTCGATCTCGGCCTATGGCCAATCGGGACCGCGCGCGCAGGAAGGCGGCTTCGACCTGACGGTCCAGGCCATGGCCGGCATCATGAGCGTGACCGGCGAAGCCGATGGCGGTCCGGTCAAATGCGGGGTGCCGGTCGCTGATTTCTCGTCGGGGCTCTATGCGGCGTTCTCGATCTGCGCGGCCCTGCGCGGTGTGGCCGCGGGCGGTCCGGGAACGCATATCGACGTGTCGATGCTGGGCGCGACGCTGGGGATCGCGGCGCTGCAGACCTCGGAATATTTCGGCAGCGGCAAGGATCCCGGCCGCATGGGCTCTGCTCATCCCCGCAATGCCCCCTATCAGGCGTTCCAGGCGCGGGATACATATTTCGGCATGGCGGCCGGCAACGACGCCTTGTGGCACAGCGTCTGCGCCACGGTGGAGCGGCCCGATCTGGCGAGCGATCCCCGGTTCACCGACACATCGGCCCGCGCCGCCCACCAGATTGTACTGCGGGAGATCCTTGAGGAAATCTTCGCCACGGCGGATGCCGCCGACTGGCTCGAACGATTCCGCGCGGCGGGCGTCCCCTGCGCACCCATCAACGCATACTCACAAGTGCTGGACGATCCGCAGGTCGCGCATATGGGCTGGGTTCAGCCGATCGACCTGCCCAATGGTCAACGGACCCGGACTTTCGGCCCGCCGGTGGCGTTCTCCGATCAGCAGACCGCGATTCGGCGCGGGCCGCCGGCGCTGGGTGAGCATACCGAAGAAGTGCTGGGTGCCTTGCCACGGGGCAAAACCTGATGACCGCCGGTCTCAGCATCGACCGCCGCGACGACGTCTGCACGGTCACGCTCGACCGGCCCGAGAAGCGGAACGCCCTTGGCGCCGACGTCGTCGAAGCCCTGATCCGGACGGTTACCGAAGCATACGGCGACAGCACCCGCTTGCTGGTGCTGCAGGGCACGGGCCGGAACTTCAGCGCCGGCTTTGATTTTGGCGGCATCGACCAATCGAGTGATGGCGAATTGCTGTTGCGATTCGTGCGCATCGAGGTGCTGCTGCAAATGATCGACCGGGCCCCGTTCCTGACCCTCGGCCTTGCCCATGGCCGCACGTTCGGCGCCGGGGCCGACCTGTTCGCCGCCTGCAAGTGGCGCATCGCAGCCGAGGGTGCAGAGTTCCGGATGCCGGGCCTGAAATTCGGCATCGTGCTCGGAACGCGGCGATTTGCGAAATTGGTCGGCCGCGACATGGCACGGGGTATACTGGAGACGGCACGCCCATTCGACGCGGCCGAGGCGCGCAAGATCGGCTTCGCGACCCGGATCGCCGATCAGCCTGCATGGCCCGAAATCATTGCTGAGGCCGCCGATGCCGCGCGCAGCCTTCCCGATACCAGCCGGTCGCAGCTTTACGAGGCGCTTGGCGACGACGGATCCGACGGCGATCTCGCCCGGCTCGTCCGGTCGGCCGCGGAACCGGGTTTGGTGGACCGCATTCGCCAGCACCTCGCCGCGCCGCGATAACGCAGGAGACCGCTCATGGCCCTCAGATTCATCGACAAGAACAAGCAGGTCTCGCTGGCCGAGCTGGCGGCCAGGGTGCCGGACGGCGCCTCGGTGGCGCTGGGCGGCAGCTTTCTGCACCGGGGGCCGTTCGCCTTCGTGCGCGAGTTGATCCGCCAGGGCCGCCGCGACCTGGAGATCATCAAGCAATCGCCAGGCTATGATCTGGATATTCTGTGCCGGGCCGGTGCCGCCCGCAAGGCACGGGCCGGCATCGTGGCGATGGAGGGCAATTTCGGTCTGGCGCGGGGCTATCGCAAAGCCGTGGAAAGCGGTGCGCTGGAACTGGAGGAACACGCCTGCGCCAGTCTGACGGCGGGGCTGCGGGCCGCTGCCTTCGGCGTTCCGTTTCAGCCCTGCGGCGGCCTGCACGGCAGCGACATTCCCGAACTGAACGGGTGGAAGGCGCTGGCCGACCCCTATGGCTCCAACAGCGATGTCTGGGTCATCCCGGCTATCGCACCGGATTTCGCGGTCATCCACGCGACCGAGGTCGACACCGAGGGCAATGTCCGCGTCGCCGGCACCAGCCATTGGGACCGGATCATGACCCGTGCCGCCAAAAGCGTGCTGGTCGTGGCCGAACGCGAGGTCGACACGCGCGAATTCAAAGCCCGGCCGGAATGGACTCTCGTGCCGTATTTCATGGTCGAAGCCGTAACCGTCGTGCCGAACGGCGCCTGGCCCGGATCGGCCTGGCCGGACTATGGAATCGATTATCCGGCGGTCGAGGCCTATGTCGCCGACAAGGATCTCTCCCGCCATCTCGATGCCGCACCGGAAAGCAGGGCTTGATCGATGACTGATACCTGGACGGGCTTTTCCTATATCGTCACCAATCTCGCCCGCTTCATTCGGCCCGGCGAAGTCACCTTCAGCGGCGTCAACTCGACGCTGCCGATGCTGGCCTGCCTGATGGCCAAGCGCGCCTATGACTGGGATTTCATCTATATCAACGTCGCCGGCGGCGTCGATCCGGAGCCCTCGGCAATTCCGCTGTCGAGTTCCGATCCGCTCCTGGCCGAACAGTCGGCGTCGATTTTCTCGAATGAGGATTTCTACGACCTGTGCACGCGCGGGCAGATGGATCTGGCCTATCTGGGCGCTGCCCAGATCGACGGTGAGGGGTCGGCGAACAACTCGGTCATCGGCGACTGGCATGCGCCCAAGGTGCGGCTGCCCGGCGGTGGCGGCGGGGCCGTCATGCTGCCGACGGCCAATCGCGCCTGCACCTGGCGAACCGAGCACTCGCCCCGCACGCTGGTCGAAAGGCTGGATTTCGTGACCTCGTGGGGCGGATTCCACGGCGTCGCCACGCCGATCGCCGTCTTCGTCAAGCGCGACGGTCGACTGGCGCTGGAGTCCTGGCATCCGGAAGCCAGCCTGGACGAAGTGCGCGACCGGACCGGTTTTGCGTTCGACGCAACCTCCGCCAGACCCACGCCGTTGCCGACCGATCGCGAGCGCGCGGCGCTGGCCGCACTGGACCCGGAACAGCGCTTCGAACGCGATGCGGCGATCGAATTGCGGTGACCTTCATGAATTTTCAGTGGCCCTCCCTTCCCGAAGCCTGCTACCGGCAATGGCACTCGTCGGATCTGCGGGAGCGCATTGCGCTGGTCTCGGACTCCGAACAGCTGGATTATGCCGCGCTGGCCGAACGAACGGCAGCAGCGGCGGCGGCGCTCGTCACGATGGGGACGGCGCGCGGCGATATCGTCGCCATCGCCATGAACCGGTCGATCGATGCGGTGATTGCCATCCTCGGGGCCCTCTGGGCCGGCGCCTGCCCCTGCCCGCTCGACAGCCAGCTATCGGCCGGGCAATTGCGCGCCATGCTGTCGGCGGTCGGGGCGGCGTGGATCGTGGCCGACGACGATCACATGGATTGTGCCCGGGACCTTGGATATGGCGCCAGCCGTCTGATCGCGGCGGATTTCAGTACAGCGGCCGCCTATCGCGACCTCGACCTCGGACCCGACAACCGGGCGCTGTTGCTGTTCACCTCGGGCAGCACAGGCCACCCGAAAGGGGTAATGCTTTCACACCGCAATCTGCTCAGCAATGCCGATGGCGTCATTCGTCATACGCAGCTGACGGACAGAGACCGGTTGCTGCACAGCATGCCGCTCCATCACACCAACGGCCTGAACAATCAGATATTCGCGCCATTGCTGGCGGGCGCCACCGTCGTCCTGGGCGGACGCTTCAAGGCCGACACCTTTCCCGATCTGGTCGACCGGCACCGCCCGACGATCATAACCGGCGTGCCCACCATGTATGCGCGCCTTCTGGACCAGCCATTCAACCGCGAGGCGTTGCAGGGCCTGCGCATGGCCCGCTGCGGGTCGGCCCCGATCACCGAGGATCTTCACCGGCGGGTCGAGGCTCATATGGGTTGTGATCTCGTCGTCTCGTACGGATTGTCGGAGGCGACCTGCACCAGCCTGATGAATCCGCCGGGCAGGCGCCGGATCGGTACCGTCGGGACGGTGCTGCACGGCCAGCAGGTGTCGCTGCTGAAGCCCGGCAGCAGCGAGCCGGTGGCCGACGGCGAGGAAGGAGAGATTGCGATCTCGGGGCCCAGCCTCATGACCGGTTATCTCGGCGCCGATCCCCAGGCCGACCGCGCCGTCGTCGATGGGCGGCTTCGCACCGGCGATCTTGGCCGATTCGACGCCGACGGCTACCTGACCATCACCGGCCGCCTGAAAGAAGTCATCATTCGGGGCGGCGAGAATCTGTCGCCGCAGGCGATCGAACAGGCGCTTGCCGCCGACCCGGGTGTCCGGACCTGCTGCGTTGTCGGCCGCGCCCACCATGATCTGGGCCAGGTGCCGGTCGCCTTCGTCGTTTTGGCGGACGGCACCCCCCGCGATGCCGACCGTCTGTGCGATCTGGTGGCTTCGTCGCTGTCGCGGACCCACCGGCCCGCCGAGATCATCTTTCTGGACGCGCTTCCCGAAACTTCCGTCGGCAAGATCGACCGCAAGGCGCTGGCGACCCGCGTAAAGCAAGCCGCCGACGGATGACAGATCAAAGCGTCTTTGGATTTTCGACAACTGCACCGGAGGCTGTACCGGGCGGCTGTGACGTGGCATAACGCTGCCACCATGACACTCATCACCGATCAAAAATCTCTTGACGCCTTCTGCTCCGCGATGACGCGGGAGCCGTACGTCACCGTCGACACCGAGTTCCTGCGCGAAAGCACTTATTGGCCCAAGCTCTGCCTCGTGCAGATCGCCGGCGCCGATCAGGCCGCGGCGATCGACCCGCTGGCCGATGGCATCGATCTGGCGCCGGTCCTTGACCTGCTGGCCGATCCCAACGTGCTCAAGGTATTCCACTCCGCCCGGCAGGACATCGAGATATTCGTGCAATTGACCGGGACCGTGCCTGCACCGGTGTTCGATACCCAGATTGCCGCCATGGTGTGCGGCTTCGGCGAAAGCATCGGGTTCGAGGCGCTGGTCACACGGCTGACCGACCACCGGGTCGACAAGTCGTCGCGTTTCACCGACTGGTCGCTCCGGCCGCTGTCGGAAAAGCAACTGGCCTATGCGCTGGCGGACGTCACCCTGCTGCGACCGGCCTACGAGGCGCTGCGCGACGATCTGGCCCGCAACGGCCGCGAGGCCTGGCTGTCGGAAGAAGTCCAGACGCTGACCGACAAGGAAACCTATGTAACCCGGCCGGAGGATGCGTGGCGGAGGATCAAGACGCGCTCCACCGACCGAAAGGCACTGTCTGTTCTGAAACACGTCGCGGCGTGGCGCGAACGCGAGGCCCAGGCGCGCGACCTGCCGCGTGGCCGGGTCCTGCGCGACGAACCGCTGGTGGATATCGCCATGCGGACACCGAAAACGGTCGAGGAACTGGCCAAGACGCGCGGCATCGCCCCGACCATGGCGCGCGGCAAACAGGGGACCGCCATTCTGGCGGCTATCGCCGACGGCCTTGCGGTCCCGGCCGACCAGCGCCCCAAAGTCGCCGGACGGCCGCCGGTTGCCGATAATGGCGGCGGCGTGCTGGAAATGCTGAAGGTGCTGCTGAAAATGACCTGCGAGCAGCACAAGGTCGCGCAGAAGCTCGTGGCCAATTCCGCTGACCTCGAACGGATCGTGGCCGAAGACAATCCCGATGTGCCGGCCCTTTCCGGCTGGCGGCGCGAGATTTTCGGCCAGCAGGCGCTCGACCTGAAGGCCGGCCGGCTGGCGCTGTCGGTCAATGGCGGCACGGTCCGGGTTCATGACCTGAGCAAGATGGACGCCCTTTCCACCGGCGGCGACTGACCTCCTCCCCAGTGCTGCGGTTGGCGCTCTGCACCTCCATTCCGGAGTCGGTGGCAACGGGTCACCCTCCTGATCGCCCCCGACATCGATCCTGCTCGATTCACAGATCGTCCGTGCTGCGCCAACTGTACTTTTTAACCCGAACTCCGCGTCCTATCCCCTCCCCGGAGGCGCGAAGCGCCATCCGGCGACTGTGTTTATTGCCTCAGCATCCGCCCCTGTCTCATCCCCGGAAGCACGAAGTGCTGTCCGGGGTCCACACGTTCCGCGAGAGCCCGGCCCGCGTTTCGCCCGCCGAGAGCCACGGCACCCGATCCCGGGTCTGCAGCCCGTCACTTCGCGCCGCGCTGCGCACGGGAATTGGAGAAGGTGGAAAGCGCCCCGGACCACCTTTTCCTGCCCCGAAAGCGCGAAGCGCCACCCAGGATCAACAACCTCAGAGAGAGCGTTGGCAGTATGGGCCCCGGCCCTGCGAAGCAGCATTTCATGCTGCATCGCGTCCGGGGCGGGGGAGTTCTTTGGGCGCTGTCCCCTTGTCCGTTCGCCAGGAAAGGAAAAAGCGCCCGGGACGATCAGGAGATCGGAAGCGCATTGTGTGAATACCGTAGAGATGGGACAGGGGATCTTCCCTGACTACCGTGTAAGCGCCAGAGCAACCAGGCGCAGGGCATCACGGGCGTCCTGCTCGAAGACCTCGCCGTGACTCCAGTGCATATCGGGCGTCAATGTCGGACTTCCGGGCTGCACATGGACGAGCCGGTTGCGCAGCAAGCGCAATTCCTCGAACTCCGCCGGCAGGCCCAGCCGATGGAAAAGGTCGCGGGTGTTCTCCAGCGCATTGCCCGGGGCGGCGGTTTCCCGGAGATGAGCCTCGATGACAGCCGTGGACAGGATCACGGCCGACAGCCATGCCCCGACGCAAAACACGTCCTCCAGTTCGGCAAGCAGCGCCTCTGCCTGCTGGCCCGGCTGGGCGGCGGCATCGTCCAGTGCGCGGGTCACCGTTTCGGCGAACCAGCGCCGCCGCGCGGTCCAATCGGCTTGTGTCGGTCGCTCGGACGTCACTCGAACTCCATGATCTTGCCGTCGACGGACAGGCTGTCGCCGGGCCTGGCATGAAAAGCGGTCACGGTACCTTCCCGCTCGGCACGCAGGATGTTTTCCATCTTCATCGCTTCGACCACGCAGAGCGCCTCGCCGACCTGCACCTGCTGGCCCTCCTCGACCATCAGTGACACCAGAAGGCCTGGCATCGGCGACAGCAGGAATTTGGACATATCCGGCGCCTCGCGCACCGGCATCAGATCGGCGAGTTCCGCCGTGCGCGGCGACAGGACCTCGATATCCACGATCGCCCCGGCGTGGTACATGCGATAGCCGATACCGAGCCGGTCGATCTGTATGGCCACATCGCTGCCATCGACCGACCCTTCCCACAGCGTCAGGCCGGGCCGCCAGGTGTCTTCCACCAGAACCTGCTGTCCTTCGACCGTCACCGTGAACGCGCCGCCGGACCGGCGCACGATAACCGGCAGGTTGGCCCGATTAATCCGGATCGCCCAATCGCTCTGCGTCGGCGTATCGGTATTGGCGATCCGGCCGGTGAGGCTGCGCTCGCGGTCCGCAATTCGCCAATGAACGCTGGCAGCAACTGCCATGACCCGCATAAGGGCATCGCCGTTAAGTTCCGCCGGCCTGACACCGCCGGGAAATTCTTCTGCGATGAAGTTGGTCGTCATGTCGCCGGCGCGGAATCGGGGGTGAAGCATCAGCTGCGCCAGAAATCCGGCGTTGTGCTGGATGCCCCGAACCTCCAGCCGATCGAGCGCGCCGATCATGGCGTCGATCGCCTCGATCCGGGATTGGCCGCTGGTCACCACCTTGGCGATCATCGGATCGTAGTACATGGTTATCTCTGATCCCTCGGCGACACCGGTATCGATTCGGACCGTGCCGGTGGCCGGCGGCGTACGATAGCGGGTCAGGCGGCCGATCGAGGGCAGAAATCCGCGATAGGGGTCTTCGGCATAGAGCCTCGTTTCCATCGCCCATCCGCGCAGAACGACGTCTTCCTGCCCGAAGCTCAGCGCCTCGCCCGCCGCAATGCGGATCATCCATTCGACGAGGTCGGTATCGGTGACCATTTCCGTGACCGGGTGCTCGACCTGGAGCCGGGTATTCATTTCCAGGAAGTAGAAGTTGCGATCCTTGTCGACGATGAACTCCACCGTTCCGGCCGACACATAGCCGACGGCCCGTGCCAGCGCGACCGCCTGCTCGCCCATCGCCTTGCGGGTGGCGGCGTCCAGAAACGGAGACGGAGCCTCCTCGACCACTTTCTGGTGGCGGCGCTGAATCGAGCACTCGCGCTCGCCCAGATAGACGACGTTGCCATGGGTGTCGGCCAGCACCTGAATCTCGATATGCCGGGGTTGCTCGACGAATTTCTCGATGAAAACCCTGTCGTCGCCGAAACTGCTGCGCGCCTCGCCGGTCGCGCCGTTGAAGCCGTCGACCACCTCCGCCGCGGCGTTCACGACGCGCATGCCCTTGCCGCCACCGCCCGCCGACGCCTTCAGCATGACCGGGAAGCCGATCTCCTCGGCGATGCGCTGGGCCGACTCGACATCGGCGACGGCGTCGGGATGGCCGGGCACGGTGCTGACCCCCGCCTTGGCAGCGAGCTTCTTCGAGGTAATCTTGTCGCCCATGGCGGCGATCGCCTCGGCGCCCGGGCCGATGAAGACGATGCCGGCTTCGGCCAGGGCTTCGGCGAAGCGGGTGTTTTCCGACAGGAAGCCATAGCCCGGATGGACGGCCTCGGCGCCGGTATCGCGGCACGCCCGAACGATGTTCTCGATGACCAGATAGCTCTCGGCCGCCGGCGCCGGGCCGATGGCCACGGCCTCGTCGGCCATGCGCACATGCACGGCGTCACGGTCGGCGTCGGAATAGACCGCCACCGTGGCAATGCCCATGGCGCGCGCAGACCGGATCACCCGGCAGGCAATTTCCCCGCGATTGGCTATCAGGATCTTGGTGAACATCGGGTGGGGCCTCATGGCGTTGTTGTGGGCATTGTTACGGTATGGTCCTGGAACGAACCGTCAAATGGCGGGTTGCCGGATTGGACCATCGGCCACACCATCCGGCAACAGGGAATCAGCATGCTACAGCACCGATGCGCACCGCTCATCCCCACAGTTATCCACCGATCCATACACAAGATCATGTAACATCGGGCCGTCAAGGCACATAATCTGGTTGCCAGCCGGAGGTGCCAGGGCCTATCGTGGCCGCCGCATCGGTGATTGCCGCTTCGGCCCGCACCGATGCCGGGGTGCTGGCGGTTCTTCCCGGCTCGTTAGCGCTCTATTAACACTTGTCGGATCCCAAATCACTAGATATAGTATGGTTGGTCCGTTTGCTCACTAAATATTGGAGCAAATCCCGGCTAATTTTGGTTCCGGCCGACGGCCCACATCTATTCACGATCTTTCGAAGAAGAGGCACGGCAATGCGTATCGATCGGCGATTCACCGCTGACATTCACGCCGACGGCAAGGATGTCTATGACGGCATTCCCTTCCGCAAGGGATCGTCGGAGATCCGGAATCCGAATGGTTCCGTGGTGTTCCGCCAGACCGATATCGACGTGCCCGAGGACTGGTCCCAGGTCGCCTGCGATATCATCGCCCAGAAATATTTCCGCAAGGCCGGCGTCCCGGCCCGCCTGAAACCCGTTCCCGAGGACGGCGTGCCTGAATGGCTGTGGCGTTCGACCGCCGACACCAAGGCGCTGGCCCATCTGCCGGAAGACCAGCGCTATGTCGGCGAGACGACGGCAACGCAAGTGTTCGACCGCATGGCCGGCACCTGGACCTATTGGGGCTGGAAGGGCGGCTATTTCAACACCGAGGATGACGCCAAAGCCTATCGCGACGAGATGCGCTATATGCTGGCCCGCCAGATGGCGGCGCCGAACAGCCCGCAATGGTTCAACACGGGGCTGCACTGGGCCTATGGCATCGACGGCCCGGCTCAGGGTCATTACTACGTCGACCACAAGACGGGCGAGGTGCTCCGTTCGACCAGCGCCTACGAACGTCCGCAGCCCCATGCCTGTTTCATCCAGTCGATCCAGGACGATCTGGTGAACGAAGGCGGCATCATGGATCTGTGGGTCCGGGAAGCCCGCTTGTTCAAATACGGATCAGGCACGGGCTCGAACTTCTCGTCGCTGCGTGCCGAGGGTGAGCCGCTTTCCGGTGGCGGACGGTCGTCCGGCCTGATGAGCTTCCTGAAGATCGGCGACCGCGCCGCCGGGGCGATCAAGTCGGGCGGCACCACGCGCCGCGCCGCCAAGATGGTCAGCGTCGACGTCGATCACCCCGATATCGAAGCCTACATCGACTGGAAGGTCGTCGAGGAACAGAAGGTCGCTGCACTGGTCGCCGGTTCCAAGCTGGCCGACCGCCACCTGAACGCGATCATGGATGCCTGCCATGGCCGTGGCGACGGCACGATCGGCAATCAGGGCGACGAGCGTTTCGACCCCAAGGCCAATCCGGCGCTGAAGGCCTCGATCAAGGCCGCCCGAAAGATGATGATCCCCGACAACTACATCCAGCGGGTCATCCAGTTCGCGCGCCAGGGCTATGACGACATCGAATTCCGGGTCTACGACACCGACTGGGATTCCGAGGCCTATCTGACTGTTGCCGGCCAGAATTCCAACAACTCCGTGCGTCTGTCGCAGGATTTTCTGGAACAGGTGCTGGCCGACGGCGAATGGGCACTGACCCGTCGCACCGACGGCAAGGTCGCCAAGACCATCCAGGCCCGCGATCTTTGGGAAAAGATCGGCCATGCCGCCTGGGCGTCGGCCGATCCGGGTCTGCAGTTCGATACCACGATCAACGAGTGGCACACCTGCCCGGAATCGGGCCGGATCAAGGCATCGAATCCGTGTTCGGAATACATGTTCCTCGATGACACGGCCTGCAATCTGGCATCGATGAACCTGATGCAGTTCCGCACCCCGAATGGCGGCATCGATGTCGACGCCTATCGCCACGCCTGCCGGCTGTGGACGGTCACGCTGGAAATCGCCGTGCTGATGGCGCAGTTCCCGTCGAAAGAAATCGCCCAGCGTTCCTACGACTATCGCACCCTGGGGCTTGGTTACGCCAATCTGGGCGGCCTGCTGATGGCGACCGGCTATTCCTATGACAGCGACGAAGGCCGGGCGATCGCCGCCTCGCTGACGGCGATCATGACCGGGGTCGCCTATGCGACGTCGGCCGAGATGGCCGGCGAACTTGGCCCCTTCCCCGGCTACGAGCAGAACCGCGAGGCCATGCTGCGGGTGATGCGCAACCATCGCCGCGCCGCCTATGGCGAGATCGAAGGCTACGAGGCGCTGTCGGTGACGCCGGTACCGCTGAAAGCCGGCGAATGCCCGCAGGCTGAGCTTGGCAAGGCCGCCCGCCATGCCTGGGACGAGGCGCTGGAGCTGGGCGAGGTCCACGGCTATCGCAACGCCCAGTCGACGGTGATCGCGCCGACCGGCACCATCGGTCTGGTCATGGATTGCGACACCACCGGGATCGAACCCGACTTCGCTCTGGTCAAGTTCAAGAAGCTGGCCGGCGGCGGCTATTTCAAGATCATCAACCGCGTCGTTCCCGAGGCACTGCGCTGCCTGGGCTATGGCAAGGACGAGGTCACGGGGATGATCCGCTATGCCGTGGGTAACGGCACGCTGGCAGGCGCTCCGGCGATCAACCACAAGACCCTGACGGCAAAGGGCTTCACGCCTGAAGCGCTGGAATCGCTCGAAGCCGCGGTCAAATCGGCCTTCGACATCAAGTTTGCGTTCAACAAATGGACGCTGGGCGAGGCTTTCTGCATCGACACGCTGGGCATTCCCGCGGAGAAGCTGGAAGAAGTCGGCTTCGACATGCTCGCCTGGCTCGGCTTCACGCGCAAGGAGATCGAGAACGCCAATACCTTTGCCTGCGGGGCCATGACGCTGGAAGGCGCGCCGGGGCTCAAGGACGAACATCTGCCGGTGTTCGACTGCGCCAATCCGTGCGGCAAGATCGGCAAGCGGTTCCTGACCGCCGAAGCGCATATCCGCATGATGGCGGCCGCGCAGCCGTTCATCTCCGGGGCGATTTCCAAGACCATCAACATGCCCAATGCGGCCACGGTCGAGGATTGCAAGGACGCCTATATGCTGTCCTGGCGCCTGGGGCTGAAGGCCAACGCCCTCTATCGCGACGGCTCCAAGCTCAGCCAGCCGCTGGCTTCCAGCATCATCGAAGACGATGAAGAAGACGCCGACGGCGACACCTTTACCGACCGGCTGATCGACGCCCCCACCGGCGCTCGCGCACCGATGATCGCCGAACGGATCGTGGAGCGGGTGATCGAAAAGATCGTTGAAAAGCCTCAGGGCCGCCAGAGCCTGCCGGGCCGCCGCAAGGGCTATACGCAAAAGGCGGTGGTCGGTGGCCACAAGGTCTATCTGCGTACGGGCGAGTACGACGACGGCAAGCTGGGCGAGATCTTCATCGACATGCACAAGGAAGGTGCCGCCTTCCGCAGTCTGATGAACAACTTCGCCATCGCGGTGTCGATCGGGCTGCAATACGGCGTGCCGCTTGAGGAATTCGTCGAGGCGTTCACCTTCACCCGGTTCGAGCCCGCAGGACCGGTGCAGGGCAACGACGCCATCAAGATGGCGACGTCGATCCTGGACTATATGTTCCGCGAGCTGGCGGTGTCCTATCTGGGCCGTCACGATCTGGCCCATGTCCAGACCGACGACCTGATGCCCGACAGCATGGGCACCGGCGAGCAGCAGTCCGAGATGAACCCGGAAATGACCGAGGTCAGCCGCAAGATCGACGAGACGCTGCAGCGCATTGCCTCGACCGGGTATACCCGCGGCAACCATCTGCGGGTGCTCGATGGCGGTAATGATGGAAGCCGGGACGGCAGCCGGGATCGCGACGAGGTAAAGAGCCGGGCGACCGGTACCGACGGCCCGACGGCCTATTCGACCACGACGATCTCGACCGAACGAGTCGACGCCACGGTCTCTCGCCGGGAGGAAGGCCCCGCATCAGGCGCCAGCACCACCACATCCGCCAGCGTCTCCGCCGCGTCACAACGGCGCCAGGACATGCTGATGGCCCGCGCCAAGGGCTATGAAGGCGACCCCTGCCCGGAATGCCAGAACATGACTCTGGTCAGAAACGGCACCTGCCTGAAATGCGATACCTGCGGCGGTACGACGGGCTGCAGCTGAGGCATTTCGCGCCGTTGGCGGGACGCACCCGCTAAAGCCCCCCGGAGGCGCTTCGAGGCGCCTTCCGGGACCTAATGGATGAATTCTGACTGGCCTAGAAAGCGCTACCCGGATTTTCGTCCCGGCAAAGAGTGCAGGACGACCCGCAAAGCTCTGGCGAAGCACATACGTTGGCTTTAACAGCTTTCAGCCGGGTCAGGGTTTTCCGGGCACTGGGGCGGTGTGGAGGCGGAAGATCATCAATGTTCCGTTGCAGCGTCTCGATGGCGTCGTCGAGCAGTGGTCGTTTCATGCTGTGTCCTTGAATTTTTGGTCCGGCCCTGCTTAGAAACCTGCCCCGCCACCGGCGTTGATCTGAATCAATTCGCTGGCACACAACCCGTTTTTAGAAAATTATTTTGATTAATAAATTTCAGGTTGCGCGTATGCGTTCGGCTGCATAACTCCATGCTTGCCAACGGATGCGCGCCTGGAGTTTTCTTCTGATCTATCGCAATGGACAGATCAGGGAACGATCATGGATTGGTATCCGGGGTTCCGAACTCAGGAAGATCTCGACGCCGCTTACGATCTGGCGGCAGCCGCTCCCGACTATGCGACCTGGACCGCATTCTATCGCGACCAGAGCGCCTCGGCCCGGGACGAGTTGCCCTGCGCCCTCGGCCAGCGGTTCGGTCCGACGGTTGAGGAATATGTCGACGTGTTTCCCGCAGACAAGCCGAATGCGCCAGTCATGGTCTACATACATGGCGGCTATTGGCGGCGTCTGAGCGCGCGGGAGTTCAGCTTTGCCGCCCGTGGGTTCACGCGCGCGGGCTTCACGACCGTCGTGACCAATTACGCCCTGTGCCCAAAGGTCACGATCAGGGAAATCACGCGCCAGAGCCGGGCCGCCCTGGCCTGGGTCTATCAATCCATTGCCGATTTCAACGGCGACCGAAACCGCGTTTTCGTCACCGGCCATTCCGCCGGCGGCCAGCAGGCGATGCGCGTCGGCGTCACCGATTGGGCTGGCGAGTACGACCTGCCCGCCGATCTGGTCAAAGGCGTCGTTCCGGTCAGCGGTGTCTTCGACCTGCGGCCCCTGCCCTATAGCTATTTGGCCACGGCACTGCGTCTCGACCTGGAGACCATCCGGCTTGAAAGCCCGATGCTGCATGGGCCTGCGGGCGCTCCGCCGGTTCTGCTGTCGGTCGGCGGGCAGGAGCCGGGGCCGTTCCGGCAGCAAACGCTCGATTTTCTGAAATTGTGCCAGGACACCGGTCACGACGTCAGCTTTTTCGACCAGCCGGACCGGCACCATTTCTCGGGCATTGCCGATTTCAATGATGCCAACGCGCCGCTGGCTCGGGCAGTTGCGGATTTCGTCGCCGCCAATTCCTAGACAGGCCTTCCGGTCACAGTCGCGAACCGGGTGCATCCGGCTCGGGGTCCCCGATCGGTCGGGTTTCCACCTTCTCCAATTCCCGGGCGCAGCGCGGAACGAAGTGACGCGGTGCGACCCGGGATCTCGCGCAGCAACTTACCGCCAGCGAAACGCGGGCCGAGCTTAGACGCAGAGCTGAGGTCCACACCATCAGCGCACTCGTGGCGCGTGTGGACCCCGGACAACGCTTCGCGTTTCCGGGGACAAAATAAGGGGTGCGGCGGTTTCCACCTTCTCCAATTCCCGGGCGCGGCGCGGAACGAAGTGACGCGGTGCGACCCGGGATCTCGCGCAGCAACTTACCGCCAGCGAAACACGGGCCGAGCTTAGACGCAGAGCTGAGGTCCACACCATCAGCGCACTCGTGGCGCGTGTGGACCCCGGACAACGATTCGCGTTTCCGGGGAAAAGGTAAGGGTGCGGCGGTTTCCACCTTCTCCAATTCCCGGGTCGGCACGCTATTTCCGCAAGTGTTCGCCGTGATAGCGGAGGTGATCCTCGATAAAGCTGGCGATAAAGAAATAGCTGTGATCATAGCCCGTCTGTCGGCGCATCATCAGCGGGTGGTCGTGCTTTTCGCACACATCCTCCAGCCGCTCTGGCTTGAGTTGTTCGTCAAGGAAACCATCGGCCTCGCCCTGATCGATGAATAGCGGCTGGCGCGGATTGCCGGCCTTTGCCCCCGCTTCGACAAGCGCGCAGGCGTCATAGGCCTCCCATTCTTCGCGGTCGTCGCCGAGATAGGCCGTGAACGCCTTTTCGCCCCATGGACAGTCCATCGGGTTGACGATGGGCGCAAAAGCCGAGACCGAGCGGTAGCGGCCGGGCTGGCGCAGCGCCAGCACCAGCGCGCCATGGCCGCCCATGGAATGCCCGCTGATCGCGGCGCGCATCGGATCGACCGGCAGCAAACCGCCGACCACGTCCGGCAACTCCGCCGCCACATAGTCGAACATCCGGTAGTGCCGGGACCACGGCTCGCGGGTCGCATTCACGTAGAAACCCGCCCCCGACCCCAGATCGTAGCTGTCATGTTCGCCCGGCAGATCGGTGCCGCGCGGGCTGGTGTCCGGGCAGACGATTGCGATACCGAGGTCCGCCGCCACCCGATGGGCGCCGGCCTTCTGCATGAAATTCTCGTCGGTGCAGGTCAGGCCGGACAGCCACCAGAAGACCGGTACGGTTTCGGTTTCCGCCTGCGGGGGAAGAAAGGCGGCGAAGGTCATGTCGCAGTTCAGCACTTCGGATCGGTGGCTGAACCGCCGGTGCCATCCGCCGAAGCTCCTGTTTTCCGAGACAAGGTCGGGGGTCGCGGTCATCGCCGGTATCCTTTTATGGATGTATCAGTAATGCAGCACCGTGCGGATGCTCTTGCCGGCATGGAGCAGGTCGAAGGCCTCGTTGATCCGGTCGAAGGGCAGGTCATGGGTGATAAACTCGTCGATCTTGATCTCACCCTTCATGTAGCGATCGACATAGCCCGGCAGTTCGCTGCGCCCCTTGACGCCGCCGAAGGCCGATCCTTTCCAGACCCGGCCCGTGACCAACTGGAATGGCCGGGTGGAGATTTCCTCACCGGCGCCGGCAACGCCGATGATGATCGACTCGCCCCAACCCTTGTGACAGCACTCCAGCGCCGAGCGCATGACGTTCACATTGCCGATGCACTCGAAGGAATAGTCCACGCCACCATCGGTCAGGTCGACGATGACCTTTTGTATGGGGTCGTCGTAATCCTTGGGATTGACGAATTCCGTGGCGCCGAACTGACCGGCGAGGGTGAATTTGTCCGGGTTGACATCGATGGCGATGATGCGGGTCGCGCCGGCCATCTGCGCGCCCTGGATGACCGCCAGGCCGATGGCGCCCAGCCCGAACACCGCTACCGTCGATCCCGGTTCGACCTTTGCCGTGTTCATCACGGCGCCGATGCCAGTCGTCACGCCGCAACCCAGCAGGCAGATCTTGTCGAGCGGCGCGTCGGGCGAGACAACGGCCAACGAAACTTCGGGCAGGACGGTGTATTCGCTGAACGTCGAGCATCCCATGTAGTGATAGAGCGGCTTGCCATCGAGGGAAAACCGCGTCGTGCCGTCGGGCATGAGACCCTTGCCCTGCGTCGCTCGCACCGCCTGGCAGAGATTGGTTTTGCCGGAGAGGCAGAATTTGCACTTGCCGCATTCGGCCGTGTAGAGCGGAATCACATGATCGCCGGGTTTCACCGAGGTCACACCGGCGCCCACCTCCTGCACGATGCCGGCGCCCTCATGGCCGAGGACGGACGGGAACAGCCCCTCCGGGTCGGCGCCGGACAGGGTGAAGGCGTCGGTATGGCAAACGCTGGTGGCCGCAATCCGAACCAGGACTTCGCCGGCACGGGGCCCCTCGACATCGATCTCCGTCAATTGCAGGGGTTTGCCGGCTTCCAGCGCGACGGCGGCACGTGCCTTCATTGTAGTCCTCCGGGGATAACGGATAGCGGATGGCCAAAAGCCGAAAGGGTGGCTCGCCCGACAGTCTAGGCGAGACACCCTTTCGTTACAAACGTCGTCAGGAACGAATAATGGTCACTGAGCGACACGCATCCGCGCCGTGGTTGCCAGACCATGTTCGCCAAAACCGATCAGGCTGACGCGATAGCTGTCATCGGCCTCGCGGTAGGCAAATCGGACCGCCGTCGGCTGGCCGGCTTCTGTGCCGTCGGCAACGGGCGGAACATCGAGAACGAAGCTCTCCCGCGCCAGCAGATGCTCCAGGGTCACCATCGGTTCGAGGAAGATATACTGCCCGCCATAGTACCCCAGGATCATGGTTGCATCGAACGGGTTCTCCGACTGGATCTCGTCCAGGGCGGCCGCATGATACCCCATTGCCGGAACACAGGCATGGGGATCGTCGAGCGGCGGCAGGACATAACCGGCCGGTACGATCGCGGCGTCCGGCATCGTGGCGTCGGTGCAATCGATGGCAGCGATGGTTTCCGGGTCGTCGAAGTAGAAGTGGATGTCGAAATGCGGAACGCTGAACCGGGCCGGTGGATGGCCAAACGGCCCCCAATCGACGGAAACATGGTCGATCGACGTCGAGTCGCGAACCTCGTCGGAGAAACGCTCCAGAGCCATGATCGTCATCGGCGGCGCGCTCGTATCGGTTGGATCGAGCGCTTCGACCATCGCCAGCGGCAGATCGAATCCGGCGATCCGAATGGTTCCGTCGTTGGTGGTTTCGTCCCAGACCGCCACGGTGCCGACGGGCATCCCGGCCGCATCGTGGCCGCTGGCCAGGTGTGTGGCGGCGATCGTCAGCGCGAAGACGGAAATCGCCATGGCCGATACGGTGGCCGTCCCAATCCCTCTTCTTGTTTTTCTCGCGTCCATTTCAGTGATCCCTTGACGAAATAATCCGCCTCAAAACTCCCGGGTTGTGCTCCCCAGGGAGCCGGGCCAGCAATTCCACACCGAATGGCCAGCCGGAATCAAGTGAGCTTAAGGGGGACGAATCTGCCTTCAGCCGGGTGCCATTTCCACTTTGACGCCGTTTTCAAGCTGATGACTGCCCCTCGGCGTCGGCAACGATCCGCTTGACCGAAACGAAGCTGTCCGGCGTTACCGATATCGAGTCGATTCCACATGCCACGAGGAAGGCGGCAAACTCCGGATGATCGCTGGGTGCCTGGCCGCAGAGCCCGATCTTGATGCCGGCCTTGTGAGCACCCTTGATCGCGCGCTCGATCATCCATGTCACAGCCGGATCGCGTTCATCGAACACGCCGGACAGGGCATCGCTATCGCGGTCGACGCCGAGAACCAGTTGCGTCAGATCGTTGCTGCCGATGGAAAAGCCGTCGAACCGGCGGGCGAATTCCTCGGCCCGAATGACGTTGGATGGAATTTCGCACATCATATAGACCTGCAATCCGTCGCGCCCGCGCTCCAGACCGTTCTCGGCCATCACACGCAGCACGCCGTCGGCCTCCTCCGGCGTTCGGCAGAACGGGATCATCACCACGACATTGGTGAAACCCATGTCGGTGCGAAGACGCCGGATGGCCTGGCATTCCAGCGCGAAGCCCTCGCGGTAGCGGTCGCTGTCGTAGCGCGATGCGCCCCGGAACCCCAGCATCGGATTTTCCTCGTGCGGCTCGAAGCCGGCGCCACCCAGCAGGTTCGCGTATTCGTTGGTTTTGAAATCGCTCATCCGGACGATTACGGGGTTCGGATACGCCACGGCCGCGATCCGGGACAGCCCCTTGGACAGCCGGTCGACGAAGTATTCCGCGCCGCTTTCATAGCCCGCGATCAGGTCGGCGATCGCCGAACGGGCTTCTTTATCGACCTGCTCGGGATGGATCAGCGCCATGGGATGCGCCTTGATCGCATTGGAAACGACGAACTCCATCCGCGCGAGACCGACGCCGTCGGCCGGCAAGCGCCACCAGCGCATCGCAGCCGCCGGGTTGCCGATGTTCAGCATGACCCGGGTTTTGGTCGCCGGGATATCACCGATGGCGATTTCCTCGACCGAGATATCGCCGAACCCTTCGTAAACCGTGCCGACATCGCCCTCGGCACAGCACACCGTGACGTCCTGCTGGTCATGCAGCAGCTTGGTGGCATTGCCGGTGCCGACGATCGCGGGCAAGCCGAGCTCGCGGCTGACGATCGCGGCGTGCGAGGTGCGGCCGCCATGGTCGGTGACGATCGCCGCCGCCTTTTTCATGATCGGCACCCAGTCCGGATCGGTGGTGTCTGTTACCAGCACGGAACCCTCGACGAACCGGTCAATCTCCTTGACGTCGCGGATCAGGCAGACACGGCCGGTGACGATCTGGTCGCCGATACTAAGGCCAGTCGCCAGCGTCTCGCCCCGATTGTCCAGGCTATAGCTTTTGAGAACCTCGGCCCCCCGGCGTGACTGCACCGTCTCCGGCCGGGCCTGAACGATATAAAGCGGGCCGCCGCGGCCTTCGCGGGCCCATTCCATATCCATCGGCATGCCGTAATGGTCTTCGATGATGCAGGCCCAACGCGCCAGAGCGACGATCTCGTCGTCGTTCAGGACATAGCGCCGCCGCTCGGCCTCCGAGGTCGGGACGGTCCGCGTTGGTTTGCCGTCGGAAGCGGGATCGCCGCTGCCGGCATAGATCATCTTGCGGTCCTTGGCGCCAAGCCGCCGCTCGATGATCGGCGACAGCGCCGGGTCGGACAACAGCGGCTTGAAGACCTGATATTCGTCGGGGTCGACAGCGCCTTGCACGACCGTCTCTCCCAGCCCCCAGGCGCCAGTGATCAGGACGACGCTGTCGAAACCGGTTTCGGTGTCAATGGAGAACATCACGCCGGCGCCGCCCTTGTCGGCCCGCACCATCTTCTGGACGCCGACCGACAGCGCGATCTTCATATGATCGAAGTCTTTGGCCTTGCGATAGCTGATCGCCCGATCGGTGAACAGCGACGCATAACAGCGGCGGCAGGCGTCGAGCACGGCCGCCTCGCCGGCGATATTCAGATAGCTTTCCTGCTGTCCCGCGAAACTGGCGTCGGGCAGATCTTCCGCCGTCGCGCTGGAGCGCACGGCCACCGCCGTATCGGTCTCGCCGGTTCTTTTGCCCAGTTCGCGATAGGCGCCGAGAATCGCTTCGGCGCTTTCGGGGGGCCAATCGCCGTGCACGATCGCTGACCGGATCATCCGGCCGATTTCGGCCAGCGATTTCTTGCCCGCCTCCCAATCGGAAAGCGCGCCGCGGATCGTTTCGGTGAGCGTGTTATGCTCGATGAACCGCCAATACGCATCGGCCGTCGTCGCGAAACCCGGTGGGATCGGAACTCCCTTGGCCGCCAGGTTGCGCGTCATCTCGCCCAGCGACGCATTCTTGCCGCCGACGACGGCGACCTGCTCGCGGTCGATGTCATCGAACCACAATACGGAATTGGCCATGGGATCCCCCTCGCGCCTTGCAAACCGACTATTCGGGTGTGAGGTCAAAGGATAACCAATGCAGTCGCGCCGTCGTTGATACAGATCAACGGCTTGGAACCCATTGGCGACAGGCGTACAACACACACTCGCGTCACCTCGTGGCACCTTGCTCGCTGATACCGGAAACTCCATGACGACCGAAGACCTCAAGACAAGCAGTCCCCGGGGAGGATTGATGCTGATCCTCGGAACGGTGACCGGCATTCAGGCTTTGGCCAGCCTCGCCGTTCTGGCCCTGGCAACGGTGGCGCCGGTCGCGTCGGCCAGTTTCGGCATTGGCGCCGAGATGATCGGCTATCAGGTCAGCCTGATGTATATCGCGGCGTCGTCCACTTCAGCCGTCGGCGGAACACTGGTGCGGCGGTGGGGCGCAGGTACTGTCAGCCAGGTGACACTACTGGTCGGGATTGTCGGCGTCCTGGGTGTCGCCAGCGCCAACCTCGTTCTGCTGGTCATCGGATCGCTGTTGATCGGCATCGCCTATGGCTTGCCCAATCCGGCCGCGTCCCATCTGCTGTTCAAGGCGACCCCGTCTCATCTGCGGAACTTCGTGTTTTCGCTCAAGCAGACCGGCGTCCCGATCGGCGGCATCCTGGCGGGCTTGCTGCTGCCGGCGGTGACGGTGCTGGCCGGCTGGCAGGCGGCGATGATCACGACGGCGGCCCTGCTGGGCCTGCTGGCCATCGCGATGATACCACTGCGCGCCCGCTGGGACACCGACCGCGACCCATCCGCCCGAATATCGGGTTCCCTGCTCGATGGCATCCTGCTGATCTGGCGCCTGCGGGCTCTTCGCGGACTTGCAATCATGGGATTCTGCTTCGCCGCGCTACAGTTGTCGCTGCTGACCTTCGTCATCACCATGCTGGTTAAGGATCTGGGCTGGTCGCTGGTACTGGCGGGCGGCGTCGTCGCCATCATGCAGGTGTTCGGCGCCGGCGGGCGCATCGTCTGGGGGGTGGTTGCCGACCGTCTGGGTAACGGACGTTACGTTCTCGGCATTATCGGGCTTCTGTCCTGCGTTGCCACGCTGGTGACCGCGATGCTGGCCCCCTACTGGCCGATTTGGGCCGTCGCGGCTCTGCTGTGCTTTTTCGGCATCTGCTCGATCGGCTGGAACGGCGTTTTTCTGGCCGAGGTCGCCCGCCTGGCCAATCGCAACGAGGTCGGAACCGCAACCGGTGGCGCGTTGTCGCTCACCTTTCTGGGTGTGGTGCTTGCACCGTCGCTGTTCTCTACCGTCTATCCTCTCACCGGCGCCTATACCACGACCTTCGCCCTCATGACGATCTTTCCAGCCATTGGGACTATTGCACTCATCGTCTTTCGCCCTCGTTAACGATAGTTTAATTGCTATCTAATTATTTTTGGGCCGATGTTCTCGACCAATACAGTCGATGTTGAGCAAAGGCGACTCCAATGTCCGTCAAGCTGCCGGCAATCTGGATTTTTGGCGTTCTGGCCGTCCTGTTGACCGGCCTTCGCTATCCAACAGAAGGGAGCACGGTCACCGTTGTCTTCGCCTCGCCGCCAACGGCGATGCTGGCGATCCAGCGGCTGGCGAAACTCGACGCCGTTGCCGTGGGCACTTCGGCCACCGGCCGCTTCGTCACCGCCCGGTTCGATGCAACGCCGTCGCCGGGTGCCCTTCGGTCCGCCGGAATTCTCCTCGTCCTGCCCGGCGGGGGCGCGGGATGCCGAGGCGGGGCTGAAGCCTGACCCGAATTTCTTGCCCGGGTATTCTGAAGCCATCCTGGATCTGCCGTTCCCACCGTCGCTCGTCACAGTATTGCGGAATTCGTTTCATGACCTCACTCGATCAGATCCGCCAACGCGTGGCGTGGGCCTTCGCCATTCTCGTTGCCCTTCATCTTCCGATCGTGATTATCCTGGGATGGGCAGTTGAGGTGACGTGGATGCCGGCCGCCACGGGGACGGCGATCCTGTCGGCACTGCTGACGGCGACCACGTGGACGGCGCCGCGCGCGACGACGACCCATGCCCTGGCTGCGGTCAGCCATGTGGCCGTCATCGCCATTCTGGTGGCCATGCTGAACGGCCACCCCTGGCAGATCGACATGCACATGTACTTCTTCGCCGGGATCGCTCTGATCGGCATGTTCTGCAACTGGCGGCTGATCGTCATGGCCGGCGGGCTGATCGCCGTACACCATCTCGGCCTCAATATCCTGATTCCGGCAGCCGTGTTCCCCGGCGGCGGCGATATTGGCCGCGTTCTGCTGCATGCGCTGATCGTCGTCGTCGAAGTCGGCGCGTTGTCGTGGCTTGCCGTCCGCCTGGTCGCCGCCTTCGCCGGCGCCGAAGCGGCCATCGCCGACGCCCGCGCGGCACAGGCCGAAACTGCCCGTCTGGCCGCCGAACAGGCGGATTACGAGGCCACGATCCAACGGACAGCCACCCAGCTCCGCTGCGAAATCGCCGCCGGGTTCGAGGCCGATATCGGCGGCATCGTACGCGAGATGGCCATCGCCGGACGAGACCTGCAAGGCGCGGCCAGGGGGCTGACGGATGTGGCAGAGAACACCCGCCAGGGAGCAGCAGGCGCCAACCGCAGCGGAGAGAACGCTGCGGTCAACATCGATGCCATCGCTCTGGCGTCCGACGAACTGTTGCAGTCGATCTCGGAAATTGCCCGCCAGATCAACCATTCCGAGACCGGTGCGCGCGATACGGCCGCGAAGGCCGGGCAGGCCGCCGAAACGGTTCGCCAGTTGGGCGAGCGCACCGCCGAGATATCATCGATCGTGGACCTGATCGACGACATCGCCGAGCGCACCAATCTTCTGGCCCTGAATGCCACGATCGAGGCAGCGAGAGCCGGAGAGGCCGGCCGCGGCTTCGCCATCGTGGCGGGCGAGGTCAAGGCACTGGCACGCCAGACGGCGGAAGCCACGCGCGGCATCCAGCGCCAGGTCGAGGATGTTCAGGCGGTCAGCAAGCAGGTTGAGGCGGCCATCTCCACCATTGATGGTGGCATTCGCGCCGTTCTGTCGGCGGTCGGCGCGATATCGAGTGCGGCCGAAGAACAGGAAGCCGCCACCCGCGAGATCGCCAACAAAGTGCAAGCGGCCGCCGACGGTACAAGGGATGTGTCAGCCGCGATCGCGGGCGTCGATGCCGTCGCGGTCACGGGCGAAGAGCGATCCGGCGTGGTTCTGCAGGCGTCGACGGCGTTAAATGACATTTCCGGGCGTCTGCGTGCCGCCATGACCGACTTTGTCGACCGCATCAAAGCTGCCTGACCAGCCGGGCTCCGCGACCATGGACCGAGAACCGGCTTGACCCGCCTTTGCCAAGGCAGAGACACTCTGGTCGCATATAAGAACAGGAAAAGGCGTACCCATGTCCAGAATGCCGCTGTCCGTCATTTCGCACGCTTCGCTCGCCGCCGCTGCGGCCCTGATGTCACTCACGGTGGTTCCACCAACCGCCGGCGCGCAGTCGGTCGCCGAGGTCTCGGAGTCCTTCGCCCATGTCGCCGGATATCGGCCGATCGATGTCGAGGGATTCACGAACGCCATCATCGATGATTTCGAATGGCACGGCACACCCAGCATCACGCCGGTGCGAACGATCGGCCCGCTGGCGATGGCCATTCTGGCGGTCGAGGCCTATGAAGCGCCGTTGGAGCGCGTCAGATACCGCATCGAGTACGGCATGGCACAAGGCGGCGGCGAGCCACCGAACGGGCCGACCAATGTCAGCCTTATCCGGATCGACCGCATCAATCTGGGCCCTGCGATACGCGAAGACATCATCGACAGCTATGGCCGGGAGAATGCCCCGCCGCCGGGCGTCTTCGGCGACGGTCCCCATGTTTCCTACCGGTTCGCCATGAGCCCGATACAAGGCACGCCGGCCTCGATCAACGCGATCTCCCGCGCGGAAATGCCGGACGCCCAGGTGGCTTCGCTGGATTGCTTCGGATCGCCATGCATGACAACGGCGTCGGTGATCGAAGATGCCGCGTCCTGGCAGAACGAACGCACCGCGGCGATGAACTTCGACCAGCCATACGGCGTCTATCGCGACAATGTGATTTCGCCGGCCGCCGCCATGGATCTCATTTCGCTGCAGCACGGTCTGGCAGTCAACCACGAAGGCTGGATCAGCTGGAACGGCTTCGAGGCGCGGGAAGGCGTCCCGGAGGGCGAATCTTTTGCCGAAGCCGTGATCGAAATCAATCTGGGGCAGGAAGAAGCTGTCGATTCGGCGCTCCGCGACACCCATCTGATGGATCACACCACCGACACCTTATGGCGGCGAATCGCTGCCGTATCCATGGGCCCCAATGCCGTACCGCACATAACGGCATTCGACGCGGTCGAACCCCGCATGCAGCAAGCTGGCCCTGCCCCGCGCGCCGATCGTGATTCTTCGCCAACCCGGCCCCGGAACGCGCCCGGCCCCTCAATCGACGACATCGTTCCGGACGAAGCCTTGAAGATGCCAGCCTATCGGCCCGACGGCGCCCATCTGCCGCCGGTCGCGGCAGCGGATCTCGTTGATTGCGGCGCCATCGACCAGAGCCGTCCGGGTGGTATCATTGCGTTTCCGAATGCCCGGGGTCGAAACTGGACCGAAGCCGGTATGGGACCGGTGACCGTCGGTT
Organism: Fodinicurvata sp. EGI_FJ10296; assembly: GCF_040712075.1. Lineage (NCBI taxonomy): Bacteria > Pseudomonadati > Pseudomonadota > Alphaproteobacteria > Rhodospirillales > Rhodovibrionaceae > Fodinicurvata > Fodinicurvata sp. EGI_FJ10296. The sequence goes on from NZ_JBFCVL010000005.1 coordinate 483,015, forward strand.
TCGTCGGCTGCTCCAACACCTTCGAAGCCAATATCCAGTACGAAGCGTTTCACGGCCAGGACGAGGATCCGACGATCGAGGGTTTCACCATGGGCGGCACGCTCGGCGACTGGCGAGCCTTCGAATTCGAGGAGAGGTTCTGGACGGCAGGGGAATGGACATTGGTCGTCTTCGAATACGATGCCGCAAGCGGGGACCGGCTGGAATATGATAGCGTCACGTTCACCGTCGAGCGGTGACGCCGTCCCGTTCGCCCGAACCCAACGACCGATCCGACCGAATTCCAGTTCCGCAACCGAGAGCCGACGACCGCCAATGACCCGCAATACGCTACACAGCCTCGTCATTCCGTCGGAATGGATCGATTACAATGGTCATATGAGCGAGGGCTACTATGCCCTCGTTTTCAGCGACGCAACCGACGCCCTCTATCTGCATGTCGGCGCCGATGCCGACTGGCGGGCAGCAAATCGGCAATCCCTCTATACCGTCGAAACCCATATCCGCTATCTACGCGAAGTCACAGAAGGCGCGACGGTCTCGGTCGTCACCATGGTCGTCGGACTCGACCGCAAGCGGATCCACCTGGCTCACGAACTGATGCTGGGCGAGGACTGTGTCGCCACGCAGGAGGCCATGGCCCTGGCCGTGGACCTGGAAACCGGGAAAAGCACGGCCATCGAGTCCGGCCTGTTCGACACCCTGGAGGACCTGGTCGTGGACGAGGCGCCGAGCTATGTCGGACGCCGGATCGCCCTGCCTTGAGGCTATTCCTGTACGCAGCCCAGGCTCGCAAAAGGGGGGTCAGCCGCCCTCGGCGTACCGCTTCAACCGGTCATTGATCGTTCCTGTATGAAGCTCAAACATATGATTGTCGTCATCGTAGAAATATATCGAACGCCCTTCGCCCTCAACGCGTGACCGGCCCTCCCGGACCTCCAGGCCAAGTTCGCAAATGCGTTCCAGATAGCGCTCGTACTCGGCGTCGTCGATCTTGAAGGCAATGTGGTTGTAGGTCCGCGTCGGCAGCGGGTCGCCCTCCATTGTCGCCATCCAGATCGGCTCTGCGCCTTCGCCAACGAGGAAAAAGCGCTCCCTCGACAAAGAGAACGTCTCCGGGCCGCTGTCGTAGACCATTTTCGCGTCCAGAACCGTCGTCAGGATTTCTTGCATCCGGTCGAGATCGCGCACGATGAACGTCATGTGGCTGAGACCCTGAACCAGATTTTCCTCCTGTTGCCGGAAAAGACGGCGTCACCGATGCATAAGCGCCCCGGTCAGCAAGACATAATGAAGCTGGCGATGACTAATAGCGCACCGAAAGTTGCACGCCGACTTCATCGCCGCTGTGATAGGCATTGAGCGAGACGTTGTCGTTGTCGAAGGGGCTCATTCCGGTGGTCAGGCGGCCGATGCCGTATCCAACCAGCGCACCACCGACGACATCCGACAGGAAATGACCGTCGTCGTTGATCCGCGAAAGCGCGACGCCGGTGGCAAGACCATAGCTGACGATGGGAACCACCGGCGTGTCGCGGTATTGTTCCGCGACCACCGATGCGGCCGCGAACGCGGCGGCGGCATGCCCTGAAACGAAGGACGAATTTCTGAGTGACCCCGGCCCACCCCAGTCCCACGCGTCGTCACCGTCGCCGGGACGTCGGCGGCCACCGACCCACTTGATGCCTTCGACCGTGGCGGCCGTGATCAAAAGGCTCTGAGCCGCCAGCAATGCCGTCGACTGAAGGCGGCGGTTGCCGGAAACCGCACCGACCAGATAGGCCGAACCGGTTCCGATCGCCATGTTCTGAACGACGCCCATCTCGTAGAACGGCTCGGAGACATCGTCCGATCCGTTGCTGCGCAGATCGTTCTGCCACGACCGCTGAACGCTCTCGTCCAGGGCGAAGGCGAGCCCGATCCCCGCCAGCGCCAGCGCATTCTGCGTCAGCCCCTCGCGGTCCGTGCGAAACGGCTGCCGCAACGCCTGTCCTGCCACTCTTGGATAGTTGAGCAGGTATTCGGTGTCGAACGGGTTCACGATGCGCGACGTTTCGGCGCCGGCTTCCTGGGCGCTTGCAGCGCCGGGAACCGCCAACCCGCCGATCAGCGGGATGCACAGGATCATGGCCCGGCAGACACATCCGCCCATGCGGGAAAGCAGGCGCAACGGCATTGGTCTTTTTCCTTTTGGTCGGTCGAAGGGGGATGTGTAGAAGGCGGGTATTACTTTTGCGTGAATGAGCGGGGCGGTCCGGCTGGACGCTGTCTCCTACTTTTGAGGTAGAATCGATGTACCACAGAAGCTGGTCGTCCGGAAGAACGCGGAACAGGATTCGGCCCACCCACGTTACCCGAACATTCCGGAACCGAACATCCAGGAGCTTCTGCGCAACTTGCTGTTCAGCGGTCCGCCAGCTTTCATGAATACCATCGCTACCGCCGTTCCCCGAAAATGGGTCGGGACCGACATCTGGTCACCGCGCGCCGTCGCCATGATCATGGGCGCCTATTTCGTCCTGCATGCCGTGACCCGGCTGCTCATGGGTCCGGTACTCGGAATCGACGACGCCGAACAGACATTGTTCGCCCAGCACCTGAATTGGGGCTACCGATTCGCTCAACCGCCTCTGTTCACATGGATCTATGTCGGCCTTGGGAACGCGATAGGATTCGGCATCGTCGCGGCGACGATCATGCGCTACGCATTGCTGGGGCTGACGGCGTTCTTTCTTTATTCGACGGCACGCCGCCTGATCCCGGACCGGCGACTGGCTGCGCTGGCGCTCTTCAGCTTCGGCCTGATCTATGTATTTGCCGTCTATTCCCACCACGACCTGACACACACGACGACTCTCGCCGCCACGATCGCGGCAACGCTCTACGTCGTCTGCCGACTGACCGAATCCCCCCGGTGGCGCTGGTATGCGGCGCTCGGGATATGCGTGGGGCTCGGCGTGCTCGCCAAATGGAACTATGTAATGCTGCCGGCGGCATTGTTCCTGGCCGCCGTGGCGCGGCGGGAAACGCGGGAGTTGGTCTTGACGCCGAAGCTGGCCGCAGTCCTGCTCCCCGCCGCAGCGATCCTGGCCGGGCCGCTGGTCTGGGTGTTCTCACATATCGACAGCTTTGCGTCGGTACAGAGCTCGGTCCTTTCCGAAGGCGGCGCTCCGCCGACGTTTCTACAGACGCTGGCCTCTGGAACGGCCGATTTCCTCGTCGCCCTGGCAGCGTTCCCCCAGCCCTTGCTGGTCATCTTCGCAGCCGTTTTCCTGCCCGGTCTTTGGTTCCTCCGGCACGGCCGGCGGGACGCGAGCCCGCGTCCCGCCTCGCACCCCCGCGGCGCGTGGGATCGCCGTCACCGCCTGCTGCTGTCGACGATCGTCGCCGGTATCATTCTCCATTGGGCACTGGTTCCGGTACTGGGCGCGGTGTCGTTCAACGAACGCTGGATGCATCCCGTTCTGATGCCGGCGCCGCTGCTGGCTTTCGCCGCACTTGCGTGTCGGCCACCAACCGACCGGGCTGTGCGCATCTTCATCGCCATTCTGGTCGGCGTCACGGCACTGGCCTGGACGGGGCTGGTCGTGCGCCATCTTCTGGGCGCCGACGCCTGCGGAAGCTGCCGAACGCTGACACCGATTCCGGAGCTGGCCGAACAGATCGCCGATGAAACCGCCTTCGACAACGGAACCATCGTGACGAGCGGATTTCATCTGGGCGGCAATCTTCGCGTCGCTTTTCCGGGCGCGCGCGTGATAGAAACCGGCTATCCCGATGCCGTCTGGCCTCCATCGACGGGCGCCGACGGGCAATGTCTCGCCGTCTGGACGGTATCGCCGGGATCCGACGCATCCGCACCGCGGGTCCCGGAAGCGATAATGAACCGGCTGGGCGTATCTCTGGGCATCAGCGCCGCACAGTCGCCTCAACACCACGGCACTGTGGAAACGTTGATGCATGGATCGGAAACCCGCCGCTACGCACTCGGCTACGCCCTGTTCGACAATGAAGAAGCGACCTGCTGATGCCCAACGAAAGCCGCGCCCCGATCTCGGCCCCCGGCACCAAACCCGATACCAGCAATGGCACCGACCCGCGGCCCACCATCGCGGTTGTGGTTCCCGTCTTCGATGAAGAAGACAGCCTCGGGCCACTGGTGGACGAATTGCTGGCGGTCGCTGCGGAGCATAATCTCGCGCTCCGCCGCATCGTCATGGTCGATGACGGCAGCCGGGACGGCAGTTGGAGCGCGATACGAACACTGTCGACGACTCATCCGGTGGTATCGGGCCTGCGGATGCGCCGGAACTTCGGCAAATCGCTCGCCCTGGACGCCGGTATCCGCACCGTCGACACAGACATCATCGTGACCATGGACGCCGACCTGCAGGACGATCCGTCGGAACTGCCGCGCTTCATCGCCGAGATTGACGCAGGGTGGGATCTGGTATCGGGCTGGAAGCGCCAGCGCAACGATCCGACCTCGAAAACCCTGCCGTCGCGCCTGTTCAACCGCGTCACGGCCGCAGCCAGCGGTGTAAAGCTCAACGATTTCAACTGCGGGTACAAGGCGTACCGGCGTGAAGTCTTTCACCGCGTGCAGCTTTACGGCGAATTGCACCGCTATGTGCCGGTGCTGGCCCACTACAACGGCTTTACCGTCACGGAAATTCCGGTCAACCACCGGGCCCGGCGGTTCGGGCGATCGAAATTCGGCGCCGAGCGCTTCATAAAGGGGTTCCTTGACCTGCTGACGGTCATGGCGATCACACGTTTTGCCCAGCGCCCCGGGCATCTGTTCGGCGGCGCCGGCATTCTGATGATGCTGCTGGGCGGCGGCACGCTGACCTATCTGACGCTGCTGAAACTGATCACGGGGGCCGATATCGGCGGACGGCCGCTTCTGATGTTCGGCGTCATGATGACGATCATCAGCGTCCAGTTGATCGTGTTCGGCATGCTGGCGGAAATATTCAATGCCCGGATGCGGCCGGGCACGTCGCTCGACGCGGTCAAGGAACGGACCGGCCCGCCCGCATCCAGACCCCCGATGCCGGAGTCTCCCGCACCGACATCCCCTGTCGCAGGCGAAACCGAACGCCATGGCTGATCCTGCGCGTGTGGGCGCGCCGCCTTCGCGATCCCGCATCTGGCTTCGGCGCGCGGCGTTCAGCCTTGCCGGCCTCGCTATGGCCGCAGCGATGCTGTGGGTTCTGATCACGCCGGAGTCCGCGGCCGCCATGCGATCAGCCGTGCGTGGCGCGTCTCACATCTGGTTTCTCGCCGCCCTGGCGCTGATGCCACTGATCCAGACCATCCGGGCGGCGCGTTTCGGTCGGCTTCTGTTCGGCAGCGACCGCCGACGGCCGGGGCTCTGGGCCGTCACCACGACATTGCTGGCGGTGAACACCATCCTGCCGTTCAAATTGGGCGAAGCCAGCTTTCCGGTCATGACACGGCGCCTTTATGACGTTCCACTCGCAGACGGAACCGGCGTCATTCTGTTTGCCCGGTTCCTGGACCTCGCCGCAACGCTGACCCTTTTGGGTCTGGCGGTCATGCTGGCCGATATCGACACCGGCATCGGTATTCCCCGGTGGCTATCGATCGCCGCCGTAAGCCTGACGGCCACCCTCAGCCTCGCGCCGTTTGCACTCGTCCCCGCCGCCCCGCCGAACACGCCGCCAGCGGCACAGGCTGGCCGATTGCCGAGCCGCCTGAAGACGATCCTCGCCGACATAACGCGGCTGCACACCCGTATTACGAACGCCAGGACGGCGGGCGCGATCGTGGTGTCGAGCTATGGCATCTGGGTCCTGCACGCCCTGGCCGCGATGTGTGCCGTTGAGGCCGTCGACGCCACCCTTCGCGTTCATATCAACGCCGGAACGTCCGCCGCCGCTGGTCTGGTGACCAATATCGCCTTTGCCTTGCCGATAACGGGGGTCGCCGGGCTCGGCGCGCCCCAAGCCGCCTGGGTCGCACTGGCGCGGCTGGCCGATATACCGATGGCCGACGCCGTTGTGGGCGCATTCGCCTATACCGCGGTGACGCTGACAGCGACTGCCGTTCTGGGGGCGACCGGCGCCACTCTGCTGTCCTGGCGGCTCGCCCGACAGCCGGCGCACCGGCGCGACGCGGACGGCAATGGTATTCCCCCGCGCCCTGATCGGCGTTAGCCTTCACCGCGAACCCTGCTCCTGAGCCCGATCGATGGACACCCAATGCTGGAAATCCTGACCAATCGCACTTATCGCCACCTGTTTGCAGCACAGATTTTCTCGCTGATCGGCACAGGCCTGACCACGGTGGCGCTGGGCCTGCTGGCCTACGATCTCGCCGGCGCCAATGCCGGCGCAGTCCTCGGCACCGCGCTGGCGCTGAAAATGGTCGCGTATGTCGGCATTGCCCCAATCGCGGGGCCGATTGCGGCACGCCTGCCACGACGGCAGCTGCTGGTGACGCTCGACGCCATCAGGGCGGGGTTCGTGCTGCTGCTGCCCTTTGTTTCCGAGATCTGGCAGATCTATGCGCTGGTCTTCCTGTTTCAGGCGTGTTCGGCAATATTCACCCCGACCTTCCAGGCGACGATCCCGGAAATCCTCCCCGACGAACGGCAATATACCCGTGCGCTGTCGTTATCCCGGCTGGCTTACGATCTGGAATCGCTGGTCAGCCCCCTGCTGGCTGGATTGCTGCTCACGGTTATCACCTTTCAGTGGCTGTTCATCGGCACGACGCTGGGTTTCCTCGCCTCTGCCCTGCTGGTCGTATCGGCCGGCGTGCCGAGCCTGGTCAAGCGACTGGCCGACGAAACCTCCTTTTGGGAGCGGGTGACGCGCGGCTTGAAGATCTATCTGAAAACGCCGCGGCTGAGGGCATTGCTGGCGCTCAATTTCGCCGTTTCCGCGGCCGGGGCGATGATAATCGTCAATACGGTCGTTCATGTCCGTGCCAGTCTCGGCGGCAGCGACAGCGATGTCGCAATGCTGTTCGCCGCCTATGGTCTGGGCTCGATGGCGGTGGCGCTGTCGCTGCCCCGGCTGTTCGACCATCTGACGCCGCGATCGATCATGCTGCCGGCGGGGGCTGTGCTCGCTGTGTTGACCGCGTTGGGCGCGACCGCAGACACCTTCGCCATCAGCCTCATTTTGTGGCCCGCCATGGGCGCCGCCGTTTCGGCGGTCATGACGCCGGGCGGGCTGTTGCTCCGGCGTTCGTCCCATAGTGACGACCGCCCCGCCCTGTTCTCGGCACACTTCGCCCTGTCCCATGCCGGCTGGCTGATCACTTACCCGCTGGCAGGGTGGCTCGGCGCCCGCGCCGGGCTGGATGTCACGTTCCTCGTCATGGCGGTGCTGGCGCTGGCGGGTGTCGGACTGGCGGCCGCGCTGTGGCCCCGTCCGGATGAGGAAACGTTGGAACACGCTCACCCGGTTCAAGAACACACGCATACGCATGTGCATGATGAGCATCACCAGCACGACCACGAGGGCTGGGAGGGGCCGGAGCCGCACAGCCATCCTCATCGCCACGGTATGCTGCGCCATGCCCACCCGTTCGTGATCGACGATCATCACCCGGTCTGGCCGTCCGGGTAGCGGTTCGGCGCCGGCGTCACGCGCTGCAGACCCGGGCCCACGCTATCAACGCTCTCGCTGAGGTTGTGGACCCCGGATGACGCTTCGCGTCTCCGGGGATGAGATAGGGGGCGGATACTGTGTCAATAAACACAGTTGCCGGGGATGGGTAAGGGGCGGCGACGCCCCACAAAGCCACCCTGCCCCGGACGCGATGCAACATGAAATGTTGCTTCGCAGAGCCGGGGACCACACTTTCAACGCTCGCGCGGAGCGTGTGGACCCTGGATGACGCTTCGTGTCTCCCGTCAGGTCTTGAGAACCGCCATCCGCGCGGCATTCCAGCCGATCCAGATCCGGTCGTCGTCGATCCGGTCCAGAATGAACGGATCGACCGAGGCCTGCAGGGTGGCATCGCCGCGATCGGGCAAAGCAATATCAATGGTGGTGCGATTGCCCTTGAAGACGCGCCGGATGACCCGGCCCTCCAGAACATTGGTGGTGCTGGGCGCCGTGTCCGGTCGATAGGACTGACACAGAATGTTCTCCGGGCGCACCGCGGCTTCGACCCGCGTCCCGACCGCGACCGTTCGGCCGGCGCCAGTCGCCCTCAACTCGGCGCCGTGCCAGTCGAGCACGATCTCGTCGCCGTCCCTGCCCTTGACCGTGCAGTCGATGAAATTCGTTTCGCCGATGAATCCGGCGACGAAACGGCTGAGCGGTTGGTGATAAAGCTCCTCCGGCGTTCCGTCCTGTTCGATGCGGCCCTCGTTCATGACCACGATCCGGTCCGACATGGTCAGCGCTTCTTCCTGATCATGGGTCACGAAGATGAACGTCTTGCCGGTGCTGCGCTGGATGGACTTCAATTCGACCTGAACCTGACTGCGCAGCTTGGCATCCAGAGCGCCCAGCGGCTCGTCCAGCAACAGCACCTTGGGATCGGGCGCCAGCGCCCGCGCAAGCGCGGCCCGCTGCCGCTGACCGCCGGAGAGCTGGTCCGGCATCCGCCGCGCGTGCTCGCTCAGTTGAAGGAAGTCTAGAAGCGATTCGACACGTTCGTCGATCTGCCGGCGATTCCGGCCCTGTAATTCCAGACCGAACGCCACGTTGCGATGGACCGTCATATGGGGAAACAGGGCATAATCCTGGAACACCATGTTGACGTTGCGTTTGTTCGGCGGCACCCGAGTTACGTCGCTGCCATCGAGCAGAATGCGCCCCCGGTCGGGAACCTCGAAGCCGCCCAGCAGACGAAGCGTGGTCGACTTCCCGCAGCCGGACGGCCCCAGCAGCGTCACGAACTGGCCCTCGGCGATTGACAGGTCCAGATCGGCCACGGCTTTGGTGGCACCAAAACTCTTGGTGATGCCGTCGAGACGGACGATAGCGCCAGCTTCATCATTCATGTTTTTCTCAACTCCGATTCAATCGTCGCATCGACCGTTCCGCCCACAGGCCGCCCAGCGCGGTCAGCAGCAGCACGACCGTCGCGATGGCATTGATTTCCGGCGACATGCCCGATCGCAGTTCGGCGAAGATCAGCACCGGCAGCGTCGGCTGATACCCTCCCAGGAAGAACGAGCGGACGAAATCGTCGAAACTGAGCAGCAGGCAGAACACGGTGCCGCCAACGAGCGCGGGCTTCAGATAGGGCAGCGTGATCCGCAGGAAAGTGATCAGGTTGTCCGCGCCGAGATCGCGGGCGGCATCCAGATGGCTCTGGCGCAACGACGACAGCCTCGCCATCACCAGCAACGCCACGAACGGCACATTGTGGATGGTGTGGCCGAAGATAATCGCCCCCATCCCCGGCTCGATACCGATCAGGCGAATAAAGATCCTGAGCGCAATGGCCGAGATCACACCCGGCACGACGGCCGGCAGGCACATCAGGCCGAAGACCGCGAGCTTGCCCCAGAACCGCGTCGGGCCCAGCAACAGGGCCACCCAGGTGCCGATGAAAAGCGAAAGTACCGTCGAGACGACCGCGATCGTGATGGAATAGATAAACGTCGATCTGATCGTGGGGTCCGTCAGGGCGGTGTAATACCAGTCGGTCGTCCATTCGTTGATCGGAAAGCCGATGAACTGGGAATCCTTGAACCCCATCAGCGTCATCATCGCCAGCGGCAGAAACAGATAGGCGACAAAGGCCCAATAGATGAAGGTGAGCGTATTCGGACCGCTGGTTCTCGTCATTTCAGGAGCCCTCCGCCCTTGCGGCCCATGACCTTAAGAAAGATGCCGGTAAGCGTGAGCGCACTGATCAGCATGATGCTTGAGAACGCGGCGCCGACCGGCCACTGGTCGCCGGCGACGTGGAAGAACCGGGCCACTGTCTGAGCAAAGACGGTCGTATTGGGGCCGCCCAGAAGGACCGGTGTGGCGTAATAACCCGTCGACAGCAGGAATACCAGGGTACAGCCAGAGGCGATGCCGTCGCGCGACAACGGCAGGATTATCCGGCGGAACCGGGTGAACGCCCCGGCGCCGAGGTCGGACGCCGCCTCAAGATAGTTGTTCGGGATTTTTTCCAGCGCCGAATACAGCGGCAGCAGCATATAAAGCGAGGTCAGATAGATCACGCCCATGCCGAGCGAGAAGTTCGTGTACATGAAGGGTATCGGCCGGTCGATCAGCCCCATCCAGTCCAGCACAATGTTCACGAAGCCGCGATTGCCGAGCAAAATCATGATTGCATAGGTACGGACGATCTCACCGGCCCAGAACGGCACCAGCAAAAGCAACAGGAACAGCAACCGTCGATCCGCCGGCACCAGCTTGGCGATGTAATACGCCACCGGATACATGATGATCAGCGTGATGAAGGTCAGCGTCGCCGCAAATACGAATGTCCGCACAAATGTCGAGACATGGATGGGGTTGCTGAAGAACTGCGCCCAGTTGTCCAACGTCCACGATGGCGTCTGCCCGGAGCTTGGCGGATAGGCATCGAGAAAGCTGATCTGGAACATCTGGACGATCGGGCCCAGATGCATCGCGAATATCCAGAACAGCGGAAAGAGCGCCAGCAACCAGAAACGGCGGCGTTCGGTGGCCAGCAGCGGACCGGTGATGGACAGATACACCGGATTGCCGGTCAGGCGTGCCCATACTCCCCGCCTGGACGGAGTGCCTGCTCGCCCACCGGGCCGATCCCTCGTAACATCCATTGCGGAAAAGCCCTCGGCCCTGAACGGGAACAAAAATCCCCGCACCAACAGGGCCCGGTGCCGGGAATGGGACGCCCGCGGACCGTCATCGACGGATTCCGCGGGCGCTTCTGCGTTTCGATGCTATGGCTTACGCGCGCATCATCCAGCCTGAATTTCTTCAACGGCGGGATCGACCAGTTCATACTTCATTTCGTTGGCGTCGGCCCTGAAGAAGCGCAGCCCCGACAACTCTTCCTCGGTGAACGACGACGCCTGCTGTTCCAGTTCGGTCAAATGCTGCTCCACACCACGGAACGTCGAGATGAAGCCCGACGCGCGGGTCATTGCCGCGCCCACTTCCGGACTGGCCAGAATGGCGTCGAGCAGACGATAGGCGTTCTCTTCGTTGGGCGCGTTGTTCGTTACGTTGAAGTTATAGACGAAACCATAGGTGCCTTCCTGAGGGATCGTCATGTCGACCGGGAAGCCATCCATGATCAGGCGGGAGATGGGGCCCGACCAGGCATGCGCCAGCACGATATCCTGGTTGACGAACATCTGCTGCACTTCGGCGCCGGCGGAATAGAAGTTTCGCACCATGTCCTTGTGCTCGATCAGGAAGTCGCGGGTTTCGTTTACGATCTCCTGGGCCCGTTCGCGGTCTCCCATATATTCGATCATGTTGCCGTCATAGCCCAGATAGAGCATCGCCACCGACATCATGTCCTGAATGATATAGGCCGTCTGTCCGCGATACTTGGGATCGAACATCACGTCCCAGCTGCGGGTTTCCGATTCGTCGACGATCTCGGTGTTCCAGGCCAGCACCTCCGCGCCGGTCAGAATGGGCACACCCCATTTTTCGCCATTGATGACGATCCAGTCGCTGTCCCTGTAAATCGGATTGACCGTGCTCCAGTTCTGCAGCCGGTCTTCGTCGATCGGGACCAGCAGATCGCTGTCGATGAACTGGCGGAACCGGTGACCGGCAATGGTCATCAGGTCGACTGATGGTTCCGGTGCTTCGGCGGCCAAAAGATTGAACTGCTGCCCCTGGTCTTCCACCAGCCGAATTCTGATCTCGATGCCGGTTTCATCCTGGAACTGCTCGCGGAATGCATCCGGAATGAAATTGGCATAGGTCCAGACATTCACGACGTTATTCTGTGAAAACGCCGACCGCGACCGGATGATGGCGGGCGCCGCCAGGATACTCGCACCGATCGAGGAGTTCTTGATGAATCCGCGCCGGGTAGTTTGGAATTTTGACATTGTCGTGCCCCCTTGTTGATGAGTGTTATTGCCGTACGAGAATCAAACGGCCGTGTCCGGCGTGTATCCCGCCGTTGCAAGCCGCTTCAGGTCTTCAGGTCCGAGTCCGTCCAGCCCCACCGCCGGCAGCAGATCGTTCTCGCCGGCGAAATCGCGCCCATAGGCAGCGCCGAATATGGCAATGCCCGACTCATGCAATCGCGCAGGAACGCCGGCCAGTGAAGCCAGACGCGCCGTGGGAACAAGCCCGAACGGAACGTCTTCCAGCACATAGCGGCTTTCCAGCGTGTCGGGACCGATACCTCCGCGGCCGGCGGCATGCATTTCCTGGTTCATCGCCGACACCGACGCCATGGGAACGTGAAACGACAGCGAGAAGTGCTCGAAGATCGTTCGGACCTGAACACCGAAAGCTTCGGCAACGGCCAGACGTTCAGCGTCGAGCGCCTCCAGCAAACGGCCGACGGCCGGCGTCACGTTCTCGCCCTGCCCCCATTTCTCGCCGCGCTCCATGCGCGTCAGATTGCACAGCGCGATGCCCATATGGTTCTGCGGGTTCAGATTGGAAAGCGCGATCGCCAGGAGTCCGTCGCGCCGCACAAATCGGTCGCCGAACAGTTCGGTGCAGATCGCGTGGCCGGCGTCAATCGACGCTGCAGGAACGGTCGCCAGATCGATCCGCTGGCGCACCGTGTTGACGTTCACCTGTGTATCGCTGGTCTGGCGCCCGGTGGTCAGCGTGGTTCCCCAGGCGACGATCGGGACCGAAACGCCGCGGCGCGCCAGCAGACGGGAAAGATAAAGTGCCCCGAACGAGGCATGCGACGATATCACGACGATCTGCCCGGCCTGAAGATGGGGTGCAATGGCATCCATCGCCATCTTGTGGCCATTGCCGGGAAGCGCCAGTAGAACGACGTCCTGATCGGCGACCGCCTCGGCAGCGTCAGCGGCGACCCGGGGAACGAAGCTTGTCTCGATCGCACCCGTTGCAACCAGCGGCGCGCCACCGGCAAGCGTTCGCGTCCGCTGCCCTGACGGCGACCAAATGGTGGGCCGGTGGCCGGCATCGTTCAGAAATGCCGCCATGCCGAAGCCTATGGCACCGGCGCCCAGTATTCCCACACGCATCAACGACGCTCCTTCCGGCCGTCACCTCGATCAGAATGAGCCGCGGAAAGGTTCACCCTTCATGCCGCGCAAGACCGCCGGCAAGGCGGACAAGCGAAGGATGTCGGGCAAACCCCATGCGGCATGACCCTCCGCCTTCCGATGTCCTGAAGTCGCTTCCAGCCCCGACATCACTTACGTACCGGATCACGACTGAAATCCGTCGATCGAGGCCTTGACGCTGCGAGGACCGCAACACAGTGGTATTACGAAAACCCTAGGAGAAGTGTCGGCGGGAAGTCAACGCCGATCCATCGTCTGTCGGCAAGGGCCCCATTCACAATCTGTTTGATGATATGGACGGTGTTTCACGTTCCCGTCCGCTAGATTCCGCGTGCCATCCGGGCTTTCCGGGTCGACGACATCTTCATCCCCGGGGCGGTGAGGCGAGCCTCCGGCCCGATCCATGCATAGGCCAGCAGGCAGGGTTCGCGATCCGCCGTCGTAATGCGGTGCTCGTCGCCGGGCCGATTGAGGATCAGCGACCCCGGCGCATAGACAGCGACATCGTTCTCGGACCATGCGCCCGCGACCGAAACATAGCTTTCCTCGATCTCTTCGTGGCTATGCTGTGGATAGGTCGTCTTCGGTGCGAATAGAACGAATCCAAGCACCAGCCGGTCTGACTGCACCGGCCCCCGTGGCCCGAGAATTTCGCAATAGGCGTATTTCTTCTCAAGCGCCCTGGGAACCTTCTTGTAGCCGTACGCCCACGTCAATTGGTCGGAAACCCGCGACAACGCACGGGCCAGACCCTGGACGACGCCCCGCTCGCCCAGATCGAGTGCGCGAGGCAGATGAGCGGAGACCGGCTTGCACTCGCAGGGGCGCGTCAAAATTTCCGGGTTGGCGTCGATGACCGCGGAGAGCGTTTCTCGAACGCGTTTACGGTGGCTGCGGATCAACTTGCTGCCGCCGGCAGAGCCGTGGCGGTAGAGCGACTCAAACTCCCGCAGCAGGTAGACCCAACTTGGGCGGTCCATCAGCCGCGGCTGTGACGACGTTGGCGCCTGGGCGGGTTCGCAGCCGGAGTCGGGGCCGGAATCGGGGCCGGAATCGGGGCCGGGCTTCTGGGCCGGCTCCGTCATCGAGGGGAGTTCAGCAGCCATCTGAGCGCCGTCAAAACAGATATGCATTCGGGGGGGATGGAAGTGGTGCCCAGGGACGGAATCGAACCGCCGACACGGAGATTTTCAGTCCCCTGCTCTACCGACTGAGCTACCTGGGCCACCGCGTTTCGGCCGGGGCCGAACGCGCCCCCTCGTATAGAAAACGCGGGTTCCGCTGTCCAGCCGAATTTTGCCTATGGCTGAAATTCTATTGCCCAGGGTCGGGAAGCGGCGTCGGCTTCAGCCGCGTTCGGGATCGTCCCCGTCCTCGTTTGCCGATCTTGCGAGGGCTTCATCGCTCTCGTCGGGTGCCTCGACCGCCGGTATGCGATAGTCTTCGCCGAACCAGCGGGCGAGGTCGACATCGCGGCAGCGATTCGAGCAGAAGGGACGGGTTGCGAGGCTTGCGGCCTTTCCGCAGATCGGGCAGGCAGCGGCTCGTTTCTTCGGTTCCGATTGCATGAACAAGGTCTTCCAGCTCCGTCGTTCAGACGCGGGCACACCAGGGCACCGCTTAGATATCATCCGGGCTCAGAATCGCCGACAGGGGCATGCCCCGGCGTTCGCGCGCAAACTGTATCAGACCCAAAGGCGACGGGCCGTCCAGCGCGTGGATACGGCGGGGGTCGCCAGCGAGGGCCGATTCCAGCCGCGAGCGAATTCCCGTCAGCGGCTTGCGCGACCGATCGGTCAGAAAGTCGATCACGATCGTACCCGCCAGGTTGCGCAGTCGCAAATGCCGGGCCACGGCATCCACGGCTTCGCGGTTCACCTGCGCCGGTGTCGGACAGCTTCCCTGGTCGACATCGACCGTCACACAGGCTTGCGTCTGTTCCATTATGATCCTGCCGCCGGACGGCAAGGCGATCTCCGGCCCCAGCAGCATGGCAGCCGCCTCGACCAGATCAGACGCCCGATTGTCGGCCACCACATTGACATCGGGCAGTCTCGGCCGAAGCTGTCCCGCAAGAAACAGCGCGGCGTCACCGGTCGGGCAGAGAACCTTGCTGCAACCGGGGTGATCCAGCAGCAGCCGCTCTGCCGGCCTGGTGGCAGGGGCCAGCACTTTCGGCAGGGTATCGGCGGAACGGCTGCTGTTTTTGCAGTCCTGCCAAACGGATGACAACCGCCGCACCTCGTCCGCGATTGCCGCGTCGTCGGCCGTCACGGCGGCAGTGCGAAGAATCCAGCCCAGCGATTGTCCGCCCGGGCCGCCGCCCTCACGCACCAGTGCCGCCACCGTCTGGCGGCGTGGGTCGGGCCAGTTGCGTCCGCCACGGATCGCCGAATCGAACGGCGTCAACACGACGAAGCGGCCGGTAAGGCCGATATCGCGGGCTACGGTGAAGCCTTTGCCGTCCCGGGGCAGACCCTTGATCTGAAACAGTCCGGTGTCGGCTGCGATGCCGTTGCCCTTCTCGGCGTCGGGCGCGCGGTCGGTCCCTTGGGCGAGAAAGGCCGGCTGCGACGCCCCGATCTCGACACGCAGATTGCGCCGCTTTGGATCGTGACCGACGACACGGCCCAGAACGACCGCATCCAGGCCGAGCCCGTCCGTATCCACCGCGTCACACACAATGTCCGTGATGGTCTCGCCCGACGAAACACCAGCGATTTCCACCTGCCGGCCGTCACGGCGGCGAATGGTCATGCTGATGACGTGCTGGACGCCACCGGCCGCCTGATCGGATCCCGTATGTTCAGATTTGGGGGGCGGCATGGCAATCGGTCATGGACGCGCCGGCCAGACCCTTGAGAATCGGGAAGCCCACGCCAGCCAGCATCGATCCGGTTTCCCAGAGCGGCAGCCCCACCACATTGCTGTAGGACCCCTGCAGGGATCGGACGAACAGCGCCGCCAGCCCCTGCACGGCATAGCCGCCAGCCTTGCCCCGCCATTCGCCAGAGGCCAGATAGGCGTCGGTCTCCTCGGCGGTCAGGCGCTTGAATGTAACCGTCGTCGTGACGAGGCGCTGCGCAATACGGCCATCTGGCGCCATCAGCGCGACCCCGCCATGCACCCGATGCCGCCGACCCGACAGCAGGTCGAGACAGCGGCGTGCGACCGCCGCATCGTCCGGTTTCGGCAAACAACGGATGCCGCAACCGACCACCGTGTCCGCCGCCAGTACGAAGCGCCCCTCGTAAGCGCCCGCCACGGCACGCAATTTTGCCGCCGCAAGGCGCTGAGCAAGATCGCGTGGGCGTTCGGCCTGCCGAGGCGTCTCATCGACTTCCGCCGGCGCCACTGCTGCCGGTACAATACCGATCTGTCGCAACAAATCCACGCGCCGCGGACTTGCCGAGGCGAGCACCAGCCCACCGGGACGATCGGCGCTTGGCCCAGGGCCCACGATGCCGTGATCCGTGCCCACTATTTGAATCGGAACGTTATCCGTCCCTTGCTCAGATCATATGGGGTCATCTCGACATTGACCCGGTCACCAGCAAGCACCCGGATGCGATTCTTGCGCATTTTGCCCGATGTGTGGGCGAGCACCTCGTGCTCGTTGTCGAGGCGGACGCGGAACATTGCATTTGGAAGCAATTCCATGACCGTCCCATTAAATTCTATCAGATCTTCCTTTGCCATGTTGGCCTTTGGCTACCTCTTGGTTTTGATCACATGCGACCGGTTCGCTCAGTCGGTTGATACCTGTGCGACCAAGCGTTGACGGTCAAGAACTTTTCCGATTGGCAACATCCGAACCTCGCCCGGATGGCGTATTCACTGATCGGGAGTCGCCACCGATTCGCCCCGACGCCGGACCGGAAGCCACAGCATTGCCGGACTGAAACCGTTCCTCGATCCGCCCGATCAGCTGATCCCGTGTGTTTCTGTACGCCTCAACCTGCTGATCGCGGGTTCCGCGTATGGCCGTCGGGTCGAAAGTCGGCCAGTAGACGACATCGCAGGACGTCGTTCTCGTAAGCTCCAATGCCCTGTGATGTGCTTCCGGAGACAGGGTTACCACAAGATCGAAGGTCCCATCGTCCAAATTATCGAGCGATTTGCTGCGATGTGCGGAAAGATCCATGCCCTGCTCGGCCATGACGGCGACAGTGAACGGATCGATATCGGCCGGTACGATGCCCGCACTCTGTACGAAAATGCGCTGTCGAGCCACGCGTTTCAAGATCGCCTCGGCCATCGGTGAGCGTATGGCATTGTGCGTGCAGACGAACAGTACGCTGGTCGGGATCGGCGCCATATGCAATCAGCCTCTGATATGCAGGACGCACAGCAATGTAAAAAGCCGTCTTGCCGTATTGTGATCGACGCTGACCTTGCCTTTGAGACGCGATTGAAGAATGCGCGACCCTTCATCGTGGATTCCGCGCCGCCCCATGTCGATTGCCTCGATTCTTGATGGTGGTGCCGATTTGATCGCCTCGTAGTAGCTTTCGCAGATAAGAAAATAGTCGCGAATAATTTGCCGGAAAGGCGAAAGCGACAAATGTATGCTGCGCAATGTTTGGCCGTCTTCTGCGCGCCCGATATCCAGGACGAGCCGATTGTCCTGCACACCCAACGACACGAAATAGGGTCCCGGCTCGCAGTTCTGCGGTGAAAAACTGTTCTGTTCGAGCAGGTCGTATATGGCGATCCGGCGTTCGTGTTCGATCTCCGGCGATCGCCGGGCATTCAGGCTGTCATCGAGCGTTATCGCGGCTATGCGCTGCGGCTGGTCGGCCCCGTCGGCCCGTCCCCGATCACCTGACCCCGGATCGCCCGCCCCCACATCACCCGATCCCGAATTTTCGATCTCCGATTCTCTCGGCATCTCTCTCCTGCCTTGCGCCGTGCACGATGAGGCCGGTCGCTATCCTTCGGGTGCGGACATCAAGCGCACGCGAATCGACAGCGCGTGCGCGCTCAACCCCTCTTCTTCGGCCAGGGTCATTGCGGCCGGGCCAATGTTGCCGAGACTGAGCGGATCACAGCGAACGATGGTCGTCCGCTTCACAAAATCCGCCACGCTCAGACCGGAGGCAAAGCGCGCGGTCCGATCGGTCGGCAGAACATGATTGGGACCGGCGACATAGTCGCTGACGGCCTCCGGCGTGTAGCGGCCGAGAAAAATCGCCCCCGCATGGCGGACTCGGGCGGCCAGCCCCTCGGCGTTGGCAACCGCGAGTTCCAGGTGCTCCGGCGCGATACGATCGGCGAGATCGACCGCCTCATCCATCGTGGCCACCGTGATCACGGCCCCATGGTCGTGCCACGAGGCACGGGCGATTTCCGCGCGCGGCAACACCTCGAGGTGAGCCTCGACCGCGCGCTGCACGGCTTCGGCAAAGGCCGGATCGTCGGTGATGACGATCGAGCGTGCCATCGGATCATGTTCGGCCTGCGCCAGCAGATCCGCCGCGATCCACGATGGGTCGCTGTCGCCGTCCGCAATCACCAGCACTTCGGACGGACCGGCAATGCCGTCGATGCCGACGCGACCGAACACCTGGCGCTTGGCCTCCGCGACATAGGCGTTGCCGGGACCGACGATCTTGTCGACCGGCGAAATCGTGTCGGTACCGAAAGCCAGCGCGGCGATCGCCTGGGCACCGCCGATGCGATAGACCTCGTCGACGCCGGCCAGACGGGCAGCGGCCAGCACGACATCGCCTATGCCCTCGCCGGCGGCCCCCTGATGCACGGCCTCGGGGACCGTCATGACCACACGCTGAACGCCGGCGACCCGCGCCGGCAGCACATTCATCAACACGGTGCTGGGATAGGCGGCCCGGCCGCCCGGAACATAGACACCGACGGAATCGATCGGCGTGTATCGTGCCCCCAGCCCGACACCGGCGGCATCGGTATAGCGAAAGCCCTCGAAGGTCTCGCGGGCGTGGAATGCCTCGATACGCTCGGCTGCTGTTTCGAGTGCCGCCCGCGTTTCCGGGGAAATGCCGGCCAGCGCCGACTCAAGCCGCTCGTCCGGGATTCGCAGATCGGCAGCCGTGTCGATCGGCGCATCAAACTGGCGCGTCAGATCGAGCAGAGCGTCGTCACCCTCGTCGTGGACGCGTGCAAGAATACCTGCAACCGTGCGCCCGACATCGTCGGCCGGTGACCGGCGGCTCTCCAACACGCGCTGGAAGCGGCTCTCGAAATCCGGGTCGAACGTTGAAAAACTTTGCGGCATAAGCTTCAGGCGGTCTCGACCGCCTCCTCGAAACGGTTGATCCAGGGCGCCACATCGTCCGGCCGCGTCTTGAGCGCCGCCCTGTTGACGATCAGGCGTGAGGTGATGTCGGTGATGTGCTCGATTTCGCGCAGGCCATTGGCTTTCAGAGTTGCGCCCGACGAGACGAGATCGACGATCCGGCGGCAAAGGCCCAGGCTCGGCGCCAGTTCCATCGCGCCGTTCAGCTTGATGCATTCCGCCTGCACACCGCGCGCCGCAAAGTGACGGCGCGTAATTCCGGGATATTTGGTTGCCACGCGAATGTGGCTCCACCGCGTCGGATCGTCGTCGTCGCCCATGTCGACGGGTGCGGCGACAGCCAGCCGGCAGGGGCCTATACCCAGATCGAGCGGTGCATAGATTTCCTGATAGTCGAACTCCATCAGAACGTCGCGACCGGCGACGCCGATATGTGCCGCGCCGAAGGCGACAAAGGTCGCCACGTCAAAGGATCGCGCTCGAATGATTTCCACGCCGGGAACATTGGTCTTGAAACGCAAACCGCGATGGCCGGGGTCGTCGAACGCCGGCTCCGGCTCCAGACCGGCGCGCGTCATCAGCGGCCGCAGTTCGTCCAGAATCCGTCCCTTCGGCAGGGCAATAACGAGCGGTTCATCGATAATGGCGGTAACCCCTTGTCGGCTTTCCGGTCACTGTCGGCTCGGTTCGCACGGGTAATCCGGCGAATGCGCGCCACCTTAGGGCCGGTTCATCATGTTCTCAAGGCCTGCGGGAGCCGCAGAGGGATTTGGGCTCAATCATGCTCCGGAACCGTCGTCGTCGGCCAATCCGTGATCGGGCATGCGATTGGTCGGCCACGGCTCGCCCAGGTCTTCCAGCAGAATATCGAGGTCCAGGGCGGTTAGACGCGTCCAGGCACCACCGGAGAACGCGATCAGAATCTCGACTTCACCCGGCGTCGCCCCGGCGTCGGCTGTAATCGCCAGAATATTCAGGAATGCGCCCCGATCCTTTATATCGATGCCTTTACTGGCAACATGCGTCACCGACGAGACCCGAACGGCAGCGTTGGTGCGATAGTAATGTCCGCCACCATCCTCGCCGCGCGCCTCTGCCTCGTCGTCCTCATCCGATCCAAGTCGGGAACTGTCCTCGACCATCCCCACATCCCACCGGAAGCGGTTGACGACCATGGCGAACAGTTTCTCGTCCTTCAGGAAGGCCATATCCATGACCGGGACGATGGCATCCTGAAGCTGGGCCGAAAGCACGAGGAGGTCGTCCGCGTCCCGCGCGCGAAGCCGCAGCGGCGCCGGCGTGCCTACCGCAGGGAGTGGCGCCGAATCCCTGGCTTTCGCTCCGGCCTTCGAAGCGTCGCTTGCACCCGAAGCCTGAATGTTTCTATCGGTCGGTGAACCCGTCATTCGTCATCCGCTATTCGTTCGATGTCGGCGCCGCATGCCGACAGTTTCCGCTCCAGTTCCTCGTAGCCGCGATCGAGATGATACACGCGGTTGACGATCGTTTCACCCCGCGCCATCAGCCCGGCCAGAACGAGTGAGACGCTCGCCCTCAGGTCCGTCGCCATCACCTGGGCCCCTGTCAGGCTCTCGACCCCGCGCACCAGAACCGAACTCTGGTGTACTGTAATATCCGCTCCCATGCGCATCAGTTCCGGCACATGCATGAATCGGTTCTCGAAAATCGTTTCCGTGATCATCGACGCACCGCTGGCCGTACACATCAATGCCATGAACTGCGCCTGCAGATCGGTCGGAAAACCGGGATAGGGTTCGGTCATCGCGTCGACGCCCTTGACGCTGCCGGGCGCGCAGGCCACGCGAAAGCCGTCGGGCTCTTCGGTCACGGCGATACCAGCCCGGCGCAGGATATCGACCATGGCCTGCAGCGTGTCGATCCGCGCGCCCTGCAGCAGGACATCGCCGCCCGCGATCGCCGCGGCCATCGCGTAGGTGCCGGTCTCGATACGGTCGGGAATGACCGGATGCCGGGCGGCCGACAGCCGATCGACGCCCTGAACATGGATCGTGTCGGTGCCAAGCCCCTCGATCCGCGCGCCCATTGCCTGCAGGCACAGGCCCAGATCGACGATCTCGGGCTCGCGCGCGGCATTGACCAGCACCGTTTCGCCGTCGGCCAGGGCAGCGGCCATCAACAGGTTTTCCGTGGCCCCGACCGAGACCTTCGGAAATACCACCCGCGCACCCTTCAGACGACCGGCCGGAACCGAGGCGTGGATATAGCCCTGATCGATCGACACCTCGGCGCCCATCGCTTCCAGACCGGAGATATGCAGATCGACCGGACGCGTGCCGATTGCGCAGCCACCGGGCAACGAGACCTCGGCCTTTCCGCATCGCGCCAGCAGCGGCCCCAGCACGAGCACCGATGCGCGCATCTTGCGTACGATGTCATAAGGTGCGGTGGTGGAGAGAATTTTCGGCGCCGCGAGCTCCAGGACCGCGCCCAGGCGGTCCTCGTCCGGCTCCTGGACGCTGCGGTCGACGATCTCGACCCCGTGCTGGCCCAGCAGCGCACTCATCGTGCGGATATCGGCCAGACGCGGAACGCCCGTCAACGTCACCGGTTCGTCGGTCAGCAGCGCGGTCGCCATCAACGGCAGTGCCGCATTTTTCGAGCCGCTGATCGGCAGGCGCCCCGTCAGCCGATTACCACCGCGAATGCGAATCCGGTCCATTCATTTACTCCCCTAAATCGGCGTAGCATTGATCAGCGCATTGGGGCCGGCGTCGCCCATTGCCCGGCACCGCATGATGCCCCGCTATAGCCTGGGCAGCGTGACGCCGCGCTGGCCCATATATTTGCCCTGGCGGTTGGCGTACGAGGTCTCGCAGGGCTGGTCGCCCATAAGGAACAGGAACTGGCAGGCCCCCTCATCGGCATAGATCCGGGCCGGCAGGGGCGTCGTGTTGGAGAATTCCAGCGTCACATGGCCTTCCCAGCCCGGCTCAAGCGGGGTGACATTGACGATGATCCCGCACCGGGCATAGGTCGACTTGCCGACGCAGATCACCAGCACATCGTCGGGCACCCGGAAATACTCCACCGTCGACGCCAGCACGAAGCTGTTCGGCGGGATCACGCAGGTCTTGGTCTTGCGGCGGACGAAGCTCGTTTCAGAGAACGCCTTGGGGTCGACGACATCGTTGTCGACATTGGTGAAGATCAGAAACTCATCCTGGACGCGGGCGTCATAGCCATAGGACGACAGTCCATAGGAGATAACGCCGTCGCGATTCTGCTTTTCGACGAACGGCGTGATCATGCCGGTCTCCGCCGCTTTCTCGCGTATCCAGATATCGGACATGATCGTCATGGCCGGCCTTCTCCATATGCTCTTACTGGTTGGGATCGCCGGAATTCGGATTACTGGCGGATCCCGGTTCCTTGTTCGTGCCGCCGTCGTCCGGTCCACCGGATTCCGACCCGCGATCTGCCCGTGCGCCGTTCGTTGCCGTGCTGCGCCGGGCCCGCTGCTGGCTTTTGCGCCGGGCGAGATTGGCCCGCAATGCGGCGGCTTCGCGGGTTTCCCGATCGCCGGACCCACCGGATGCGCGCGATGATGCCATGACCCTCTCCGTCGCCGAAAATAACGCCATCCGTAACGGCGCTCGTTCGCGCGTAACGGATAGCGTAACCGGTATGGTCGTGCGACGTAAAATTGTCCATAGCGGGGCAGATACGCGATGAGCAATAGACCGAAAAAACGGTTGAGTCCCGGGTCATCAAAGTCCTTGCCCCCCGGCACAAGCTGTGGCAGTTTCCGCGCGCATTGGGACGCGGCCCTGCGGGGCCGGGCGTCGGAAGTTTCTTCGCCCCGTCGTAATCTTGATACGGCGCTGCTGTAGCTCAGGGGTAGAGCACTCCCTTGGTAAGGGAGAGGTCGTGGGTTCGATTCCCCCCAGCAGCACCATTTATCCGTAAAAATCAGACTATAAGAATGGCCGACGTGTCCGCCATCCCGGCGCTCGTGCGGAGTCAGTGTGCCACCGATATGACCCATCCCAACGCTTCTACGGATCGCAAAAGCGGGTTCCCGAAGGCCGGGTCGGACAGACTTCGGTGGAACTGCGGGTTATCAGGCAAGACATCCCCGGCACGCTCATACAGGGCATAGGCTGCCGAATGACCCGCCATCAAACCTCCGACACCCCCATCGACACCGTCGCAAGCGAGACCGGTTACACCGAGCCGGCCGCCATCCACCGATACTATTGGGCGGTATAGCCGCCGTCGACGACCAGCTCGCTTCCCGTCACGAATTTCGATTCATCCGACGCCAGATAAAGGATCGCATTGGCGATATCGTCCGGTTCGCCAATGTGGCCAATGGGATGGAGTGAATTCAGATACCGGCGGCCTTCTTCGACGTCGCCCTGGGATTTCAGGAAATTTTCCACCATCGGCGTCCAGATATATCCGGGGTGAACCGAATTCACCCGAATATTATAGCCCGCTTTGCCGCAATGCAGCGCGGCGGACTTGGTGAATATCCGAACGCCGCCTTTGCTGGCGTTATAGGCGGCAAGATTGGGATCGCCGACCAGCCCCTCGATCGACGACAGGTTGATGATCGACCCGCCGCCGGACGTCTTCATCGCGGCGATGGCGTGTTTCGTGCCAAGGAACACACCGTCGAGATTGATCGACATGAGCCGGCGCCAATCTTCCAGCGTGGTCTCTTCTACGGACCCCGAAAGGGCAACGCCGGCGTTATTGACCAGCACATCGAGCTTCCCGGCCATCGCCAGCGCTTGTGACAGAGCCGCGTCCCATCCTTCCTCCGTCGCCACATCGTGCTCGACAAAGTAGGCTTTGCCACCCTCATCGGTGATGGCCTTGACGACCGCCTTGCCCTCCTCAACCTGAATATCGCTCGCGATGATCGTTGCGCCTTCGCGAGCAAGCATTAAGGCCGCCGCCCGGCCGAGACCCAACGCCGCACCGGTCACCATTGCAACTTTACCAGATACACGACCCATCATCCTGCTCCTCAAATATGTCTGACCTGAATTCTGAGCGTGCGGCGGTGGCCCTGCATTGAGCCAGATCAAACAGCGTTAACCTTGATCTGCATCAATGCGCATGACGTCTCCGCCGCTAGACTCGATTTGCCAGCGTGCGGGAATGGGCGGTTTGGTGCTGTGGGGAGTACGATAAATGGAATACCCACCGATCGTGAAATCGCTACGGCCGGGCGAGGTCGAACCGAACCTCCGGCACTACGAGGAATCCTGCGAGACCTTTGACTGGGATGCCGCCCGCGATATGCTGGACGGCCTGCCCGATGAACGCGGCCTCAATATCGCTCACGAAGCCGTGGACCGTCATGCGAACGGAGAGTTGGCCGAGCGCATCGCCATGCGCTGGCTCGGAAAGGACGGCGAACGCCGCGACATCACCTACGCCGAGCTTCGCGACCAGACCAACCGCTTCGCCAATGTGTTGGCAACCCTCGGCGTCGGCAAGGGCGATCGGGTATTCGTCCTGGCAGGGCGCATACCGGAACTTTACATTGCTGCCTTGGGCTGCCTGAAGGCGGGTTGCGTCTTCTGCCCGCTTTTTTCGGCGTTCGGCCCGGAACCGATCAAAGCGCGCATGACCATCGGCGACGGCAAGGTCCTCGTCACGACCGCCGCGCTCTACCGTCGCAAAGTGGCCGGCATTCGCCCTGAACTTCCCTCATTGAAGCACGTCATCGTCGCCGGCGGCGACACGCCGGAGAATACGCTTGCCTTCGGTGAATTGATGGAGGCCGCCTCCCCGGCCTTCACGATCCCGCCGACCGACCCGGAGGATCCGGCACTCCTGCACTTTACCAGCGGGACCACCGGTCGGCCCAAAGGCGCCGCGCACGTCCATCAGGCGGTGGTAATGCACCACATCACCGGCAGGCTGGCACTGGACCTGCATGATCGCGACGTCTTCTGGTGCACGGCTGACCCCGGATGGGTGACCGGCACGTCCTATGGCATCATCGCACCGCTGACCAACGGGGTGACGATGATCGTCGACGAGGCCGAGTTCGACGCCGATCGTTGGTATCGCATCCTTCAGGATCAAGCGGTCACCGTCTGGTACACGGCGCCAACGGCAATTCGGATGCTGATGAAAGTCGGCGTCGAGGCCATGCGCAACGCCGATCTGAGCCGGCTGCGCTTCATGTGCAGCGTCGGAGAGCCCCTGAACCCCGAGGCCGTCGTATGGAGCGTCAAGGCATTCGGGATGCCGTTTCACGATAACTGGTGGCAGACCGAAACCGGCGGCATCATGATCGCAAACTATGCGGACATGGACGTTCGACCCGGATCGATGGGCAAGCCCTTGCCCGGCATCCAGGCTGGTGTCGTTCGCCGCAATGACGACGGCACGATCACTGAAATCACCGATCCGGGCGTCGAGGGTGAGCTTGCCTTGCGTGCGGGCTGGCCGTCGATGTTCCGCGCCTACCTCAACGAGGAAGAGCGTTACCGAAAATGTTTTGCTGACGGCTGGTATCTGAGCGGGGACCTCGCAAGGCGGGACAGCGATGGCTACTACTGGTTCGTTGGCCGATCCGACGACGTCATCAAGTCCGCCGGGCATCTCATCGGCCCCTTCGAAGTCGAAAGCGTCCTTATGGAACACCCGGCCGTCGCCGAAGCCGCCGTGATCGGAAAACCCGACCCGGTGGCCATGGAAACGGTCAAGGCCTTCGTCAGCCTGAAGCCCGGCTACAAGCCGGACGAGGCGTTGCGGCGCGACCTGATGGGGCACGCACGCAAACGGTTGGGTCCGGCTGTTTCGCCCAGGGAAATAGACTTTGTGGCGAGCGTTCCCAAGACCCGCAGCGGCAAGATCATGCGCCGCTTGCTGAAAGCAAGGGAACTGGGGCTGCCGGAAGGCGATACGTCCACCCTGGAGGACAGCTGATGAGCGAGAAAATCCATCTGGATCACGACCACGCTCATCATCTGATGAAAGCCATGCTGCGCATACGCCGGTTCGAGGAGAAATGCGCGGAATTATACAGCGGCGGGAAGATCCGCGGTTTCCTGCATCTCTATATCGGCGAGGAAGCCGTAGCGGTTGGCGTCATGGAAGCCATCGGGCCTCAGGATACCGTGGTCGCGACCTATCGCGAGCACGGCCAGGCCCTGGCCCGGGGCGTTCCCATGACCGCGGTAATGGCCGAGATGTATGGCAAGGTCGAAGGCTGCTGTCGCGGGCGGGGCGGTTCGATGCACATTTTCGACCGCGAACGGCAATTCCTGGGCGGGAACGCCATCGTTGCGGGCGGTCTGCCGGTGGCCGTCGGATTGGCGATGGCCCACAAGCAACTGGGCCGGAACGCCATTGCCGTCTGCTTTTTCGGCGATGGGGCCGTTGCCGAGGGCGAATTTCACGAAAGCATGAATCTGGCTTCGCTTTGGGATCTGCCGGTCTTGTTCGTCTGTGAAAACAATCTCTATGCCATGGGGTCGGCGATCGAGCGGGTACAGGCCGAACCGGAGCTTCACAAGAAGGCGGCGGGATACGCCATGGTTGCCGAACGTGTTGACGGCATGGATGTGATCGCCGTCGAAGCGGCGGCCCGACGCGCGGCCGAAACAGTCCGGACGTCCGGAAAACCATATTTCCTGGAATGCCGGACCTATAGATTCCGCGCCCATTCCATGTTCGATCCGGAACTCTATCGAGAAAAGGCCGAGGTCGAGGTCCACCGGCAGCGGGATCCACTGACGGTGTTTCCGGCTTTCATGAAGGAATGCCATCTGGCCAACGACGATGACATCGCCCGCTTTGAGGATGAAGTTGCCCGCGAACTCGATGAAGCCGTGGCCTTCGCCGAAGCCGGCCATTGGGAACCGATTGCGGATCTTGCCCGAGATTTGTACCGGCGGGAGACCTTGTGAATGAACGAACGCCGGATCACCTATCGCGAAGCCCTGCGTGAAGGGCTGCTGGAAGCGCTGCGCACCGATGAACGCGTCTTGCTGATCGGCGAGGATGTCGGACGTTACGGCGGGACTTACGCGGTCAGCAAAGGCTTTTTCGATATGTTCGGAGCCGACCGGATCAGAGACGCCCCGTTGTCGGAATCCGGCTTCGTCGGGGCGGGTATTGGGGCCGCCATCGGCGGGCTGAGACCGATCGTGGAGATCATGACGGTAAACTTCAGCCTTCTGGCGCTGGATCAGATCGTCAACAACGCAGCAACCCTTCTTCATATGTCGGGCGGACAATACAATGTTCCGGTCGTCATCCGGATGACGACCGGCGCCGGCCGGCAATTGGCCGCGCAGCATTCCCACAGTCTGGAAGGATGGTTCGCGCATATTCCGGGGCTGCGCATCGTCACGCCGGCGACACTGGAAGACGCCCGCGGCATGCTCTGGACGGCGTTGGATGACCCGGACCCGGTCCTGATTTTCGAACATGCCATGCTGTTGAACCGGGAAGACGCCATCGATGACGAAGTCGGCGCCGTCGATCTCGACCATGCCGTCATCCGGCGGCCCGGTAGGGATGTTTCGCTGATCACCTATGGTGGCATGCTGTTCAAATGCCTGGATGCGGCGGATATTCTTTTCAACGAGGGTATTGACGCCGAAGTGCTGGATTTGCGTAGCCTGCGGCCACTCGACGAATCCGCCATCATCGCGTCGGTTCGCCGAACCGGCCGGGCTGTCATCGTCGATGAAGGATGGCGAAGCGGCAGTCTTGCCGGTGAGATCAGCGCCCGGCTGATGGAACAGGCCTTCTACGACCTGGCATGCCCGGTGGCGCGGGTTTGCACCGCAGAAATTCCCATTCCCTATCCGACCCATCTCGAACAGGCCGCACTGCCTCAGATCGACGACATCGTCGCCGCCTGTCTGGAGATGTTCCATGACCAGTGAATTCCGTATGCCAACCCTGGGGGCAGATATGGAGGCGGGCACGCTGGTGGAATGGCTGAAAAATCCGGGCGACGCGGTCACCCATGGCGACATCGTAGCCGTGGTGGAAACCCAGAAAGGCGCGATCGAGATCGAGATTTTCGACGACGGCATTCTCGATTCCCTTTTGGTCGCGCCGGGTGAAACGGTCCCCGTCGGAACGCCATTGGCCCGTATCCGACAGGCGGACGAGGCACCCGCAAGCGAACCGGCCCCTGCTCATGCCCCGGCCCCGACCCCAACCCCGACCGTTAACGCAGGTGAAAAGCCCGCCTCACATCCCGCAGAGCCGCCCGCAAAGCCCCGGGAAAAGCCGCCGGAAAAGCCGCCGGAAAAGCCGCCGGAAAAGCCCCAGGCCGTGAGCGAAGATCGCCATCGCATCGATCGCCGGGAAAAGAGGCAACGGCCGAGTTCGGGACCCGTCGTTACGCCAGCGGCACGAATGCTCGCCCAACAGCATGGTTTGGATCCGAAGGAACTGAGGGGCAGCGGGCCGGGTGGGGCCATTCTGAAAGGCGATGTCGAAGCCGCCGTCACGGCCATCACCAAGGAAAGCGGATTAACCGCAACACCGGACACGGGATCAGCTGCTCCCGGCCCCACCGATCGCAAAACGGCCATGCGCCAGGCCATTTCGGCAGCCATGGCGCGGTCCAAGCGCGAGATCCCCCACTACTACCTGTCGACAACGATCGACATGTCGGCTTCGGTGCAGTGGCTAACGTCGGAAAACGATCGCCGCAGCGTGGCCGATCGGCTGTTACCCGCCGCCCTGCTCATGAAAGCGACGGCGCTGGCGCTGAAAAAGTTTCCCGATCTGAATGGGACCTACGGGCCGGAGGGGTTCGTGCCCGGTCAGACAGTGCATCTGGGATGGGCTATTGCGCTCCGTGGCGGCGGACTCATGGCGCCCGGGATCGCGACAGCGGATGAGAAGTCGCTCAGCGAGTTGATGGCGAGCCTTCGTGATCTGGTTCAACGCACACGACAGGGCGGTCTCAGAAGCTCGGAATTGTCTGCGCCGACCATTACCGTCACCAGCCTTGGTGACGTGGGCGTGGAAACCGTCTTCGGCGTTATCTTTCCGCCACAGGTTGCAATCGCCGGTTATGGCTCGATCGTTACCCGCCCCTGGGCAACGGGCGACACGGTCGTGACCCGGCCGACAATAACGGCATCGCTCTCCGCCGATCACCGCGTCAGCGACGGGCATCTGGGCGCAATGTTCCTCCAGACTGTCGATCGCCTCCTTCAGGAGCCGGAGAAATTATGAACACCGACACCAAAGCCACCGTTATGGATATCATCGCCGCTAT
This sequence comes from Fodinicurvata sp. EGI_FJ10296, assembly GCF_040712075.1. Lineage (NCBI taxonomy): Bacteria > Pseudomonadati > Pseudomonadota > Alphaproteobacteria > Rhodospirillales > Rhodovibrionaceae > Fodinicurvata > Fodinicurvata sp. EGI_FJ10296. The sequence goes on from NZ_JBFCVL010000005.1 coordinate 512,736, forward strand.
CGCTCCCGATGCCGATCTCAATGAATTGGCGGGAGACCAGGATTTGCGTGAAGCCCTCGATATCGACTCGATGGACCATCTGAACATCATCATCGCCATCCACGACAGATTCGGTATCGAGATTCCAGAGCGTGATTACGGTAAACTCGTCACGGTCGATCAGCTTCTGACTTACATCGAAAGCAAACGCGCCAACTGAACGCAGCAAGCCCGCATCGGGGATGACATGCTGGACTTTCGCAACGAATTTGGGCCCCCACGCATGAGCGCCGTGGTCATGTCGTGCGACCGTCTCTGCCTCCCGTAACCCGGACGATCCGGCCATCCTCCAGGGTCAGAATATGGTCCGCCCCTTCGAGGATGCGATTGTCATGCGTCACGAGCAAGGTCGCAGTGCCCCGCTCAGCGCCAAGGCGCTTGAGCAGATCGACCACATTGGCGGCGCTGTCCTTGTCGAGCGCAGCCGTCGGCTCATCGGCCAGAACCATGGTGGGGTTGCCGACCAGCGCACGCGCTACCGCGACGCGCTGCTTCTGCCCGCCGGACAGGTTGGCGGGCCGATAGTCGAGCCTGTCGGAGAGACCAACCAGGGCGAGCGCCCGGGCCGCCGCCCGCTGCGCCAGCTCGTCCGGCACACCGGGACGGACCTGCACCCCCATGATGACGTTCTGCAACGCCGTCAGACTTTCATGCAGGTTGTGGGACTGAAAGATGAAGCCGAGCTTTTGTCGAAGCGAAATCAGTTCCGCTTCGCCCGCGCCGTTCAGTTCGTGCCCCATCAACCGCACCGACCCGTCCTGCACCGAGCGCAGGCAGCCGATCAGTGTCAGCAACGTGGTTTTCCCTGATCCGGATGGCCCCATCAGCGCGGTAAAGCTTCCGCGTTGCAGCGTCAGGTTGACGTCGAAAAGGGCCTGCTTGCGCGCATCGCCCGTGCCGAACCAGTGGTTCAGCCCGCGCGCCTCGACGATCATTTCACTGGGCAAGGCTTCCTCGCTCAAAACAAGTCAGCCGGGTCAGCCGCCGCGAGCCGTCGCGTGGCGATGACGCCGGAGAGGACCGAAAACACCACCGTCCCGACAAAGACCGTGACGGCCATGCCCGGCGTCATTGCCAGCGGCAGGGTCGTGACGTTGGCCATCAGTGTCAGGATCGCCGTTCCTACCGCCAGTCCGGGCAGAAAGCCCAGCAGGCCCAGCACTATCGCCTCTTCAACGACAATTCCCAGGAAGAAGCGCGGACCGTACCCCATCGCCTTGAACGTGGCGTATTCGCGCAGGTGGTCAGCCACATCGGCGGACAGAACCTGATAGACGATCACCAGCCCCACCAGCACGCCAATAAGAACGCCAAAGCCGAAGATCACGCCGGTGGGGCGCTGCGTCTGCTGATAGCGCAGATCCTCCTGCGCGGCCTCGGCGTAGCTGCGGATGCGCAGGGTCTTGTCGGAAATCAGGCCGCGCAGTCGATCCGCCACGACCGCAACATCGGCGCCGGGGCGAACGCGCAGCAGGATATGATCCGGCGCGGCGGAAACGCGGGACGCGAACAGGGATAGAAACGTCTGGTCGGAGACGAACATGAAGCCATCCCCGCCGAAACCGCCGCCACCGGCGAACGTGGTCGGCGCTGTCACCGTGCGCCCTTGCGTCTCGAAGGTCAGCGGCGTCTGCGGTCGGATCGCGGCGGCGTCATCCCGCGACAGGCCCCGCGCCAGCCGATCGACGATGGCGACGTCCTGAACCTGCAAATGCCCGATGTCGGCAGCGATTTCCGGTGCAATGAAATCCACCTGGCCCGGATCGACGCCAAAAGTCGTCAGAGCAATATCGAATCCGTCCCGGTCCCACGACGCGTTGCCGACGAACAGCCCCATACCGGCTGTCACGTCGCTGTCGGCAAAGGCCTGCAACATCCATTGCCGCGCGACATTGCCACCTTCCGCCAGCGCGTTCGCATCCGCTGCGGAAATCATGATATCGGCGTTGAAAAACTCGTAGGGGCGCAGCGTCGCGGTTGCCATTGAATTCATGATGCCGAGCTGGACGAAAACCAGCACATTGGCGAAGGCCACGCCCGCCAGCGCGGCCATGAACCGCCCGCGCTTGTGGGTCAGTTGCAGCCAGCCGATCGGCAGGCGGCGGAAGATCACCTGCAACAGACGGCTCATCGCGTGATCCGCTCCGGCGCGCCGGTGTCGATCCGGGCGACGGCCTCAAGCCCCACATAACGCGCTGCAAGGTTCGAGGACTCCGCATCGAGCGCGACCAGAACCCGGATGACCCGTGCGTCGGAGTTGGCGGCCGCGTCGTCTGAGATCAGGCCCTGCCGTCCCACCGTCAGCCCGATGCTCTCCACCGTGCCGCGGAGGCCGTGCGCCAGAGCCCTGGCCGCCAGTTCAACCGGCTGGCCGACAGCCACCGCGCTGACCCGATCCTGCCATATTTCGACCTCGGCCATCATGGTGTCGGTGTCGCCCATCTCCATTATCCCTTCGGCGGATGGCCGCTGTCCCGGCGTGACGTGGATATCCAGGATCGTGCCATCAATGGGCGCGCGCACCTCGGACCGGTCCAGATCCATGCGCGCCCGGGCCAGTTCCGCCTCGGCGGCGGAGACGTTGCGGGAGGCAACGACGACGTCGGGCTGATCTTCGAGCCGTGCTCCGGCGGCAAAACGTTCAAGCGTCGCCTCGGTCCGCTGTACGGCAAGATTGGCTTCCTCCGCTGCCGCTCGGACGGCATCCAGCGTGGCGATGCTGGTTGCGCCGCGCCCGGCCAGATCTTCGGTTCGGGCGAGAGTGGTCGCGGCCTCACGGGCGGCGGCGCGGGCCTGATCGAGCGTGGCCTGCGCTTCGGCCCTGCTGGCCGTTACGGCGCTGCGGGTCTGTTCCAGCGTCGCCTGCCGCACGGCAAGATTGGCCTCCGCCGTCAGCACCGCGCCTTCCAGCGCCTGCCGATTGTCCAGCAGCGCGACCGTCGTGCCGCGCGCCACGCCGTCCCCCACCGAAACGAGAATCTCGGCCACCCGCGCATCGCTGGCGCCATAGGGGGCGGCAACGGTGGCGACGTCGCCGCGCGGCATCAGGCGTGCGAGCCCCACCACATCCGACGGCAGCAGGGTTTCGGCCATCTGCTCCGGCACCTCGATCTCCGGCGGCAACGCGATCGGGTTGATCGTCCCTCCGCCGGGGTGCAGACCGGTCAGCGCATAGAACGTCTGCAGTGCCGGTGGCTGGAAATACATCCCGATCACCGCGCCGGAAAACATGAATACCGGGATCAGCAGAACCAGCAGATAACGCTTGCGGAACCAGCGCCGCCCTGGCGACCGGGGCCGGGGTCCCGTTCGGGGGCCGGATGCGTCCTGCCGATCGAGATCAAGCGGCAGTGTCTTGTCACCTGTCTCTGTCATCCCTGGTCCCGTTGGTCTGCTAAGACCGCATGACGGCCTGGCCATACGACTCGGCTGGTTGAAAAAGGCAAACGACGTCGAGGGTCTACGATGACGTCGAGGGTCTACGATTATGTCCGCAAGGAAAAGAACCAAGATCGCACCGAAAGCCAATCTGCCAGGCGTCGCCCGGTTCGAGCGAGAGACAAGGCAGGAACGGTTGCGCCGCCGCATTGACGGATCAGGGAAAGAGGCTCCCGGTCTTTGGGTTGACCCTGCGGTGAGCAGTTTTGTGCGGCTTCGATACGGTCGATGCCTTGCGGCCGCCGCGCCTGACATGCGCGCGCAGCGAGGCCCGCTGATAGCTGCCGGTTACCGAGTCCGGAAACAGTGGCAGCAGGACAGCCGTTGCAGCGCCGACCAGCAGTCCGGCCCAGATCGGCACACGCGGCGGCTGGCCCTGACGGTTGCCAATAAAAAGTACGGCGAAACTTGCCCATGCCCCGATAAAAAGCTGTCCCGAAGTGATGACCGGCAGGTCGGGCAGCCAGGGCATGGTGCGCCATGCGTCGCTCAGGAAAACAAGCACCGGCGGGGTGACATAGGCCCCCCGGAACGCCGGTCAGGATTACGTTGAACGCCGACAGTCTCGGCTTGGGGGCACGCGCCCGCAGCATGATCGCGGCCAGGGACGTCAGGATGCCAACGAACACAGCGCCGGAAAGCAGCTCCGGCATGGATCGCCCTCGATCGCCGGACGCGACGCTGCGCCCAACCTGAGATTAGAGGTGGTTCGGTTTGTTTGAACAGGTTCTGTACTGCCGTTAAGTGGATTCCTGCCTCGGTTAAGCCGCCATCGGGGTTGATGGCAGCGCATTGAAAT
>NZ_JBFCVL010000006.1:300000-482535 GCF_040712075.1 Fodinicurvata sp. EGI_FJ10296
GGCTATCACGACCGGCTGACATCCGTGCCGCTGATGGTGAAACCGCGCAATGCGTCCGTCGTCGTCGGGGCCGGGCAGCCCAAGGTCGCGCCGATCCGGGCCGCATTGGGCGGGCGGCTCGCCAACGGCCTGATCACGGACGAGGCGACGGCCCGCGCCATTCTGCAGTCAGAGTGATCAGCCGAATTTCAACGCTCAGGCCAGTATCCGCTCCGGCGTGATCGGGAACTCGCGGATGCGCTTGCCCGTTGCGTGGTAGACCGCGTTTGCGATCGCCGGCGCCACGCCGCAGATCGCGACTTCGGCCAATCCCTTGGCGCCAAGGGGGTTGAAGGTCCGGTCGTCGCTGGGCACGAAAGTCACGTCCAGTTCCCGAATATCGGCCGAGACCGGCACCAGATACTCCGCCAGATTGGCGTTCATGACCCGGCCAAAGCGCGGGTCCCACTCCGCTTCTTCCAGCAGAGCCATTCCCAAGCCGCCGACCAGTCCACCGATGCATTGGCTGTGCGCGATCTTCGGATTGATGACGCGCCCGACGTCATAGGCACCGACCATCCGTGGCACGCGGATAGTGCCGAGGTCGGGATCGACCAGAACTTCGGCAAAAACGGCGCCGAACGCTGAACTGGCATGGGTCTCGGCTTCTTTTCCGGGGCTGGCCTGTTCGGTCGCGTCCAGAGATTCCATATTGTTGCGGCGCAGTATCTCGGCATAGGTGAGCGTAGCCCCGTCTCCATCAGGGCCGGGTTCGGTCTTGCGGCCCAGATCGGCCAGGCGATTCTTCAGCGCCCGGCAGGCGGCGGCGACGCCGTTGCCGACGCTGGCCATGGTGATCGAGCCGCCATGCACCGGGGCGTTCGGAAAATCGGTGTCGCCGAGTTCGAAGCGAACCTGCTCGATCGGGAGGTCGAGCGACTCTGCTGCGATCTGCGTCATCGACGTATAGGTACCCGGTCCCATATCCGACGCGGCGCTGCGGATGACGGCCGTGCCATTGGCATAGATGGTCGCCGAGGCCGAGGCTGGTGACCGCTGGGCATGATAAATCGCCGTTGCCATGCCCCAGCCGACCCTGAGACGGCCCTGGCGCATCGACCCCGGGTCGGACCTGCGCTTTGCCCAGCCGAAACGCGCGGCGGCGGTTTCATAGCAGGCGCGCAATTCGTTGCTCGACCAGGGCAGGTCCTTTTTCTGATCAAACTCGGCCATATTGCGCAGGCGCAGCGCCAACGGGTCCATGCCCAGTGTGACGGCGAGTTCGTCCATTGCCGATTCCAGCGCGAGCAAGCCGGTGATGACGCCCGGCGCCCGCATCGGGCAGGGCGTGTTGGTGTTCATCTCCACCAGCTCATAGCCGGTGCGGACATTGGCGCAGGCATAGGTGTTCTGCGGCGGTTCCAATGTCGGCTCGGTGTAATCCTCGTAGGTCGAAGTCTGGCCCCATGCCTCGTGGACGATGCCGGTCAGGCGCCCGTCACGGTCGGCGCCGAGGGCGACCCGCTGTTCCGTGTGCGGCCGAAAGCCAGTCGAGGTGTAGAGCTCGCGCCGGCTCAACTCGACCCGGACGGGCCGGCCGGCGGCGCGAGCGGCCAGAGCGGCAACGGTGACATGCGGCCAGACTCGCAATGCCGATCCGAAGGCCCCTCCGACATAGGGCGACACGACGTGGATCTTCGCCTCGTCGATGCCGAAGACATGGGCGATCGCCGCGCGGGCATTCATCACCCACTGCGTCTTGTCGTAGAGCGTCAGGTTCTCGCCCTCCCAGGCGGCGATGGTCGCATGGGGTTCGATCGCGTTGTGATGTTCGCGCGCCTGAACGTAACGGGCATCGACCGATGCCGCCGCCGCCGCGATGGCGTCGTCCGCCTGCCCGCGCTCGGCGTTCGGCTTGTTCGGCTGGCGGCCGCGCTCGACATCGAATTGGTTTCGCGCCTCGGCGGCTTCATAGCGCACCCGCACGAGATCAGCCGCATGGGTCGCCCGCTCGGGTGTATCGGCGACGACCACGGCCACCGGCTGGCCGGAGAAGACGATGCCGTCGTCCTGGAAAACCCGCAATTCTCGACCGGTGGCGGGGTCTACCGGCGGTCGCGGGTCGCGCGCGCGATAGGGCAGGCGCGGCGCATTTCCGTGGTGAAGCACGGTGATGACACCGGGCGCCTGTTCCGCTTCTGCCGCGTCGATCTCTGCTATCCGCCCGGCAGCGACCGTGCTGGACACGATCGCGCCATAGGCGAGATTGGGCAGGTCGAATTCCGCGGCATAGCGCGCGGTGCCGGTGACTTTCGCCGGGCCGTCGACCCTGCTGACGGGGGTTCCGACGATCGTGCTCATGTCCGCTCTCCGACCACTGACAGCGCGCGCGCCACGATACCCTGCAGCATTGGCACCTTATAGGCATTGCGCCCGTGCGATTCTGCGCCGCCCGCTGCCAGCCCGCGGGCTTCGAAAATCGCCTCGGCGTCGAGGACGCGGTTGGCCAGTGCCGCTTCGACGTTACGCAGCCGCCACGGTTTCGTCGCCACGCCGCCGACCGCGATGCGCAGGTCCTGCACCCGCCCGTCGGGATCGACATCGATGGCGACCGCCGCCGAAGCCAGCGCCCACTCGAAGCTCGCCCGGTCGCGCACCTTGAAATAGCGAGAGCGCAGCTTTGTGGCGGAGGCCGGGATGACGATCGCGGTGATGATCTCGCCCGGGTCGAGGACGGTATCGACATGGGGTGTCTCGCCCGGCAGCCGGTAAAGGTCCTCGACCTTGATGCTGCGTTCGGTTCCGCTCGAAACCAGTATCTCGGCGTCCAGCGCGACCAGGGCGACCGCCAGATCGGACGGCTGAACGGCGATGCAGTGTTCGCTGCCACCGAAAATGGCGTGCATGCGGTTCTGCCCGTCGATCGCCGGGCAGCCGGTTCCGGGGTCGCGCTTGTTGCAGGGAACCGCCCGGTCGCGAAAATACGGGCAGCGGGTCCGTTGCAGCAGATTGCCGCCCATGGTCGCCATATTCCTGACCTGGGGCGAGGCGGTCTCGCCCAGCGCCTCGGCAACGACGGGAAGCTGGTCACGAACGGTCGGATCATCGGCGACATCAGCCAGCGTCGTCAGCGCGCCGATATGGATGCCGTCGATGCTGCTGGAAATGCCGCGTATCGGCAGATCGTTCAGGTCCAGCAGTTCATCGGCATCCTCGACGCGTTCCTGCAGCAACTGCAGCAAATCGGTGCCGCCGGCGATGCATCGCGCCCCGCGTCCGTCGCGAACGCGGCTGATCGCATCGGCGGCATCTGTGACGCGGGAATAGCTGAACGGGTTCATGTGCCACTCTCCCCGGCGGCTGCGCGCACCGCTGCCACGATGTTGGTATAGGCGCCGCAGCGGCAGAGATTGCCGCTCATGCCTTCGCGGATTTCGCTGTCCGAGCTTGCGCGTCCCTCGGCGATCAGGCCCGCCGCCGACATGATCTGCCCGGGTGTGCAATAGCCGCACTGAAAGGCGTCGTGCTCGACGAACGCGGCCTGGATACGGTCGAGACGACCCTCGGCCTGCCCCTCTATCGTCGTGACCGCGCGGCCGTCGTTCATGGCGCCCAGCGTCAGGCACGAGACGATTCGCCGCCCGTCGACCAGCACCGTGCAGGCGCCGCATTGGCCCAGGCCGCAGCCCTTCTTCGTGCCGGTCAGCTTCAGCCTGTCGCGCAACGCGTCCAGCAGCGTCGTGCGCGGGTCGACCCGGACGCGGCGCTGCTGACCATTCACTGACAGCGTGATCTCGATCTCTTTGTCGTCGTTCGTCATCGCCGGCTTGCTCCGCTTCGTTCCTGCCGGAACCGTCGCGGGGCGCATCTGTTCCACAGCGAGGCATGGACCCCGGGCGCGCCACCCGCTACCGTCGCTGGCGATTCTTCGAGACCAAACGGAAAGGCGCCGGATGAGCAGGGTCAAGGTTGCGATCGATATCGGCGGCACGTTCACCGATGCCGTACTTCGGGATGCCGGAACTGACGCCAGTGCCGCGAACAGCGACATTGTTGCCAAGGTGTTGACGACGCCGGCCGCGCCTGAGGACGGCTTTTTGCAGGCGCTCGACCGCGTTCTGGCGGCCGGTGGCCGGATGGCATCGGAAATCGGCGCCATCATCCACGGTACCACGCTGGCGACCAATGCGGTTCTGGAACGCCGGGGCGCGCGGGTCGCGCTGCTGGTGACCGAGGGTATGCGCGACGTGCTGTCGATCGGCATGGAGAGCCGCTTCGATCAGTACGACCTGATGATCCAGCGCACGCCGCATCTGGTGGCCGATGATGCCATCGTGCCTGTGCGCGAGCGTATGGCGGCCGACGGTGAGGCGCTGGTTGGGCTGACCGAGGCCGAGATCGAGCGCGTTGTTGCCCGGGTGCGGGAAATGGCGCCGGAGTCGATCGCCATCGGCTTTCTGCATGCCTATCGCGACGGCCGCCACGAACGGGCCCTGGCCGACGCACTGGCGGCCGCGCTGCCGGACATTCCCGTCAGCCTGTCGCACGAGGTCAGCCCCGAGGCGCGCGAATACGAACGGCTGTCGACGACGGTGGTCAATGCCTATGTAAGGCCGATGATGGACGGCTATCTGCGGCGCCTGGACGACACGTTGACCGCACGCGGGATGAGCGGATCGCTGTTGCTGGTGACCTCCAGCGGCGCGCTGACCGGCGTCGAGGACGCGCGGCACTTTCCCGTCCGGCTGATCGAAAGCGGCCCGGCAGGCGGCGCGGTGCTGGCGGCCGGGCTGGCGCGGGACGAGGGCGAGCCTGCGGTCATGAGCTTCGACATGGGCGGGACAACGGCCAAGCTGTGCCTGATCCGCGACGGCCAGCCGCTGCTCGGCCGCACTTTCGAGGTCGATCGCGCCGCCCGCTTCCTCAAGGGCAGCGGACTGCCGGTGCGGATTCCGGTGGTGGAACTGGTGGAAATCGGCGCCGGTGGCGGATCGATCGCGGCCATCGACAGTCTGGGCCGGCTGGCGGTCGGTCCCGAAAGCGCCGGGGCCGATCCCGGTCCGGCCTGCTATGGCCAGGGCGGTACACGCCCGACGGTGACCGATGCCGACAGCGTTCTCGGTAAACTGGGCCCGGGTCTTCTGGCGGGCGGTTCGCTGACCCTGGATACAGCGGCCGCGCGCCAGGCGGTCGAAACCGGCATCGGCGCCGCGCTGGGGCTGGATGCCGACGCCGCGGCGCGCGGTATCGAGACCATGGTCGACGAGTCGATGGTCAATGCCGCCCGCGCGCACGCCGCCGAACATGGCGAGTCGCTGGGCCGATTCACCATGGTCGCCTTTGGCGGGGCGGCGCCGCTGCATGCCGCGTCGCTGGCGGCCAAGCTGGGTATCGCGCGGGTGATCGTGCCGCGCGATGCCGGGGTCGGGTCGGCGGTGGGCTTTCTCGATGCCCCGGTTGCCTTCGACATCGTGGTGTCACGGCAGATGCTGCTGGACCGGCTGGACGGGGCGGCGGTCACCGCGCTCTATGACGACATGGCCGAGCGGGCCGGGGCGGTGGTGGCGCGCGGCGCCCCCGACCGACCGACACGGGCCAACCGCATCGCTTTCATGCGCTATCGCGGCCAGGGGCACGAGATCCCGGTCGATGTTCCCGACCGCGCGTTAATCGACGACGACGCGGCCTTGCTGGCCGAGCGGTTCCGCGATGCCTATACCGCATTGTTCGGCCGCGCATTGCCGCATGCCTCTGTCGAGGTGACGAGCTGGGGGCTGCGCGTCGAGGCCGAGGGCGCCGATCTCCTGCAGGAGACGGGCAAGCGGCGGGCAGAGCAATCCGACCGGACCGGGGCATCACCGGCTGCACTCGCCGACGGCGTCATCGCCCGTGCCGATCTGGCCGCCGGGCAATCGGTAGAAGGGCCAGCCGTCATCACCGAGGAAACGACGACCACTTTCGTGCCGGCGGGCGTCCGGGCCGAGCTCCTGCCGTCGGGCGCTCTGCTTCTGACCGCCAACCAGGGGGCAGCACAATGACCGATATTCTCACGCTTCAGACTTCGTGGAACCGGCTGCTGGCGGTGGTCGAGGAACAGGCGCGCACGCTGTTGCGCACGGCCTTCAGCCCGATCGTGCGCGAGGCGGGCGACCTGTCGGCCGGCGTTTTCGATCCCAAAGGCCGCATGCTGGCACAGGCGGTGACCGGCACGCCGGGGCATGTCAATTCCATGGCGGCGTCGGTCGGCCGGCATTTCACCCGCTTCCCGCCGGAGACCATGCGCGACGGCGATATCTTCATCACCAACGATCCGTGGGACGGCACCGGCCACAAGAACGATCTCGTGGTCACGACGCCGGTCTTTCGTGGCGGTAAGCTGGTGGCGCTGTTCAGTTGCACCAGTCACCTGACCGATCTCGGCGGGCTGGGCTTCGGGCCGGACGCCACGGACGTCTATGCCGAGGGGCTGGGACTGCCGATCATGAAGCTGGCGACTGGCGGCGAGATCAACGAGGCGATCCTGGATATCGTCGCCGCCAACTCGCGTCTTCCCGAAGACAGTGTCGGCGACGTGCATTCGCTGGTCGCCTGCAACGAGATCGGCGCCCGGCGCCTCAACGCCATGATGGACGAATTCGCGATCGCTGATCTGGATGCGCTGGGCGACTATATCCTGACGACGTCCCGGAACGGCGTGCTGAGCGCCATGGCAGACCTGCCGCGCGGATCGTGGTCGTACAGGATGCGCGTTGACGGCTATGATCATCCGATCGATCTGGCAGCAACGACGACGATCGAGAATGATCGGGTCTGTGTCGACTTTGCCGGCACGTCGCCGGAGGTCGGCCGGGGCATCAATGTGCCGCTGACCTACACCGCCGCTTATACCAGTTTCGGGCTGGCCTGCGCCCTGGCACCCCATGTTCCCAACAACGCCGGATCGCTGGCGGTTTATGAGACCCGGGCGCCGGAGGGCTCGATTCTCAACGCCCGACCGCCGGCGCCGGTTGCCCTGCGGCACGTCATTGGCCAGATGCTGCCCGATATGGTTTTCGGCTGCTTGCGCCAGGCCATACCCGGTCGTCTGCCGGCGGAGGGCACATCGTGCCTGTGGAACATCACGCTGCGCGGAGTTTCCGGCGATATGGCGTCAGCCGACGGCGAAAACTTCGCTCTGACGGTCACCTCCAACGGCGGCACCGGCGCCCGACCGGGCCTGGATGGGCTTTCCGCGACGGCGTTTCCGTCGGGCGTCAAGGGCAGTTCGGTGGAGATCATGGAAACGGTGGCGCCAATTGTCATCCGGCGCAAGGAACTGCGCCCCGGTTCCGGCGGTACCGGGTTGACGCGCGGCGGCGACGGCCAGTCGATTGAAATCGCACATCGGCACGGCCGGGCCATGACCTTGCTGGCAGCGTTCGATCGAATCGATTATCCAGCGCGCGGTGCTGACGGCGGCGCCGATGGCCTGCCGGGCAGTGTCGCTCTGGGGTCAGGTGCCCGCTTGCGCGGCAAGGGAACGCAGACGATTCCGGCCGGGGACAGCCTGGCCATTGAAACGCCCGGCGGCGGAGGGCTCGGCCGTAAGTCCGAGTAGTAATATCGTTGCCTGCCCACTCCGAAAGGGCGGCCGTTCGCCCGGCGTTTCATCATCATGCATAAAAATTAGTCGAGGATCGCCTATTTAGCATTCGGCGGGCCTGTTGCCATGCGCTGAGCGCATTGCCGCGGTGCAGCGTAAAGCCGAAGTTAGCCCTTCACGATGGCGGGTCGAGGTGTCATCTTTGGTGTGCGAACGATGATTTCTATTCGCACTTATGGAGAACGACATGACCAGCATCGCTATCAACACCATGACCCGCGGCAGCGCTTCGGTTCGCAGTTTCTTCGGCCGGATGGTCGACAGCATTCGCGAGGCCAATGAACAGCGCCGCGCCTACGATGCCGTGATGAGCGAATTGCAGCGTCTCGACGACAAGGAAATGCACGGTCTGGGCATCAGCCGCGCCGACTTCCACGACATCGCGTCGGGCAACTTCAAGCGTTCCGTACGGTAATACGCCAACCGGCGGCAAGACCCCGACGGACGCTAATGACACTTAAGGAATTTTCGATATGGCTTACGACAGTGTTACGCATGCCAATGCCGGCCCGCTGTCCATGCTTGGCCGGCTTGTGGCTGACCTCCGTGTTCGGTTCGACCGGTCGGCGCAGCGTCGACACGACTATCAGCGCATTATGGCCGAACTGAACCGCCTGGAAGATCGCGATCTGGCGGATCTGGGCATCAGCCGCGCCGATTTCCGCGACATCGCGGCAGGACGATACGGCCAGCCTTCGACGCGCTAACGCGCCGGCCGGCGACGCTTCGGCTCGGTGCTATTCCGCTTCCGGCATCGGCGTTGCCGTGGTCTCGCCCCCGGTTTCGCCCCCGGTTTCGCCCGTGGTCTCACTATGGCGAAAACGCCGCTTGCCGATCCGCTTGATGCGGAATCGCGACGTGCAGTTCGGATCGGGGCAGGCCACCACAGCGTCGGTGCTCATCCAGTCATTGGGGTCGGTTTCGCGCTGTTTGGCGGGCAATAGCGGCAACAGGGCTGCCAGCGTATAGATCGACCAGCTCTGCCCGGGCGGAAAGCGTAACTGCTCTCCCTCCAGCATGAAGTGATCGCCGGACCTGGCTTCGCAATAGCAGGCCGGCGGCGACCCGGCTTCCCATTCGACCTTCAGATCATAAAGCGTGAAGCTGTCGTCGTTCATCGACACTCTCGCCCATTCGAAACCGCGTCGATCGTGACGCTGCACCTTGTTGTCGGTACCGCGCTTTGTCGCCCGGGTGAAGCGGAAAATTATCCGGGCGACAGCGGGCGACCGAAGGCACGAAAACCATTGATCGGAAGGGCCGGGCGCGATATAAGCGCGCCATCAGGACGTCGGTGGCCCCAAAGCCACCATGCGTCGGAGTGTAGCTCAGCTTGGTAGAGCACTGTCTTCGGGAGGCAGGGGCCGGTGGTTCGAATCCACTCACTCCGACCACTTCTCTTTTCCCGCTCCTTTCCAGTTGCCCACCGATATATGCAATCTGATTGTCTTGTCCCGAGATGATTATATCCGCACCCTGATCGATTAGGGTAGCCTTCGGTCAGTGGAAACTGGTGAGCGTTAATAATAATGATATTGAGCAGAACAGTGTCTTTGGTCGTGACGACAATGGTCGTGGCGGCGTGCGCCGGTGGGGCAGGGTCTCAACAGTCTGGCCAGCAATCGACGGCAATCGAAACCCCTGCCGCTGGGACTCCGACATCGCCGCCGCAGCCGCCGGTTATGCAGACCGCCCCCAATCCGGCCTTTGACACATGGCTGGACAATTTTCGGCCCCGCGCCCGGGCCGAGGGTATTTCAGAGACCACGCTGAACGCTGCTTTCGATCAGGCCGGTTTTCTGCCCGACGTCGTGCAACGCGACCGAAATCAGGCTGAATTCACTTTGACGCTCGAAGGCTATCTGGGCAGTGCGGCGTCGGATAGTCGCGTCGAGAACGGCCGCGCGATGCTGGCGCGCTATCGCCCGGTGCTCGACTCGATCGAGGCCCGATACGGCGTTCCGCCCCATGTCGTCGTTGCCGTCTGGGGGATGGAAAGCAATTACGGCAGCAATCTCGGCACCGTACCGGTAATTTCCGCGCTGGCCACGCTGGCCTATGACGGAAGGCGCGGCGCGTTCTTCGAGCAGCAGCTGATTGCCGCGCTACGCATTCTACAGAACGGCGACACGACGCCCGACCGGATGACCGGCAGTTGGGCGGGGGCCATGGGGCATACGCAGTTCATCCCGACCACATACGAGGCCTATGCCGTCGACTTCACCGGCGACGGCCGGCGCGACATCTGGTCGGCGGCGGATCCGACCGACGCATTGGCCTCGGCGGCGGCCTATCTGTCCCGCTCAGGCTGGACGTCCGGCGAACCCTGGGGTCTGGAAGTGCAACTTCCGGCGGGTTTTAATCACAATCTGACCGGGCGCGATACGACCCGTAGCGCCGGGCAATGGGCCTCGATGGGCGTTCGCGATATGAACGGCAATCCGCCGCCGGGCTATGGGTCGGCGTCGATCCTGACGCTGGCCGGCTCGAACGGTCCCGCCTTTATGGTGTTCGATAATTTCGGGGCATTTCTGCGCTATAACAATTCCGAATTCTACGCCGTGGGCGTCGGCCATCTATCCGACCGGCTCAACGGTGGACCCCCGATCCAGGCCGCGTTCCCACCCGACGAATACGGGATGATGCGCGGCGATCGTCGAGACCTCCAACGACTTTTGACGGAAGCGGGCTTCGATACTCAGGGCGTTGACGGCGCGATCGGCCCCAACAGCGAAGCGGCGATCCGCGCTTATCAACGGTCTCAAGGCCTGCCAGTGACCGGCGAGCCGTCGCTTGAGCTGCTCGACCGGTTGCGCTGACTGTTTCGGTGCCGATGATACTGCCTTACGACCGGGCCGCGATCCCCCGTCCACGCGTGGCTCTGATCCAGGCCAGGGTGCGGGCGGTGGGGTCGTCGTTGCGCGTGATGTCGGTGACGACGGCGGCGATGTCGGCGCCGGCGTCGAATACCTGATCCAGGCGCTCCACCGACAGGCCGCCGATCGCAACCAGCGGGATATCCCCGATGCGCGATTTCCATTCGGTCAGCCGGGCCGGGGTCTGGGGCGCCCATTTCATCGATTTCAGGATCGTCGGCCAGACCGGGCCAAGGGCGATGTAGTCCGGCTCGGCCTTCAGCGCGGTCTCCAACTCGTCGTCATCATGGGTGCTGATGCCCAGCGACAGCCCGGCGTCCTGGATGGCACCCAGATCGGCCTCGGCCAGATCTTCCTGCCCCAGATGAACGTAATCGCAGCCTTCCTCGATCGCCAGTCGCCAGTGGTCGTTGACGATCAACTGGCAGCCGTGGCTGGCGCAGATATCGCGCGCGCGGCGGATCTCGCGCCGCAGGAAATCCTCATTGTCGCTCTTGGTCCGCAACTGGATCATCCTGACGCCCAACGGTACCAGCCGTTCAACCCAGGCGGCGGTGTCGACGATCAGGTAGAACGGATCGAGGGGACGTTTCGACTTCACAGGATGGCCCTTCCGAATACAGGGGTGGAGGCAGCGGCCATGTCGCGCGGTTCCATCGCGCCGGCCTCGAAACCCGTGCGCCCGGCTTCGATCGCAAGGGCGAACGCTTCAGCCATGCGCACCGGATCCTCGGCCTTGGCGACGGCAGTATTCAGCAGCACGCCGTCATAGCCCAGTTCCATGGCGGCGACGGCGTGGGACGGCCGGCCGATACCGGCGTCGATGATCAATGTCGTGTCCGGGAAGTGCGCGCGCATCGACCGCAGGCCGTGGACGTTGTTCAGGCCCTGTGCCGAGCCGATCGGCGCCCCCCACGGCATCAGAACGCGGCAGCCGGCATCCATCAGCCGTTCCGCTGCGACCAGATCCTCCGTCGTATATGGCAGAACCTCGAAACCTTCGTCGGTCAGGATGCGCGCGGCCTCGACCAGCCCGAAGAGATCGGGCTGCAGGGTATCGGTCTCGCCGATCACTTCCAGCTTGATCAGCGGCGTGTCGAACACCTCGCGCGCCATCTGGGCGGTCGTCACGGCCTCCTTCACCGAATGGCACCCGGCGGTGTTGGGCAGCACCTGTACGCCCAACGAGCGGATCAGCGACCAGAACTCCTGCCCCGCCCGCTGCCCCGCCGCTTCGCGCCGCAACGAGACCGTGACCATTTCCGTGCGCGACGCCCTGACTGCGGATTGCAGCACAGTGGGCGAGGGGTACTGCGCCGTCCCGAGCAGAAAGCGCGAGCCGAGGGTGCGGCCGTAAACATCCATCGATCAGCCTCCGCTCATTGGGGCAATCACTTCGATCCGGTCGCCGTCTTTCAGCGGCGTTGCCGACCGCTGGGGTGCCGGTACGAAACCCTGATTGAGGGCTGTGGCCACGGTCATATCACCGTATTTCAGTTCCACCAGTGCCGCCTCAAGGGTTTCGGCACTAACCTCGGCGGGTTCGCCGTTGACGATCACTCTCATGTTGACGGTCCAATGCTGTGTGTTGTGTCGGCGGTATCCATGATCATGTCGGCGGCTTTCTCGGCCAAAGATGGTGCCAGCAGGAAGCCGTGACGGTAGAAGCCGTTGATCGACACGAGGCGCCCATGGCGCTCGACGCGCGGCAGATTGTCGGCATAGGCCGGCCGCCGTCCTGCGCCCTGTTCCAGGATCGAGGCCTCGGCGAATCCGGGATGGACGGCATAGGCGGCGTTCAGCAGGTCGACCGCGGATCTCAGCGTCATGGGCCGGCTTGAATCGCTCTCGATCATGGTTGCCCCGATCATGAAAACATGGTCTCCCCTCGGCACGATATACAAGGGGATGCGGGGATGAAGCAGCCGCACCGCCCGATGCAGGGTGACCTCGGGCGCATGCAAGAGAAACATCTCGCCCCGGACGCTGCGGAGGCCGCGACCGGCTGGCGTGGTGCCGTCGGCGGCGGCAATGCCGCGGCAGTCGACGATGGTATCGGCGGCGAGGTCGCTCGGATCGGCGGCCGTGCCCAGTCGGATCTCGCCGCCCAGGTTCACGACCCGGTCGGCCAGTGCGGCGAGCGCGCGGCGCGGGTCGAGCCACGCCTCGCCGGCATAATGGATGCCGCGGCGGAACCGGTCGGCCAGTTCGGGTTCCAGCGCTGCCACCCCCTCGGCATCCAGTTCGACGCCTGTACGCGTCATCCGCAAGAAGCGTTTAAGGTCGGCTGCATCGCGAGCCGGCGCGACGACGAGCGTACCGGTCCGGCGCAGCTCCGGCACCCGCTCGGCCCACCAGTCGATCGCTGCCAGTCCCGGCGCAACGATCGAGGCGTCGGCGGACTCCATCTCGCACCAGGGGGCCAGCATGCCGCCCGCCAGCCACGATGCCGCCTCGGCGCCCAGAGTAGTCGACCGGTCGTAGACGGTCACCCGGGCACCGCGCTCGGCCAGCGTGAGCGCGGCGGTAAGGCCGGCGACGCCGGCACCCACCACTTCGGCGTCAGGCCTGCTCATTGCGGTGGGTCGGCGAGCACATAAGGGCCGCCGCGTAGCCTGGACTTCTGCGCCATCTGTCATGGGTCTCCTGAACGACGTTGCGTTGGAGATCCAGTTTCAAAGCGGGTGATCGAACAGGCCGCAATTTCGGTGCCTTGGGGGGCCGGGAGATGCCTGCCCGGCCGTCGAGGCGGCCCCATCCATCCCTACGCCAGCATGAACTGGATCAGGTTCAAAGGGTCGCTACGCCGGTAGCCTCTCAGTTCCCTGCCGGAACTCCCCTGGGTACGAGATCAGACGCTAACAAGTCTAAGGGTTCTGTCAAGGGTCGTTGCGCGATCCATCGTCTCCGGTGGCTGCGCCGGGGGGATCGGCGGGCGCATCCGGGAGTTCGGTCGATTCGATATTCACGGTGACCTCGCCAAGGTCGACGGCTTCTGCCTTCGCCCAAGGTCGGTACCAGGGCTGGTCGGCGACCGAGAAGGGTACGGCCGCGTCATGATCCCAGGCAGGGATCGCCTGATACTGACCGGCCGGCAAGTTGTGGATCCGGAATTCGCCATCCTCGTCCGTCACTGAAAATGTCGAAATCTCGTCACCCCGACTGGTCGTCCCGACGATCGTGATCGGCACGTTCGAGAATGGCTCGCCGTCGATGGTCAACCATTTGCCCGAAACGCCCGCATTGTCACTGTGGGCCGGTCCTGTGAGGAGCGTTATGGCGCAAAGGCATGCGAAAAGCAGTCTCGGTGTGGATGCTGCCGGCCTCATCTCACCCTCAACACTGATTCGTATTCGCCGGAAACAGTGCCATCGCTATTGCTGATATTGATAGGGCCTGATGCAAGCCCCTGGTACGCGACACCGTCTTCGGCATCTTTCACCGAACTGCGTACGATCGCGACATAATCCTCGCCGTCATCGACAGAGAGGTCGATGCGCACCGGCGTGTCGAGTTGGTTGCCGATGACCGATCGGCGGTACCGCTGCGGCACGACACTGAGAAACAGGTCGGACTCGCTGTCGGCGTGAAGGGCGGGATTGGTCACGGTGACCGTCGCCGTAACGGGGATTTGCGCCGGCTCGTTGCTGATCCAGACGATCGTTCCAAAGCACATCAGCAAGCCGAGCGCAATGGCGCCCAGAGAGGGATAATTGGTGCTGAAATCGCCGAGGCCGGGAATTGAAATACCGATCACCGCCCTGGTCTCGGAGTCGACCAACACGCGCTGTCGCAGCAACTCTATCACACCGCCGATGACGGCGATCGCCGCAATCGCCAATACGCCGGCGATGACCAGAAATGTGTAGAACTCCATCGAACTGAGCCCCGATCAACCGCGAAAGATTAATGGTGCCGAGCTGCTCGTCTGTGATGGATTATAGCATCCGGTCGGCGCTGCAAAGACGCCCAAGTCGTGGTACCCACTATGGTGTAGGCAGCGGTTCCAGGACTGTGTCGCCCACCCTCAGCGGCGGACCATCGCCGTCGAGTGCGGCCAGTTTGACACTGGCCAGCACCAGATCGCCGGCCGCGCTGCGGATGTCGCCGACGACGCTGCCGTCTTTTGTGATCTCGGCGCCTATCTCCGGCGGCGTGCCGTCGGCGAACCGTAGTGGTACCAGCCGGCGTTTGACGAGACCGCGATAATGCGTGCGGGCGGTCAGTTCCTGGCCCAGATAGCAGCCTTTGTCCCAGGAAATGCCGTTCAGCCGGTCGATATTGCTCTCCAGCAGCGCCGATTTCTCCACGATCATGTCGCGGCTGGCGTCGGGGACCGCCAGCGCGATGCGGCGGCGGTCATAGTCGCCGCGGCTGCCGACGGCCACGGCGAGATGATCGGCCAGGGCAGCTGCGATATCGGCCGTGCCTGACTGTTCATTGGCGGCACGAACGACGATGCGTGCGCCCAGACCGGCATGACGCGGGTCGAGCACGGCGAAAGTATCGCCGATGGCGGCCAGGGTGCCAAGGTGTCGGGTCGCCCCCGGCGCGGCATCGGCGTCGAAACCAAGCGCGGCCGGCGCGCTGTCGCCCACCAGCGCAAAGACATGGGCCGCCGGATCGCTTTCGCTGACCGTGACCTTGCTCCGCAGCTTGTACAGCCGCAGTTTCTTGCGGAATTCGTCGATACGCTCGCGCTCGGTATCGAGAATGACCGACGCGCCATCGGTCAGGGCGAAAAATTCGTACAGGAACTTGCCCTGCGGCGTCAGAAAGGTGCCATAGAGCGACGTTGTCGGCGACAGCTTGGCCATGTCGTTCGAGACCAGGCCGTTCAGGAATGCGATCCGCTCTTCGCCGCCAAGCTCGAACAGGCCGCGATCGGGCAGCGAAACCAGTTTCGGCGTCGTCATATCGGTCATCTGCTTTCTCTTCCCTGGCAATACCATGTTCAGGTAGGGCGTGAAGCGGTATGGCGCAAGCGCCCGGATCGGCATCGGCCCGCGGCATGGTTAAGCATTTATCAGCCATTTACCGGTAATGATCCGGCCATGACAAAGGCCATCCTTCTTGCCGCCCGGTCGGCGCCCCTGCTCCTTGCCGCGACAATCGTCGCCGGTTGTCAGGATTTCAATGCTCAGGTGTTCGAACAGGAACTGCCGCGGGCCGAGACAACGGCGCTTTATTGCTATCGCACGCTGGCGCGGGCCGACTGCTATGAAACCGAGATCGAAGGCTGGGAAGACCGACTGATCGGGGTTCGCGAAGCCTATACCGCTCCGGTCGAGGATGAGAACGAAAATGCCGACGGGCAGGCCCCGTCGCGCGGTGAACCGCGTGTCCAGTCCCCGCCGCAACAGCAGCCCCGGCCGGTCGTTCCGACCGCGACATCGGCCAACTTTACCGGTGCCGAGAGTGAAGTGCAGTCTGGAACCGGCAGGCTGCCGGGCGCTGATATTCCGGTCCGCCGTGACGGCGAGCCGCTCAGCTTGACCCGGTGACGCAACGCGACTGACGGGCGCACCCGTCTCACCCTGAGTCACATCGCGGTCGTGCAATCGGTGCTTCCCCCGGACGGTTCGCTCGCCTAGTGTCCGAAAAACGGATCGAGGGTTGCAGCAATCCGAGGCGGTGCGGCGTGACGGGAACGGTCGAAATACCGGTCTGGCTGATTATTCTGGTCGTCGTGCTCGCCCTGCTGGCGACGCTCGACCGAATTCTGGTGCCGAGTGTGCGGTGGTTCCTGCGGCGCAAGGTGAACCGCGCGATCGACGAGGTGAATGCCCGCCTCAACATCAAGATCCAGCAATTCAAACTGACCCGACGACAGACATTGATCGATCTGCTGACCTATGACCACAAGGTCGTTCAGGCGGCGGAAGAGCACGCCAGGGCGACCGGCACGCCGCGGTCGATCGTCATGGCCCAGGTAGAACGCTATGCGCGGGAGATCGTGCCCAGCTTCAATGCGTATTTCTATTTTCGGATTGGGTACTGGATCGCGCGCAGGGTTGCCCGGACATTCTATCGCGTCAGGCTCGGCTACTCAGACGAGGCGGGTCTGTCGAACATTCCGGCCAACGCGACGGTGATCTTCGTCATGAATCACCGCAGCAACATGGACTATGTTCTGGTTGCCTTTCTGGCCGCCGACCGGACCGCGCTTTCCTATGCCGTGGGCGAGTGGGCCCGGATCTGGCCGCTTCAAAGTCTCGTCCGGGCGTCGGGAGCGTTCTTTATCCGGCGCAACTCCAACAGCCACCTGTACCGCCGTGTGCTCGCGCGCTATGTCGAAATGGCGACGGCCAATGGCGTCAGTCAGGCGGTGTTCCCCGAGGGCGGGCTGAGCCGGGACGGGCGCTTGCGCAAGCCCAAGATGGGGCTGATCGACTATATGGTGCGCGGCATTGACCAGACGAACGACCGTGATATCTATTTCGTGCCCGTCGGCGTGAACTACGACCGCGTTCTTGAAGACCGGGCGCTCCTGAAGCCGCATGACCCGGAGGCCCGGGCGCCCGGCCGCTGGTCGGTAATCCGGACGGTTGTCGGTTTCTTCATTCACAATGTCGGCCTCGCCTTTCGACGGCAGTGGTACCGTTTCGGCTATGCTTGCGTGAATTTCGGAACTCCGGTTTCGTTCCGCCAGTGGATGACCCGGCAGGGGCATAATCTGACACCGGTATCGCAGCACGAACGGTTCCGGATCGTCCAGGAACTGACCGATGCCCTGATGAAGGATATCGGCGACCTGATTCCGGTGCTACCGGTATCGGTGGTGGCGTCGGTGCTGGTCCGCGAAGACGGCCTGACCGAGGCCGAGCTTCGCCGGCGCGTGCGCGAATTGCTGCAGCAGCTCGAAGCAGGGGGCGCGCGTGTCTATATTCCGCGCCGAACCAGGGACTATGCTGTGACGGTGGGATTGCGGCAGCTGCGCTATCGCGGGATTTTCGACGAGTCCGACGGGCTGATCCGGGTCAATGGCGCGGATCGCTCGCTGGTGCTGTATTATGCCAATGCCATCGCCCATCTGGTTGAGCGATGCGAAGGCTATGCGCCGGGTGGCGCCTTCTCCGGGAACGCCGCGCCGGCCGTCGGCGCATTGTGATGCGGGCTGGCAATCAGCTATCGTGATCCGGTGTGGGCACGAAATTTTCGCGGCGCAGGATACGGAAGGCAACGGATGATGTCGGAACGATCGTCTCCGGCGGAGTCGGACGGGCGCGACATGCCGCGCCACAGTGGCGTGGTGCTCGTTCATGGGTTGGGCCGCACCTTCAGAAGCATGCAACGCCTTGAACGGCGGCTGAACCGCGAAGGCTTTGCGACTCACAATTTCGATTATTCCGCCCGAAGCCGGGCCTTTACCGATCTGGTGGCCGATTTCCAGAGCTATCTGGAATCGCTGCCGATCGGCGGCACACGGATCGATTTCGTCGGTCATTCGCTGGGCGGCCTGCTGATCCGCGGCGTTCTTGCCCAGCCGCAGGAATTTGAGGTCGGCCGCATCGTCATGATGGCGACCCCCAATCAGGGGGTCGGAATCATCGATCGGCTGGCGCGCACCGGCGTGCCCGAATTGCTGTTCGGCCCGTCGGTCAAGGACCTGGGTACCACGGCATCGACATTCCGCAGTCTGGCCGTGCCGCAGGCCGAGATCGGCATCATCGCCGGCACCCAGCCGTTTCATCTGCTGAACCCGGCATCGTGGCTCAACAGCGTGCTGCAGGCGGAGATCCTGCATGACGGGACCGTCGAGGTCGCGTCGACGCGACTGCCGGTCATGGCCGATTATCTTGAATTGCCGATAAGCCATACCTTCATGCCGATGGATCTGCGGGTGATCGATCAGGTCGTGGCGTTCCTGCGCACCGGGCAGTTCGATCACGACGCGGACAGCCGCTCCCAATCCGAACGCTTCCTCGCAGCGTGGGGCGAATTGCTGGATACGCTCAAGGACGGCCTTTCCGACAGCGCCGCTGCGCGGAAAAGCCGATCACCCGGCGGTGAGACCTGACGCGCTGCGGATCGCCAACCGTCCGGCCAGCCCGAAACCATCGGCCGTCGCGGCGATCAGCCGGTTGAGGTCGCGCTTCATCGGGGCGGCGAGCGGTACTTCCGTCGCCAGGACGATGGCCAGCCGCCGCCGGGCCCGATCGATGCGACTGTCGACCCGTGTTGCGCCGAATGCCGACAGAGTCAGATCGACGACGAACCGGTCCGTCGGGCCGTCGCCGCCGCCGGAAGGATCGTCGTCGCCATTGGATTCCCGCCGCCAGTATAGATTGATGGCTGCGATGTCCGTTCCCGTTGCGATCGGCAGCGCCCAGTGCCGCCATTCGCCGCCCGGACGCTCAGCGCCGGCAGGCGCCGTACCGCTGATGGTGCCGGGGGGGCCATCGGACAGGCGCGGCCGCGCGCTGTTGAGCGCGCGATCGATCTGGCCGTCGGCGCCGGTCCGTCGAAGCGCCGCCATGCCGTCTTCACCGATTGCCGATCGTATGCCCGGCGACCGGAAAAGTCCCAGCACGGCGGCCAGGGCTCCGGCGAGGCCCGAGCCCGGTGAGGGCAATGACGCCGTCAGGCCCTGGGCGCTGCCGGGCGAAGCCATGGTCAAACTGCTCAGGAGATCGGCCATCGCGCTCGCGGGGTTGCCGGGCGCGGCGCCGGATGGCGGCAGGACCGCCGGTCGGCCTGTGGACGCCGCCGCCAGCAGACTGACGAGGCCGGGCCCCAGACTGGAGGCCCCCAGACTGGATGACCCGAGACTGGATGACCCGAGACCGGATCCGACAGCGGCGCGTGCCGACGAGAGACCGGCGCCCGATCCGCCCACAATCGATGCAGGAGGGGCCGATGGACTGGAAGCAGACGGGCCCGACGCTGTTGAACCGGGCGGGGCGGGTAGCGGTCCGGCCCCGTGCAGTCCGGCGGCTGCTCGCCCGGACATGGTTCCGGGCACCGCCTGTGGCGCCGCCGAACCGCCGGGCGAAGCCGCGGGAGTGGACCGACCGGCGATCTGTGGGGCAGGGCTCCCGGCCGATTGGCCCGCAGCCGAGCCCGAAGCGGCCGCGGCCGATCCAGCAGTGGCCGGTGTGGGCAAGGCCGGTATAGGGGAAATCGGTGTGGGACGGACAGTCGCGCCGTCGGCGGGGATCAGCAGCCGGGGGCCAGTCCCCGTCCCCGTCCCCGTCCCCGTCCCGGTCCCGGTCCCGGTCCCGGTCCCGGCGCCCGTTCCGGCACCGGACGCTGCCGGCAGCATGAGCGTTACCTTCGTTCCTGCTTTCGGGGCGCCGCCATCCGGCAGCATCAGCGTGATTGCCCCCAGCGGCGTGCGGATAGTTGCCGTTTGGCCCGTACCGCTCTGGCCCGTTCCCGGTTGACCCGTTCCGGTCCCCGCCGCCACCTGGACGATGGTTCCCGGGATCGTCAGCGTTTGCGTCGGCGCCCGAGGGAATCCCGGTGGCAGGTTGTCCAGGCGAACGGCGACGGAAAGAGCGCGGCCCGGGTTTGCCAGTGCACCGTCGGCGCCTGCGATGGCAGCCACGCCGGCAACCGGGCCACCGGGCGCGCTCATGTTCCGGCGGTGGTCCGGGCGAGCGTCTCGGAGGAGGTCTGGCCCGGCTTCTGGTCCGGCGTTGATCCCGGCGACTGATCGGGCGCCGGATCGGCGGCGATGCGGGCCGCGAACTCCTCGATCGCAAAGGCCGCATCGCTTTGCGGCGCCCGGATCAGAAGGGGAATCTGGTTGCGGACGGCATCGCGCACAGCCCGGTCGGTGCGGATGATGGCCGCCAGATCCGGCGTCAGCTTCAGGAAATTCTGACAGGCGCGGAGCAGCGTCTCATAGGTCCGTTCCCCTTCCTTTTGCGAATGAGCCTGATTGATGGCGATGGCCATGCCGTTGTGGCGGGCGAGGCGATCCATCATCTTGATGAAGGCATAGGCATCGGTGAGCGCGGTCGGCTCTTCGGTGGTCAGCACGACGACGGACGGGCAACGCTGCGCGAGGTCCAGCACGGGGGGCTCAATGCTGCTCGCCAGGTCGATCACGACATGATCATAGCCCTTGGCGACCGCTGCGAGCGAAGCAAACAGCCGGCCCGACTGTGCCGAAGTCAAGCCGGTCAGCCCGCCGGAACCGGACTGGCCGGCGACGAGGTCGAATCCGCCCTTGGGATAGGTTTGAACGGCACCGGCCAGATCGACGGTCCCCTGGATGACGTCCGACAGGCTGAACCGCGGCACAAGTCCAAGCTGGATATCGACATTCGCCAGTCCCAGATCGCCGTCGAACAGCAGTACGCGGCGTCCCCGGCGGGCGAGGGCGTGAGCCAGAGTTACAGCCACGCAGGTCTTGCCGACGCCGCCCTTGCCGCTGGCGATGGCGATCGCGTTGTCGAACCGGGCGGCGTTGTGGGTTTGATTCCGGGACTCCGGTGATTCAGTCGTCGCGTTCATTGGCCGTTCCCGTTCTGATGCGCGGTCATATCTGGCCGAGCGTTCTGATACGCGCCTTCGGATGGATCTCGTTCTGCGACATGACGGTCGTCGCGGGTCGGAAGCGTTCGACGATCGACCGGACATAGGCGCGTATGGCCGGGCTGGTCAAAAGAACGGGGGCCTCGCCCGATTGCGCGTGCCGGTCGAAATTCTGGCGGACGGCGTTGACGAATTCGTGAAGCTTCGAGGGCGCCATGGCGAGCTGACGCTCGTCGCCTTCGCCGACGAGGCTTTCGGCAAAGGCCTGTTCCCATTCCGGCGACAGCGTTACCAGCGGGATGAAGCCGTCGGGATTGGTATGGGCATCGGATATCTGCCGGGCCAGACGGGACCGGACATGTTCGGTGATGGCATTGATGTTGCGGGTATAGCCGCACGCTTCGCCGATGCCTTCCAGGATGGTCGGCAGATCACGAATCGAGACCCGTTCGGCCAGCAGATTTTGCAGTACGCGCTCGGTCCCGCCGACGGTTATGTATTGCGGGATGATGTCGCCGATCAGTTTCTGGTGGTCGCGGCCCAGTTCGTCCAGAAGCTTCTGCGTTTCGGCATAGGACAGCAGTTCCGGCATATGGTCCTTGACCGTTTCGGTCAGGTGGGTCGTGATCACCGTCTGCGCATCGACCACCGTCAGGCCCTTGAACATCGCCTCTTCGCGGCTGGCCATCGGAATCCATTTCGCCGGCAGGCCGAAGGTCGGCTCGCGCGTGTCCTCGCCGGCGATGCCGATTGAATCACCGCCCGGATCCATGGCCAGCAGCATGTTGGCGCGAATATCGCCACGGCCGGCCTCGACTTCCTTGATGCGGAGGACATACGTATTCGGCGGCAGTTGCAGGTTATCCTGGATGCGGACCGAGGGCATGACGAAGCCCATTTCCGACGCCAACTGCCGGCGCAGTCCCCTGATCTGGTCGGTCAGCCGGGCGCCTTCACCGTTGTTGATCAGCGACAGCAGGCCATAGCCCAGTTCGAGGCGGACCTGATCGATCGACAGTGCCGACGAAATCGGCTCCTCTGCGACCGGGGCGGCTTCCTGTTCGGCCACCTCGGCGGCGGCCTTGTCGTCAACCACCTGCTGACGCTGCCGGGTCAGCTGCCACGCCACGACGCCCATCACGGTGCCGAGTGCCAGGAACGGCACCATTGGAATGCCGGGGAGCAGCGCCAGCACGATCATCAGGAAGGCCGACATCCCGATCGCCTTGGGATATCCACCGAGTTGACCGAACACGGCCTTGTCTGCGGTCTGATGCACGCCGGCTTTAGACACCAGCATGCCCGCACCGACGGACACCACGAGCGCCGGGATCTGGCTGACGAGGCCGTCACCGACGGTCAGCAGGGTATAGGTCTCTGCCGCTTGCCCCATGGTCAGCCCCATCTGGGCTGTACCGATGATGATGCCCCCGATCACATTGATGAATGTGATCAGCAGGCCGGCAATGGCGTCGCCCCGAACGAACTTGGCCGCGCCGTCCATGGCGCCGAAAAAGTTGCTTTCGTCCTCCAGCTCCTTGCGGCGGTGCTTGGCTTCCTGCTCTTCGATCAGGCCGGCCGACAGGTCGGCATCGATCGCCATCTGCTTGCCGGGCATCGAATCGAGCGAGAAGCGCGCCGACACCTCGGCAATTCGGCCGGAACCCTTGGTGATGACGACGAAATTGACGATCACCAGAATGCCGAAAACGATGATGCCGATGACAAAATTGCCGCCCATGACGAACGAGCCGAACGCCTCGATGACGCTGCCGGCAGCGTCCGGCCCCGTATGCCCCTCGGACAGAATCAGCCGGGTCGACGCCAGATTCAGCGATAACCGCATCATCGTCGCGATCAGCAGGATGGTCGGAAAACTTGAAAACTCCAGCGGCCGCGAGATAGCCAGCACGGTCATCAGGATGACGACGGAAAAGGTGATCGACAGGGCGAGCGCCAGATCGAGCAGCCAGGCCGGCATCGGCAGGATAAGCACGACCAGAATGCCGACAACGCCCAGCGCCAGGGCCATGTCGCCGCGTTTGGCGATCGCGTCGCCGAGGCTGGCCAGCCGGGCGGACGGATCGAAGCTGTTGCCGGTGCCGGGAAGTTTGCTGCTGTCTGACATTGTCACTTGTCGGTGATGCGCCTGTGGCGGCGGTCATGAGAAAAAGAACGGGAGGCCGATCAGACGGCCGCGCGCTCGGTATCGTGGGCCGGCGGAATGGCGACTCCCTCGCGGCTGTAGAGCTTCAGCTTGTTGCGCAGCGTCCGGATCGAGATGCCCAGAATCGTTGCGGCATGGGTGCGGTTGCCCAATGTGTGTTCCAGCGTTTCGATGATCAGGTCGCGCTCGACCTCGGCCACGGTGCGCCCGACCATGCCGCTGCCCCGCGTGGCGGGCGTTTGATCCGCTACCGCAGTTTCCCCATGACGCCCTGATTGGCCCCCTGCCTGCGCCCCTGATTCCGCCCCTGATTGCGATCGCGCATTGGCGGCGGGCCTGTCGTTGGCGGCATCGGCATCGGCATCGGGTGTGCGGCGCGGGCCGGTGGCGATCGCACTGGTCGGGCTGATGGCCTCCGGCTCGATCGTCGCGCCGCTGGACAACAGAACGGCCCGGTGCATGGTGTTTTCCAGATCGCGCACATTGCCGGGCCAGCTATGCCGGGTCAGCATGTCGCGCGCGGCGTCGGAAAGGGCTTTCGGCCCTGTCGCGTTGGCCTCGGCATATTTGGCGACGAAATGATCGGCCAGAGGCAGGATGTCGCCCGGCCGGTCTCGCAGCGGCGGGATCGGCAACGAGACGACGTTCAACCGATAGTACAGATCCTCACGGAACGTGCCCTTGCGGACTTCGTCCTCCAGGGTCCGGTTCGTCGTCGCCAGCACGCGGATGTCGATTTTTACCGGGGCGGTGCCGCCGACGCGGTCGATCTCGCGCTCCTGTATTGCCCGCAGCAGCTTGGCCTGCAGCCGGGGATCCATCTCGCTGATCTCGTCGAGCAGCAATGTCCCGCCATGGGCTTCCTCGAACTTGCCGACGCGCCGGCTGACGGCGCCGGTGAAGGCGCCCTTTTCATGGCCGAACAGTTCGCTTTCCAGCAGATGTTCCGGTATCGCGGCGCAGTTGACCGAGATGAATTTCTTGTCGGACCGTCGGCTCTTGCGGTGCAGATAGCGGGCGATCAGTTCCTTGCCGGTACCGCTTTCACCGTTGATCAGCACCGACGCGTCGCTGCCGGCGACCTGATCGGCCAGCCTCAGGACGGCGGCCATGGCCGGATCGCCGGTGACGATCGAATGACTTTCCGCCGCGACGGCTTCGAGCACGGCGGCGATCAGATCGGCATCGGGCGGCAGCGGGATATATTCCTTTGCGCCGGCCTGGATCGATTTGACGGCCGATCGGGCGTCCGATCCGATGCCGCAGGCGACGACGGGCACATGAAACCGTTCGGCCTTGAGCTGGTCGATCAGACTTGCGACGTCGAGCGCGACGTCCACCATCAGCAGATCCGCGCCGTCGCCGTTTCGCAGCGCCGTCATTGCCTGACTCACCGTATCGGTGAAGGCAACGCGTGCGCCGCGGGCCTTGGCGATCTTGCCCGCCGTCGAGATGTGTCCTGAAAGTGTGCCGACGATCAAAAGGCGCATGATGGTCTCCTCGTCCCCTCCCAGCCGGTTGAACTGCCGGTTCAGCTACGGTCGGATTTGATGATTTCCGTCATGGTGACGCCGAGGCGGTCCTCGACCACGACGACTTCGCCGCGCGCCACCAGCCGGTTGTTCACATAGATGTCGATGGCCTCGCCCACCTTGCGGTCGAGTTCCACGACCGCGCCGCGTCCCAGTTTCAGCAACTGGTTGACCTGCATCGTCGATTTTCCGAGCACCGCGGAAATCTGCACCGGGATGTCGTAGATCGCTTCCAGGTCCTTGGTCGCGATGGTTGTCGTCGCCGAATCGTCGCGGCTCGGTTGCTTGGCATCGGGGTCCAGGTCGTCCAGATCGAAATTCTCGCTGCTCATCTCTACTTGCTCCTGGTTCGGCATTCCGCCTGCCGGCACCGGCCGGCCATGGCGGTGGTTGCACTCAAAATCGCTGCACTCAGGCGGTGTCGCTCTGTTCGTTCCCGTCTCCGCCCGCCAGGTCTTCAGTCGCCGCCGGTTCCGCCTCGACGGCGGTGTCGGCCGCCGCCGATGTCGTCAGGTTGCCGGCCTGCACCCGGGCGATGGCCTGTTCAACGTCCCGCCACACATGGCTGCCGAGCCGTTCGGCCCCGCCATCGGCCCATTCGACGCGGCTGTCGCCAGGCGCCAGATCCCCGTCGGCAAGCAGCACGAAGGTTCCCGGATAGCCGGTCTCGGTCTTGATGCGGCTCGTCCGGTCGCGGATGTCGTCCAGCATGCCGTCGGCGACGCGCACGACGATGCGCGGTTCTTCCATCAGGTCGGCCAGGCAGTGCCGGACCAGGTCCTCGATCTCGTCGCCGCCGTGCCGGGCGATCAACTGCGGCAGCATCCGCGCGCTCACGGCCAACGCCACCTGAACGGCCGTATCCGCCAGCTCTGCGTTGGCCTTTTGCTGTCGCTGCGCGATTTCGGCCGTTTCCGCGCCCAGGTCTTTCAGCAACGCCAGGATCGCTTCCTCGCGGCTTTCCAGCGCCGCCGTTTCGCCGGCCTGCCGCCCTTCCTCGAACGATTGGCGACGGGCCTCTGCCAACTCTTCCTCGGTGAAGGTCGGCGCCGGCGGTTCCGGCTCCGGCTCTGGCTCCGGTTCGTGTCCGCCAAGGGCCGCTTCGTCCGCCTCGCGCTGCCGACGCTCTTCCTCCAGGCGCTCAAGGCGTTCCGCCTCTAGCACTTCGGGATCGAACGATCGTTCGAAGAGGTACTTCTGCATCCGGGCTGTCATTCAGGTCGTGCCGGAAAAGATGCGGTGCCGGAAATCAGTAGACGAGTTCATCTTCGCCTTTGCCTTCCGAAATGATGATTTCGCCCTTGGCCGCCAGATCCTTGGCGATCTGGACCATATGCATTTGCGATTCGTCGACATCCTTGAGCCGAACGGGGCCCATGGCCGACATTTCCTCGCGCATGATCTTGCCGGCGCGCTCCGACATGTTGGAGAAGAACAGATCCCGCAGGCTTTCCGACGCGCCTTTCAGCGCGACGGCGAGCTTGTCCTTTTCCACCGACCGCAGCAGCGTTTGAATGGCGGTCGGGTCCAGGCGGCCCAGATCCTCGAAGGTGAACATCAGCGCCTTGATGCGCTCCGCCGATTCACGGTTGCGTTCTTCAAGAGCGGCGAGGAACTTGTTCTCCGTCTGCCGGTCCAGATTGTTGAAGATGTCGGCCATCATCTCGTGGGCGTCTCGGCGGTTGGTGCGCGCCAGATTCGACATGAATTCGGTCCGCAGCGTGCGCTCCACGTCGTCGAGAACGTCCTTCTGCACCGCCTCCATGCGCAGCATCCGCATGACGACTTCCATGGCGAAGCTCTCGGGCAGCAGACCAAGAACCCGCGCGGCGTGATCCGGCTTGATCTTGGACAGCACGACCGCGACCGTCTGCGGGTATTCGTTCTTGAGATAGTTGGCCAGGACCATCTCGTTGACGTTGGCCAGCTTCTCCCACATCGTCCGGCCGGCGGGACCACGGATTTCCTCCATGATCGAGTCGACCTTGTCGCGGTCCATGACCTTGAGCAGCAGCCGCTCGGTGCTTTCGTAACTGCCGACCAGCGACCCGGTCGACGAAAGCTGCTCGGCGAATTCCACGCACAGGCGTTCGACCAGATTGGCCGAAATCGTGCCCAGATTCGCCATGGTCTGGCTGAGTTCCTTGATCTCCTCCTCGTCCATGAAGACGAACAGGCGCGATGCATGCTCCTCCCCGAGGGCAAGCATCAGGATCGCCGCCTTTTCCGGGCCCGTCAGTCCCCGGTAATCTTCGCGAACCCTCAACTGGCTCATGACATCATCCTTCGTTGCGGCTTGCCGCGGGCCGGGTCACGCCGACCACCTGCCGCATGATCAGGTTTCCTGATAGAGCCAGTTCCGAATGATCGAAACGGCCTCTTCGGGGTGTTTTTCCACAATATCGCCGACCTTCTTCAGCGATGACGCCCTGACGCGGCCCGACACCTGATTGATGTCGATCATGGCGTCGAGGTCGTCGTTTTCCTCGTCGTCGCCGGATTCGCCGCCATGCAGATCGGCGGGCGTCAGCGCGCCCATGCCGCTCTGCGGTCCGGCCAGTGCCGTGCGCTGCATCGTGCCGTCGGGAAGAAACCCGTCGAAGGCATCGCCGGCGGCGGCTTCCTGCGTGCCTTCCAGCACCCGCATCAGCAGGGGACGCACGACCAGCAGAATGACCAGCACGGCGACGATACCCAGCACGGCGATCTCGGCAATGCGGAACCAGTCGTCGCGCGTCATGCCCATCAGCGTGCCGGTGTCGTCGGTGAACATCGCCTCCTCGGCAGAGACGAAGGGCATGTTCACAACCTCGACCGAGTCGCCGCGCTCGGCGTCATAACCGACGGCCGACCGAACCAGTGCCTGTATCTGCTCCAGTTCCGCGTCGCCCCGCGCCACGTATTCGCGGGTACCGTCGGCGCCGGTTTCATAGGTGCCGTCGACCAGCACCGCGACCGACAGCCGGTCGACCGTTCCGGTATCGCGCACGGTGTTCTGCACGATGCGGTTGATCTCGTAGTTGATCGTCTCGTCGCTCCGCGACTCGGTATCGGTCGAGGAACCACCGGCATCCAGGCCGGGCACGTCGGCTTCGGGCAGGTTTTCGGCGATGGTAACGGGATCGACGCCGTCATCCGCGCTCGACTCGCGCTCTTCTTCGGTGAACTGCTGCGACCGCGCGACCTGGCTGTCGGGATCGAACCGTTCCTCGGTGGTGTTGACACGGTCGAAATCCATCTCGGCGGAAACGCGTGCCCGAACCCGGCCATAGCCCAGCGTTCGCGACAGCAGTTCTTCCAGCTCGGTCGTCAGCTGGCGTTCCAGCGTCTGGCGGATTTGCGCGGTCGTTTCCAGACGCAGTTCTTCCGGCGATCCGCCGGGCCCGCGGGCGAGCAGGGTGCCGCGCTCATCGACGACCGAAATGTTCGACGGTTCCAGTCCAGGAACCCCGGCGCCGACCATATGCTGAATGGCCGAAACCTGCTGATCGCTGGGCCGTCCGCCGGAAAGTCGCAGAAAGACGCTGGCGCTGGGGTCCTGGCGATCGCGGGAGAACAGCTCGCGCTCAGGCAGCACCAGATGGACGCGCGCCTGACTGATTCCGGACATCGACGCAATGGTGCGGGCGAGTTCCCCTTCCATCGCGCGCAGGCGGTTGATGTTCTGGACGAAATTGGTCGTGCCGAGACCGCTGCTTTCGTCGAAGATCTCGTAGCCGATCGATCCGCCGCGCGGCAACCCGTCAGCGGCCATGGCCATGCGCATGGCGTCGATCCGGTCGCCGGGAACATAGATCGAGGAACCGCCGTTGCCGATCTCGAACGGGACGTCCTGCGCCGCCAGCCGCTCGGTGATCTGGCCGGCGTCCTGAGTATCGAGGTCGGAATAGAGCAGCGCCATGTCGTGGGTCGAAAAACGGGTCATCAGAAAGATGAAGAACCCGAAGACGATGATCGCCACGCCTGCGATCGCGGCGAGCCTCGCCGGTCCCAGGTTGCGCAATGTTGCCGTCAGCGCATTCACGATTTACCGTCCCCACGCGTTGATCCGATGCTGCGTGGCAACATGGCGCCCGCCGTATGAAAAGACTCTTAACGATGCGGCAAAAATTGCCCAGTAGGCCGCATTTTAGGAATTTTCCGGGGCGACTTCCCGGCTTCCGGGAAAGATGCCGGTGCCACCTGGCGCACGGAAGGGGTGTCAGTCCTCGCTGACGGGCGTCAGGACATCGTTGGGCATCAGGCCGTCCTCCAGGCCGAGTTCGTCTTCGGCCGGCGCGCGGTAATCCTGCAGCCGCGTCGCCCGCAAGCCGGGCACGCCGTGGCGATCGATCAGCCGCTGCCAGGAAAGAAATTCTTCCATCGACAGATTATAGCGCCGGCAGGCGTCCTCCAGGGTCAACAGACCCTGGCGGACGGCGGCAACGACCTTGGCCTTGCGACGGCTGACCCAGCGCTTGGTGTCGGGCGGAGGCAGGTCCTCCAGCGTAATCGGCTGTTCGATCGGGGCCTGATCCGGCGGCCGCCGCTCGCCTCGGGGCGATGACATTCTCATGAAGTCCTTAAGCTCAGGGCCTTGTTCATCGTCGTTCGTTGGCAACAAGATTGCCCATCGCATTTTAAAAATTCCTAAATGAACCGGATCGCGGGAGATCGCCACGCACTCCCGCTCCCTGATCGTTCCTGCCGCCGTTTCGCCCGCCGACAGCCGTCCACGATTTCCCCTTCCGGATGCGACCCCACCCATCGCTACCAAAAGATGTTTTTTAACGATTGAGTCACAATTTTTCGGCCATCATCGACTTACGGTTGTCGAGAGGCCGGAAAAAACGCTCTTTCGGAAAAACAGCCGCTGATGCCGAAAACGGCAGCGATTTCTAACACCAGAACGGGAAGAATATCATGAGCAACTCCATCCTTACCAATGTCGGCGCCCAGGCTGCTCTCCAGAACCTGCGCTCGGTCGGCAACAATCTCGGTCAGGTGCAGGAACGCATCTCCACCGGTCTCAAGGTCGGCAACGCCAAGGACAACGCTTCGGCCTATTCGGTCGCCCAGACCATGCGTGCCGACGTCGCCAGTTTCAAATCGATCGGCGAAGGGCTGTCCGTGTCGCAAAGCACGGTATCGGTTGCCCGGTCGTCGTCGGAACAGGTTTCGGATGTCGTCAAGGAGATCCGCACGCTGATCACCGATGCCGAGAACCCGGCGGTCAGCAACGAAAAGGTTCAAGCCGATATTGATCAGCGCGTCAGCCAGATCGAAAGCATTGTCGGCGGCGCGCAGTTCAACGGCGTGAACCTGCTGAATGGCGGTGGTACGGAACAGCTTCTGTCGTCCGTCGACCGGGCTGGCAACGACGTTTCCGCCAGCTACATCGACGCGACCCGCGCCGACCTTCGGACCAATGGCGGCCTTGGCATGCTGGACAATCTGCGTGTGGCCGACAGCCGTGGCGCCGAGCTCGTCGACCGCGCCCCGTCGAGCGAAGCGCAGGACGAGCGGGTTGTCTTCGATCTCGGCGGGCTCGACGGTTCCACAACGGGTGAAATCAATGCAGAAATCGATGGTACCACTGTCACATATACCGTCGCCGCCGGGGATACGGCCGATGATGTCCTACAAGGTATGGCATCTGCTATAGCCGGCGAGGTCGACACGGCGACGGTGCAGAGCGGCCGGATCATCGCCGAGCACTCTAGCGCCATCAACGTCTCGGAACTGACCACCCCGTCGGCCTTCACGGGCGCAACCAGCTTCGAGCACCAGAATCTGGCGCTGGGCGCGGACGAATCCGGCGCGCTGCTGAAAACGGGCGAACAGCCGGAAGATGGCTCGGTCATTCGGTTTTCCGCCAACGGGGAAGATTACAAGATTACGGTGGACGGAGGCGGAACGAATTCGGATTTCCAACAGGATTCCGGCGTGTTCGAAGCCGTTGCCGAGGATATGACTGGGATTGTCGATGCCATAAACACCGTCACCGGACTGTCGGGAACCGCGGCCGACGCCGACAATAGCGGCATGCTGCGAATCGTCGCCGACGCGGACACCAGCCTTGGTGGTGTCAATTTGACAAGCGGCACCGGCGAAGATTTCCAGACTCTGCTCGGCAAGGTCGAATCGGCTCTCCAGGTTTCGACGAATGCGGCGGCCGAGTTCGGCTCCGTCCAGCAGCGCCTCGACCTGCAGGAGGACTTCGTCAGCAACCTGACCGACGCCCTTAATGAAGGTATCGGATCGCTGGTCGATGCCGATATGGCGGAAGAATCCGCCCGACTGCAGGCGCTGCAGGTTCAGCAGCAGTTGTCGTCTCAGGCGCTGTCGATTGCCAACAGCCAGCCGCAGAGCATTCTGTCCCTCTTCGGTTAAGCGGCGCGGTCTCATCGATACCCGGCACGGCATTGCCGGCCGGTTCCGGGGCGCCTCGAAAGCGGGGCGCCCCTTTTTTGTAACCAGGGATATCGGGAAAGGGGAACCATGATCGAGAATTCAGGCGGGCGGTATCTGCCAGTGTTGGGGGTTGTTCTTGTATTCGGGATCGCCGGTTCGGCCTTTGCCGATGTCGGCCGCGATACATTGCGCGAAACGGCCGATGCCGCCATCGACCTGATCGAGCGGGATGGCGTGGCGGCGTCCATGCCAACACTGGAAGAGCCGCCTTTTTTCGATCGTGGTTCCGGCCTTCACGTCTGGGCCATGGATGGCGATGCGATCGTGGTTCTGGATGCGTCGGAGCAGACATCGCCGGGCGACGATCTGTCGACCTTTTCGCTTGATGGCGACACGCCGGTTTCCGTTGAAATCCGCGAGGCCATTGCCGCCGGCGAGGTCATCGTCTGGCACGATCTGGTGCCTCATGCGGTAACCGGTGAACTGTCGACATCACAGGTCTGGTGCGTCGAAAGCACGGATGTCGATGGGTATGAAGAGGTTGTGCTCTGTGCCATGGCCTGGTTCGACGAGGAGTAGGGATTTCTGCCTTTTCCGATCTTAGCGGTGCCTGGCACCCATCGGGCTTCACACGTTCCACGAGAGCGTTGATAGTGTGGGCCCCGGCTCTGCAAAGCAGCATTTCATGCTGCATTGCGTCCGGGGCAGGGGAATTTTTGCGGCGTCGCCGCTCTATCACCTCCCCGGAGGTGCGAAGCGCCATCCGGCAACTGTGTTTATTGCCTCAGCTTCCGCCCTCTATTTCAACCCCGGAAGCACGAAGTGCTGTCCGGGGTCTACACGTTCCGCGAGAATGTTGATAGTGTGGGTCCCGGCTCTGCGAAGCGTCACTTTGTGCCGCATCGCGTCCGGGGCAGGGGAATTTTTGCGGCGTCACCGCTCGATCACATCCCCGGAGGTGCGAAGCACCGTCCGGCAACTGTGTTTATTGCCTCAGCTTCCGCCCCCTATCTCATCCCCGGAAGCACGAAGTGCTGTCCGGGGTCCACACGTTCCGCGAGAATGTTGATAGTGTGGGTCCCGGCTCTGCGAAGCGTCACTTTGTGCCGCATCGCGTCCGGGGCAGGGAATTTTTGCGGCGTCGCCCCTGTATCCCGTCCCCGGAGGGGCGAAGCACCGTCCGGCAACTGTGTTTATTGCCTCAGCTTCCGCCCCCTATCTCATCCCCGGAGGTGCGAAGCACCGTCCGGCAACTGTGTTTATTGCCTCAGCTTCCGCCCCCTATCTCATCCCCGGAGGTGCGCAGCACCATCCGGGGTCCACACGTTTCGCGAGAACGTTGACAGTGTGGGCCCCGGCTCTGCGAAGCGTCACTTTGTGCCGCATCGCGTCCGGGGCAGGGGAATTTTTGCGGCGTAGCCCCTCTATCACTTCCCCGGAGGTGCGCAGCACCATCCGGGATCCACTACTAACGCGAGAATTTACCGTGCAGCCCTGCGTCTACATCATGACCAATCGTCGCTGCGGTACCCTTTATGTCGGATCGACCAGCGACATAGTCCGCCGGGTGTGGGAGCATCGGCATGCCGAGGTCGCGAGCTTCACGAAGCGGTACGGGATCCGGCTCCTCGTCTATCTGGAATACTACGAACTGTTGCTGGAAGCCCGCCGTCGCGAAGCACTGATCAAGCGATGGCAGCGGCCATGGAAGATCCGGCTTATCGAGTCGTTCAATCCGCAATGGTGCGACCTGTCGGCCGAACTCCCCGGCCCTCCACAGAAAACAATCCCATCATCAGGAATATAATCCTTGACCCGAAGCGGCAACTTTAAGTAGAATAACCGCAGCAGGGCGATAGCTGTATCCGATCACAGCGCGCGAACCATCCGGTTCGCGCGCTTTTTTGCGTTCAGCGTCTGGGCGCCGCCGGTGAACTCCGGTGGTGCCAGCGGTGCAGGCATATCGTCCTGGCTTTTGCTCACACATCAAAGGGAGAGCCAAACCATGGCTTTGACCACCGAAGGTTACAACATCGCCGCCGCAGCCATTGCCGCCGCCATTGCCGAGGTGTCCCTGCACGGCGACACCCCCGGCGCCGAGGGCGCGGCCGAAATCGAAGGCGGCGACTATCAACGCCTGCCGGTTTCGTGGTCGGACCCCTTGGCGGGGTCGGTCGGCGCGACCGAGGCAGCGGCCGGCACGCTGATCTTTGCCGTGCCCGCGAATGCGACCGTCGCCCATATCGGCCTTTGGTCCGCGGACGGCGTCTTCCTGGGCGCCGCGCCGGTTCCCGAGCGCAGCTATACCGAGGCTGGCGAGTACCGCATCAGCGCCCTGACCGCCCTGGTTCATGCGTGCCATTGAGGCCGACATGAAAGTTTCGAAAACCCTTCACCGCTGATGAATGGGAGATGACGAGAATGATTGAATATTTGGCCGGCGTGGCTGGTCGGTATGGTGGCTCCAAGGCTCTGCGCGCTGATGGTAGCGAAATTTGGTATCAGGATGAATATCGGCATGTCACCGCAGTCGCGTTGGCACCTGATGGATCGGCCTTTCAGGTCAATGAAGACCGAAATCAGGGTGCGACCGTCCTGCGGCTCGCGTCAGATGGTACCGTTCTTTGGGCCCGAAATACCGGGTCCAATGCCAACGCGCTCGCGTTGGTCGCCGATGGTGGCGTCGTAGTCGGAACGGATTCCGACTCATCGGGCAGCCTATGGCGCTTCAGCGCCAATGGCGATTTGGTATGGACCGCCAATACGGGGCTGAGGGTCCTCGCCGTTGCCGTTACCACCGACGGCCGGATCGTCGTCGGTGGTGCGGGCAGCCAGGTCCCGAGATTGCAGCTTTACAGCCCGGCGGGCGACCGCATCTGGTCCGCCGACCACGGTGGGCACGTCCGCGCAATCGCGTCCACGGCCGATGGTGGTTGGGTTGTCGGCGGCGACCGGACGGCCGGTATGACGGTTCGCCGCTATCGCGATGACGGGCTGCAGATCTGGCTGGCCGACGTCAGCGATGAAGTGCGTGGACTGGCGGCAATGCCGGACGGCGAAGTCGTCGCCGTCGGGGATCCCCCCAGGTCGGGCCGGCCGAACATCTTCCGTCTGTCTGTCGACGGGATGCTACAATGGTCCTCGGTCGTGACGACCGGTTACCTGCAAGGTGTGGCGGTCGATAGTACGGGTATGATCTGGGTCACCGGCTATTGGGATGACGAATACAATACCGTCTTCAAACTCAATGCTGGCGGCGGATTGATTTGGTCCGGCCCGCCGATCCGCGGTAACAGTGCATCCAATGGTTCCGGTATCGCCGTCCCTGGACCGAACTTCGCCTTCCAGCCAGCAGCACAGGACCTGGTTTCGCCGCCGCTGACGCTGGATATCGGCGTGGCGCTGGGGGTTATCACGCCCTATGGCACGGTTACCGGCGATCCATTGGATGGCGATTCTTCCGGCGATGATCAGTCAGGCGGTGATCAGTCAGGCGGTGATCAGTCAGGCGGTGATCAGTCAGGCGACGACCAACCCGGCGATGATCAGTCGGGCGATGACCAGTCCGGCGACGATCAGTCCGGCGGCGACCAGTCGGGCGATGACCAGTCCGGCGGCGACCAGTCGGGTGACGACCAGTCGGGTGACGACCAGTCCGGCGACGACCAGTCCGGCGATGACCAGTCGGGGGACGATCAGTCTGGCGATGATCAGTCCGGCGACGACCAATCCGGCGATGACCAGTCGGGTGACGACCAGTCGGGTGACGATCAGTCGGGCGACGACCAGTCCGGCGGTGATCAGTCCGGTGACGACCAGTCCGGCGACGACCAGTCGGGCGATGACCAGTCGGGAGATGACCAGTCTGGCGACGACCAGTCTGGCGACGACCAGTCCGGCGATGATCAGTCGGGTGACGACCAGTCGGGCGACGACCAGTCCGATGGCGATGGGTCGGGCCGGTCCTGCAGTTGCGTTCCATGCGGACCGGCAGTGCACCCGGATGCCGTGCGGGCGATCGACCAGTGCGGCGGCCGGGCCGGTGCGCATCCGGCGCTTCGCCCCCTCAAGCTGCGCAAGGTCGTGACCACGACGCAGTTCGAATGGGCCTGATCTGACAGCCTGATCGACGGCCTGATCGAAGGGCTGGGGCGGCGCGTCTGGATACCGGCGCGCCGACGATCTTCACACCTATTTCAATTTTCCGAGGTTATGACCATGACAGCCATTCTGTTCTTCGGCGAGGTCGCCGATGACGGCTACGCCCCCGTGACCGGCGTCAATCTGCGCCCCGACACGCTGACGGCCGACGCCAGGGCCAAGGGTGTCGCCATTCCGGCCTGGCCGCCCGCCGAAATGCCGGAAGACGCCGGCGGCTCGGCCTTTGTCGACCCCGAGACGGCGGAGATCGTCTGGCGCGAGAGCACGCCGGCCGCGGAATAGCACCGCCGATCCAAGTTTAACCCGTCCCGACCCGGTCGCGATAGATGCCGGCGATCTCGGCGATGGTCGATTCCATTTCGACGAATGCCGACTCGAGAATCGACTCGCCGCTGTCGGGTTCACCGCTGTCGTTTTCCGGGCTACTGCTGCCCAGGAACGGATTCATGATCGAGCAGCGCAGGCAGAATATCGCGTCGGGCGGGGTGGTGTCGGGGCCGATCAAACCCAGCCGGCGGGCAAAGGTGTCGATGAACACATCGCCATAGGTCGCGCGCTGGAAGATGGTCTTGGTCATCATGAAACGGTGACTGCCGACCGGCTCCATCGGCGCGACACCGACATGAAAGGCGTCGTAGATTCGACCGTTGAAGCGGCTGAACAGGTCGAGCGACGATTGCGGCCGGCCGTCTTCATCGATCAGGTTGAAGGCGAAATCGACCACGTTCTGGTCGGGGCCCATGGCCTTGAGCAGGGCCATTGCCTCGGGATCGCGGCGGATGGCCGCAATCGGCTGCCCGATCACGCGGCGGCGCAGGATCTCGATCTCATCTTCATTAGCCGGGCAGGCACCCTCGGCCTCCCGCCCGCGCTCTGACGGCAACCGGGACAGCGGCACCGCAATGAACGGCAGGCCCCGCCCGTTCATCGACCACAGGCGGGCGGTGAAGTCGCGAGCGTTCAGCATCGATCGCTCGATTAGCTGGCCATGGCCCGAAACGCTGGGGCGGATGCACCGGTGGCTCAGAAACACCGATGCCGCGGCCGCGCCGGGCCGCGATCCCTCCAGCCCGAATATCCCGACCGTCGGCTCGCCCGGCTTTACCGAGGCTGCGCCGCCGATATAGGCGCCGGTAAAGGTGGTCAGACGCCGGATTTCCCCATTGCGATAGCTGATCGACCCGGCAGGATACTGGATATAGCCCCATTTGTGCGGGTCGATGGTGATGCTGTCGACATCGCGCAGCCGCGTCATGGATTCGATGACCGAATCGCTGATGGGTACGGTTTCGGTGTCGGTGACGAACGGCTCGACATTCTTGTGAAGCTGGGTCTCGGGGTCCTTGTCGGCCCGATCCGGGGCGCTGGCAAAGGTAAAATCCCGGCGCACCCGGGTCAGCATGTAGCCGCCCCAGGCGGCGTCGGCATGAACGGCGAAGTCCAGACCCTTCAGACGGTATTCCTCGCGCACGGCCAGCAGATCGGAAAGCGGGTCGACCGCGCCTTCCTGTGTGCTGCCGATGACCGCGACGACAGTCTGTACCGGAATCCGGCGCAGCAGGCACCTGTCCAGCTTTTCCCGCAGTCGGCCGATATCCATGCGGCCGTCGGCGTCGACGAAGACGTCGATCAGTCGGTCGCCGCCGATGCCCATGGCGGCGGCCGCTTTCGGCCAGGAATAGTGCTTGCTCGACGGCACCATGATCACCGGTGGTCCGCCCAGTTCGTCGCCGCCCCGGCATTCCTGAACCCGCGCGATCGAGGCCGGCCAGCCGATGCTGTTCAGGCAGAACGGCAGCATGGCGTTCCAGGCGTCGTAGCGCGAGGCGAGTCCGGCGGTCTGCGCCATCCGCTGGGGAAGGGTCAGCGCCTCGTCCAGTGTGACATTGGCCAGATCCCAGGCGGTCGCGCCCAGCAGGCGTACCGGCTGGCCGTCGCAGGTGGTAACGGTCAGGTCACGCGCCTTTGCCAGCGGCGCGCCGTCGCGGTCGGCCCGCAACAGCGCCAGACGGGCCGAGAACGGCAGGAACCGTGCCTCGCGGTGGGCCCACAGCGACTCCAGATTGGCGATGGTGCCGTTTGACGTCAGATGCGACCACGGCAGGATTCCCATATCGCCGCGATAGCCGATCATGTTGCAGATATCCCAGCCGACCAGCATCGCCAGCGGCGTGGCCGCCGTCGACGCCTGCATGGTGGCGGTGTTGCCGTTCTGCAGCATTCCCGCCATGTATCCGGCCAGTCCCGGCAGCGTGGTGTCGGACAGCATATGGCCGTTATAGCGCGGGCTGGAAAAGGGCGTCTCGTAGGCGGTCAGGAATTTCATCAGCTCGTCGACGGCGGCGCGCATCGTATCGACCGTCTGCCGGAAATCGTCCCGGCCGCGCATTTCGTCGGTGATGGCCACCGGATCGTCGGCATAGGCCCCACGCCGGGCCCCGACGATGCCGTCGACGATGGTGGTGACCAGTTCGCGCAGGATCCCCTCGTTCTCGCCCTTGGGCCCCAGGAACCAGGCTTCCGCCGTTCCGACGACGCCGTTGGGTGCGTCCTGGTGCGTTATGTCCGGCACGTCAGTGAAGCCACCGACGGTGAGGGCCCCGTCCTTGTTCAGTCCGATATCGGAATATTCGAACGCTTTGGCGATGCGGTCGCGATGGTTCATCTGGCATTCCTATGAGCGGTGGTGCCGTTCACGGCCATGCCTACACTGTATACGTATCAAAATGCACGTATAGGATGTGTTTTTCGATAACTGTCGCGATAATGGCTGCGTCAGCGCTTACGCGGAGCGGGGGATCCGGCCTTCAGACCAGTGCAGGCGCAGGGTGCCGAGCGGCACCTTGGCTTCTGCCCGGCTTCGGTACCGGTTGGCCAGGGCTTCCGCGGATTGCGGATCCGCAGGGCGCGCCCGGATCGGCAGCAGTATGTCGGTATCGATATGGCCATCTATGTAATGCAGGGTGATGGACTCGATCTCCGTCGCGCCGGGCAGATCGGCCCAGGCACGCTGCAGTGCCGGCAAGGCGACCGACCGGGGCGGCAGCGCGTCGAGACGTCCCTGCGGCGTCGATTCGTCCGGTTCAACGTGGATGGAGACATCGGCCAGTTCGTGGACCTCGCGCGTTACCCGTTCGCGCACGGCCTCGCTGATTCGGTGCGCTTCGGAAACGCTGAGCATCGGGTCGACCAGCACTTCGAGATCGGCATAGGCGTCGGCCCCCATCCGGCGCGTCCTCAGCATTCCGATTTCACGGACCTCGGGCACCGACAGCACGACGTCGCGGATCGTCTGGGTGCGGGCGCGCGACAGACCGGTATCGACCAGTTCCTGAATGCTGGGCCATATGCAGTCCCAGCCGATCTTGATCAGCATACTGGCGATCAGAATGGCCGCCAGCGCATCGAGCAGTGGCAGCCCCGCCATCGCACCGGCGATGCCGATCAGCGCCACGCCGGATGACAAGGCGTCGCTGCGGTGATGCCAGGCGTTGGCCTTGAGCAACTCCGAGCGCAGCCGGCGCCCGGCGGCGATGGTATATCGATAAAGCCATTCCTTGACGACGATCGATACCGCGGCGGCGGCAAGGGTAAGGGCACTGGGCGTGACGGCGGCGCTGTCGGAAGCAATGCGTATGGCCGCCCCATAGGCCATGCCGGCGGCGACCGCGATCAGCAGCAGCCCGACCCCGACCGTCGCCAGTGTTTCGAAACGGGCATGGCCATAGGGATGGTTTTCGTCCGCGTCCTGGCTGCCGGCCCTGACGGCCAGCAGGATCGCACCGTCGCCGATCAGATCGCTGAGGGAATGAATGCCGTCGGCGACCAGCGCCTGCGAGTTGCCCAGAAACCCCAGAGCGACCTTGCCCACGGCGAGCGGCAGGTTGACAGCGATGCCGACCAGTGTGACGCGCCGCTTTTCGGCGAATGGTTCCTGTCCGCTCATCGTCGTGCAAAACCCTTGAGACTGGTCAGGAAATTTAGTGCCAAAGATTGAACAGCTGTTCAACTGTTTTCGGTTGGGCGTCGCCGCATCGATAACGGTCGCCCGCCATCGGTCGCAAGGAAGGTTGACAGCGGCCATCGTCCGGAGCGACCAACACCGTTGGCGGCGTTCTTTTGCAATCGGGGTCTTCCCATGTCCAGTCTTGTTCTCGTGGTCCGGCATCGCAACCTCAAGGCGGTGTACGGCGTTTGGATCGAAAAATGCGAAGGCGAGACACTTCCCACGGCGGCATCGTTCGAGCCGGGGGATCTGAGACCATGGCTGGATCACACCGTCCTGATCGATATCGGTGACGCCGACGGCGCCGATATGCGATACAGTTTTTATGGTGACGGTCTGATCGAGGCTTTCGGCGTCGATATGACCGGCCGGACGATCGCGCCGATGGACGATGGCCGGACCGATCTTCTGGCCGAGGATTATCGCCAGGTCGTCCGCACCCGTCTGCCGATCGCCCGCATCGTCACCGACACGTTTCAGAATGGTACGGGTCAGGGTGGTGCTGGCCAAAACGGTCCTGGCGCGTGGGAAGGGCTGATGCTGCCCCTGTTCGACGATGCCGGGACGGTCGTGAAAATTCTCGCGGCGATGTATCCGCTGGATCGGTGACAAATCAGCGTATCGGTTGAGGCTCTGCGGCAAAGCGGGAAGAATTCGAGCATGACCATGAAAGACGAACAGCCAGGCCGTGGCGATATGGCCAGCAGCGCGGAATTCAACTTCTGGTGCGCGTTGAACGACCTGCCCTTCCGTCTGTCGCTGAACGAGTGGCCCGACGGTGGCCGTGAATGGGATGTTGAGGTTCTCGGCGCGCCCGGCGCGGAGGCGGCGACCGCCTATGGCACGGGCCAAACCGACGAGAGCGACGCGATCATGCTGGCCCAGGCGTTCATTGCCGGTGTCGAATGGACCGGTGTTGAATGGACCGGTGGCGAGTGGGCGTTCCTGGACGAGAGCGCCACCGCCGACGAGAATCCCGCCGAGGGCGAAGCCGAAGCTGAGTCCGGGTCAGAGGCCGGGGTCGGTGCCGGGTTCCGGGATGGGCCGCCCGAAAGCCGAGATGAACACCCGGACCAGCACCGGGACGAAGAGCAGGACGATGAAACCGGCGATCGCGACGCGGAACTTGGCGCCGCTTCGCCCGATCTCGACACCA
The DNA here is from genome assembly GCF_040712075.1 of Fodinicurvata sp. EGI_FJ10296. Taxonomy (NCBI): domain Bacteria; kingdom Pseudomonadati; phylum Pseudomonadota; class Alphaproteobacteria; order Rhodospirillales; family Rhodovibrionaceae; genus Fodinicurvata; species Fodinicurvata sp. EGI_FJ10296. The sequence continues at coordinate 340,398 of NZ_JBFCVL010000006.1, forward strand.
ATACGGCCCCGGAGCCGGCCCCTGATACGGATAGCCCCGAACCGCTGGAAGTTCCGAACCCCGGCGCCCCCCTCTCGGCAGATGCCGACGAAGACGAAGCAGTGTCATACGATATTGTGTCAGAGTGGGGCGGCAGTTTGCCGCCGGACGACGAGATCGAAGATGACGATGAAATCGCCGACGGTGATCCGTTGGATGATGAACGCGGTCGGGACGAAGGGGTCGATGACGACGGCGAATTCGACGCCGATAGCGGCCATGGCGTCGTTATTCATCGTCCGGCCCCGACTCCGATTCCGTCTCCGACTCCGGCCCCGTCGCCCGACGGTGGGGCCGACGAATGGCGCGCCGTAGAGGCGGGTGCGGCACAGGGCTATGCCCGCCCCGATGCGGCGCTGTTGCAGGCGCCCGGCGGGTCCGACCTGCCGGCGGTCGATGAACCCACGCTGGCCCGCAATGCGCGCAGTCTGGAAACGGTGCTGAGCAATTTCCGGGTCCGCGGAGAGATCATGGACGTGCGGCCCGGCCCGGTGATCACGCTGTATGAATTCGAACCCCGGCCGGGCACGAAATCCAGCACCATCATCAATCTCGCCGACGATATCGCCCGCTCGATGAGCGCGGTCACAGCACGCATCGCCGTGGTTCCGGGGCGCAGCGTTATCGGGGTGGAACTTCCCAACCCGGTGCGCGAAACGGTATATCTGGCCGAGATTGTCGGATCCGATTCATATCGCCATTCAAAGGCACGGCTGCCGCTGGCGCTGGGCAAGGATATCGGCGGTCAGCCGGTCGTGATGGATCTGGCGACGATGCCGCACCTGCTGATTGCCGGCACGACCGGTTCCGGCAAATCCGTCGGCATCAACACCATGATCCTGTCACTGCTGTTCCGGCACACGCCCGACCAGTGCCGGTTGATCATGATCGACCCCAAGATGCTGGAACTGTCGATCTATGATGGCATTCCGCATCTGCTGACGCCGGTGGTCACCGATCCGAAAAAGGCGGTGGTCGCGCTGCGCTGGGCCGTGCGCGAGATGGAAAGCCGATACAAGATGATGTCGGCCCTGGGCGTGCGCAACATCGACACCTATAACCGCAAGGTCGCCGATCTCAAGGCACGCGGCGAAATGATCCACCGTCAGGTCCAGGTCGGTTTCGACAAGGAAAGTCGCCAGCCGATCATGGAGGATCACGAGGTCGACCCCGTCGAACTGCCCTTTATCGTCATCGTCGTCGACGAAATGGCCGATTTGATGCTGATGGCCGGCAAGGATATCGAGGCCGTCATCCAGCGGCTGGCGCAGATGGCGCGGGCGGCCGGCATCCATCTGATCATGGCGACGCAGCGGCCGTCCGTCGATGTGATCACCGGTACGATCAAGGCGAATTTCCCGACCCGGATCAGTTTCCAGGTGACGTCCAAAATCGACAGCCGGACAATTTTGGGCGAGGCCGGGGCCGAACAGTTGCTGGGGCAGGGCGATATGCTGTCGCTGGCACCGGGCGGCCGGATCACCCGCGTGCACGGCGCGTTCGTGGCCGATGCCGAGGTCGAGCGGATCGCCGACTATCTGCGCGCGCAGGGCGAGCCCGACTATATGCACACGATCACCGAGGAAGACGGTGAAGACGTGTGGGAATCCACCGCCGCCGGTATGGATATGGGCGACGGTGGCGACGGCTCCAGCGGCGACGATCTTTTCGACCGCGCCGTGGCGGTGGTCCGCCGGGAGAACAAGGTCTCGGTCAGCTTCATCCAGCGCCACCTCCAGATCGGTTACAATCGGGCGGCGACGCTGGTCGAGAAGATGGAGGCCGACGGCCTGATCGGCCCGGCGAACCATGTGGGCAAGCGCGAGATCCTGCTGAACCGCGCCGATCACTAGCGGCGGCGGCCGGCGGATCTATGCGAGTCGTGCCGACATGCGGTCGGTGACCGTCGCCTGGCGCGCCGTGCCGGTGGCCGCCAGATGCGCCCTCGACCGCTCGTAATCGGCCTTGGCGCCGGGGTCCTTGAGACCGCGCGTGTTGATATCGACATTGAGCAGTACGGCATGAAGCGCGCCGTGCAGCAGGTTGGCGCCGGCCCCGACATCCGAGACGATCATGTCGCCGACCATGCCCTCCGCCCTGATGGCCAGATCGAGCCCCTCCAGGCAGGCGGCGGCGGCATTCAACGGCACTTCGGTTGCGACCACGGTGGCGCCGGCGATCGCCTCTTTGCGGGCCGCTTTTTCGTCATCGGTTGCCTTCGGCAGGCGCAGCGCCTCCATGAAGCCCTCGAAGGCTTCGATATCGGTGTCCGCGAACTCCGAAACCCGGGCCATCAGGTCCTCAGCCGAGCTGATGAGAGTTTCGAGATCGGCGATTTCCGCATCGGATCGCGCCTTGTCCCGTGTGACGCGCAGTGCCATCACGATCAGGGCAACGCCGATGGCAGCCGATGCCATGGCGGCCGATCCGCCGCCGGGAGCCGGATTCGGCTCGGCTGTCCGGTCGCGGAATTCGGCCAGTCCCCAGGTCCAGACGCTGTCGGCCCTGTTCCCGGTGTCGGGAGCGTTCGTTGTCGTCTTGTTGTCGCCTGTCATATCGACCTGTTCCTGCTTGCGTTCGGTTCCGGTGGCTACGATTGTTGCTGCAGGGCGATCGCCTGCATCAGATTGCTGAAGATCAGTGTCGAGGTCAGTGGCCCGACCCCGCCGGGAACGGGCGACAGCGCGGCGACGATCGGCGACACCGCAGCGTGATCGACATCGCCGCAGAGGACGCCGTCGACGACATTGATACCGGCATCGACCACCACCTGGCCCGGGCGCACATGATTGGCCCCGATCAGGCCCGCCCGGCCCGCGGCGACGAAGATCAGATCGCACGGCGCCAGAGCCGCTGCCAGATCGGGCGTCTTCGTGTGGCAGATCGTCACCGTGACGTCGCGGTTGACGAGCATCGGCGCCAGCGCCCGGCCGACCGAACGGCCGCGCCCGACGACGGCGGCGCGTTTTCCGGCAAGGGGGCCGACCAGTTCCGCCAGCCGGATGCACGCGGCCGGCGTCGCGGGCGCGATGGCATTGGCTTCCCAGCCGGCGGCGACGAGGCCCAGATTGGTCGTGGTCAGGCCGTCGACGTCCTTTGCCGGCGTGATCCGGGCGATCGCTTCCTCGGCGTCCAGCCCGGGGCCGAGCGGCAGTTCCAGGATCACGCCATGAACATTCCTGTCGGCGCACAGAGCGTCGATTGCCTGGTTGAGCGCCTGCTGGCCGCGTGTTGGCTCAATCGTTGTCACCGACAGGCCGATGCCCAGTTTTTCGGCCATTCGCCCCTTGGCGCCGGCATATTTGGCCACGGCCGGATCGTCGCTGCCGACGACCACCGCGAGATGCGGCGTCGTGCCGTTCTCGACCAGTCTGGCGACCCGCGCCGCCAGTTCGGTGCGGATGCCGGCAGCTACCGGCGATCCCCTCAACTCCGTGGCGCCGTCTTTGCGCTGTGGTTCGTCGGTCATGGCCGGCATGTTCTCCTGTTCTCGTTGAAAAGTGGGCGCGGGCCATCCGCCAGTTTCACGCTCCCGGGGGCCTCCGGGGGTCGCTCGGCGTCCAGCGTGCCCGATTCCCGATCGTAGAGCCTCGACATTCTTTGCTTACAAGTCCATAACACGGCCCGATTTGCTGGTAACGACATGTCCTGGCGCAAATTGTACAGCGGCCCCGGCTCTGCTGCCGCATGGTTGGCATCGGGCTCGCCATTCCGGCCGGACAACGACGGGCTGATGAGCCGCCACGACAGGGGCCCAGACAAGATGGGCCCAAAACAGTTGGGGCCGCGAACCTGATGGCGCATGGTATGGCCCAGCGCCCTGCGGCGGAAGGAGCTTTTCCGAATGACACCCGTTCTCCTGGGACTTGGTGCGAATATCGGCGACCGCCGTCAGACGATTCGGGCCGCACTGGACGGCCTTGCACCATTTGCCCGTATTTCCGCCGTTTCGGCGCTCTACGAAACCGCCCCCATGTATGTGACGGACCAGGAGTCCTTCATCAATATCTGCGCCGTTGTCGAAACCGATCTTGCGCCGCGTGAACTGCTGCATGCGGTCAAGGCGCTGGAGCGCGCGCTGGGGCGCATGCCTTCACGCCGTTTCGGGCCGCGCCAGATCGATATCGATATCATCATGTACGGCGACGCCGAGATTGCGGAGGACGATCTCCAGATCCCGCACCCGCGCGTGCTGGAGCGCGCCTTCGTCCTCGTGCCCGCCGTCGATGTTGCGGCCGATTGGATCCACCCGGTTGCCGGCCGCACGATACGGGGTCTGGCGGCCGATCTGGGCGAGAGCCCCGATGTCGTGTGCGTCGGCGATGCGGCGTCGCTGCTGACCGTCCCGGTCTGAGATGTGATAGTCCTTGTGTTGGCCGCCCCTTGATTCGGCCGCCGGTCGCAGAATCTGGGCACTGGTCTTGTTTGTGTGCGGTGCAGTAGAATACTTCTGGGCGGCGTCAGCTGCCAAAGGATTGCCGTGCCGCTTGCGGACGCCCGCTCTGTAACCGACCAGGAGGGTCAATTGGACGACGTCGCCACCTTTCAGCCGCCGACCGGGTACTACATCGAGGACCTGTCCGTCGGTATGTCGGATCGCTTCGGCAAGACGGTGACCGAAGCCGACATCGTTCTCTTTTCCGGAGTTTCGGGCGATACCAATCCGGTCCATCTGGACGAGGAATATGCCGCCAGAACCCGGTTCAAGGGGCGCATAACCCATGGCATGCTGAACGCCGGCTTCATATCGGCGGTGCTGGGCACCCGACTGCCGGGGCCGGGCTCGATCTATGTGTCTCAGAACCTCAAATTTCGCGCGCCGGTCCGGCCCGGCGATACCGTCGAGGCCGTCTGCACCGTCAAGGCAATCGACATCGGGCGGATGCGCGTGACCATGGACACCGTGTGCCGGGTCCGGGGTACCAATGTCATCACGGGCGAAGCCGTGCTGCTCGTGCCGAGCCGCGATACCGTCGCTGTCTGACTCATTCCCTTCATTCCCGCCGCGGGATCCCCGCCGGCTCGAAAGGCAAAAAGCGCGTTCTGGTATGCATCTTTCCTGCACCTACACTGATATTCCCGATCGGCTGCGCGGCGCCGTCGTCGTCGTGGGAAATTTCGACGGTGTTCATCGCGGTCACCGCATCGTCATCGACGAGGCCCGCGCCGTGGCCCGCGCCTCGAACGCGCCTTTGGCGGTCCTGTCCTTCGAGCCGCATCCCCGGTCGCTCTTCCGTCCCGACGATCCGCCGTTCCGGCTGACGCCGTTCGCGGTTCGGGCGCGCGAAATCGCCGCGCTGGGTGTCGATCTGCACGTCGTCCTGACCTTCGACCGCGCCTTCAGTGAACACTCGGCCGAATGGTTCGTTTCCGAAGTCCTCTCTGCCGGTCTGGGGGCGAGCCATGTCGCCATCGGCTATGATTTCTGTTTCGGCCACCGGCGTCAGGGTAACGCGGAAACGCTGGTGGAATTCGGCCGCCGATACGGTTTTGGCGTCACAATCGTGACCCAGGCATCGGACGAAAGCGGCGGCGCCTATTCCTCCAGCCGGGTGCGCCAGTTCCTGCGCGACGGTTCGCCCGGAGAGGCTGCGTCGATTCTCGGCCGCCCGTTCGAGATCGAGGGTGAGGTGTGCCGGGGCGACCAGCGTGGGCGCGATCTCGGTTATCCCACCGCCAATATCGCGATGGACGACTATATCCGCCCGGCTTTTGGCATCTATGCCGTCAGATGCGGGATCGTGGACGCCCCGGGCGGCCCGGAGGCCCCCGACCCTCGTTGGCACTACGGTGTCGCCAATCTCGGGATAAGGCCCATGTTCGAGACGCCGGAGCCGGTGCTAGAGGCGCATCTTTTCGATTTTGCCGGCGATCTGTACGGCCGGACCCTCAGGGTTCAACTGATAGAATTTCTGCGTGGCGAGCAGCGCTTCGATGATGTCGGGGGGTTGGTGGCGCAGATGAACGAGGATGCCGCGGCGGCACGGCGAATTCTGGCGGGCGGTTAGCGTCGGGGGTTGGATGGCGCGACACGCTTGACCGCCTCGCGTGTTCCGCTACGATCCGCCCGGTTTTCATGCAGGGACGACGGGGGCCGGATTCTCTTGCGCCGGGCGACATCGATCGCCTGGAGGCGCCAGGGCAGGCCGACAGGGGAAGTGATGAGCGAGCGTTCAGGATCGAATGGCGGCGACTACAAATCGACGGTGTTTCTGCCGAAGACGGAGTTTCCGATGCGGGCGGGTCTGCCGGCGAAGGAGCCGGGCATCCTGAAGTCGTGGGAAGACGGCGATCTCTACGGCCGGCTGCGGGCGCAATCGAAGGGCCGGCTACGCTGGGTCCTGCATGACGGGCCCCCCTATGCCAATGGCAATATCCATATCGGCACGGGGATGAACAAGATCCTCAAGGATATCGTGGTCCGGACGCATCAGATGTCGGGTTATGATGCCGTCTATGTGCCGGGTTGGGATTGTCATGGCCTTCCGATCGAATGGAAGGTCGAGGAAGGCTATCGCGCCAAGGGCCTGGACAAGGATGCCGTGCCGATCGTCGACTTTCGCCAGGAGTGCCGGGATTTTGCGCAAAGCTGGATCGGCGTCCAGGCGGAAGAATTCCGGTCGCTGGGCGTGATCGGCGACTGGTCGGCGCCCTATACGACAATGACCCGGCCGGCCGAAGCCCAGATCGTTCGCGAGATTCACAAGTTCACGCTGTCCGGCGACCTTTATCGCGGGCTGAGGCCGGTGATGTGGTCGGTGGTCGAAAAAACCGCCCTGGCCGAGGCCGAGGTCGAATACCACGACCATAAATCCCCGACGATCTGGGTTCGGTTCCCGATCACGGCGCCGTCTGTTCCGGCACTGGACGGCGCGAGTGTGGTCATCTGGACCACGACGCCCTGGACGATCCCGTGCAACCGGGCTGTGGCCGCGTCGCCGGAGATCGATTATAGCGTAGTCGAGGTGACGGCCGTCGAAGACGGCGCCCGCGCCACCGTGGGTGAGCGTCTTGTCCTGGCCGACGAGCTGATCGAAGACGTTGCTGCGGCGGCCGGCATCACAGGCTGGGAGCGCCGGGCGTCGCTTGGCGGGTCGGACCTCGTCAGCACCGTGTGCGCTCATCCTTTCGCTGATCTCGGATTCGACTTCGAGGTTCCGGTTCTGGCGGGCGATTTCGTCACGACGGAGCAGGGAACCGGGCTGGTTCATATCGCTCCTGCCCACGGCGCCGACGACTTCGAACTCGGTCGCCGTCACGGTCTGCCGCTGATCGAGACCATGACCGAGGACGGCGTCTACACCGACCGGATTCCCTATTTTGCCGGTAAACGGGTGCTGATGCCCGACGGCAAACCGGGCGACGCCAACGGCGCCGTGATCGGGGCGCTCAACGAGGGTGGCGGCCTGCTGGCCAAGGGGTCGCTGCGGCACAATTACCCCCATTCCTGGCGTTCCAAGGCGCCGCTGATCTTTCGGGCGACCGCGCAGTGGTTCATCCCGATGGATCGCAGCGGCCTGCGGGACACGGCGCTGAAGGCGCTGTCGAACACGCGGTTCGTGCCGGAAGGCGGCCGGACGCGCCTGACCTCGATGGTCGAAAGCCGCCCCGACTGGTGCATCAGCCGCCAGCGCGCCTGGGGTGTGCCGATCGCCATTTTCGTGGAACGCAGCACCGGAGAGCCGCTGCGCGATGACGCGGTCTGCGAGCGCATCGCCGACGCATTCGAACAGGAAGGTTCCGATGCATGGTTCACGTCGCCGCCGGAACGGTTTCTGGGCGATGGCCATGATCCCGCGGCCTACGATCAGGTTTTCGACATCGTCGATGTGTGGTTCGAAAGCGGCTCGACCCATTCCTTTGTGCTGGAAGCGCGCGACGATCTGAAATGGCCGGCCGACCTCTATCTCGAAGGATCCGACCAACATCGCGGCTGGTTTCAGTCATCGCTGCTGGAAAGTTGCGGCACCCGGGGCCGGGCGCCCTACGACGCCGTGCTGACCCATGGGTTCGTCCTGGACGAGCATGGCCGCAAGATGTCGAAGTCGCTTGGCAATGTCGTGGCACCCCAGGAAGTCCAGAAGAAATACGGCGCCGATATCCTGCGCCTGTGGGTGGTCTCGTCCGACTTCTCCGAAGACGTCAAGATCGGCGACGAAATCCTGAAAGGCCAGACCGACGCCTATCGCCGGTTCCGGAACACGCTGCGCTATCTGTTGGGCGCCGTGAACGGTTTCGACGCCGCTGCGGAAGCCGTTGCCCCCGCCGATATGCCGGAGCTGGAGCGCTGGGTGTTGCATCGGCTGCATGAAATGGATCGGCTGATCCGCGATGCCGTCGATGCCTTCGACTTTCATGCGATGGCATCGGCGCTGCATAATTTCTGTGCCAACGACCTGTCCGCCTTTTATCTCGATATACGCAAGGACAGCCTCTATTGCGATGGGGCCACGGACATCACGCGGCGATCGGCGCGCACGGTCATGGATCTCGTATTGACCCATCTGACGACGTGGCTTGCGCCGATTCTGTGCTTCACGGCTGAGGAAGTCTGGCGCACCCGGCACGGCGCCGATGCCGACAGTGTTCACCTGCAGCTCTATCCCGAGGTTCGCGCGGATTGGCGGGACGATGCGCTGGCGGAGAAATGGGCGCTGGTGCGGCGTGTGCGCCGGGTCGTAACCGGTGCGCTGGAAGTCGAACGCGTCGAAAAGCGTATCGGTTCATCGCTGCAGGCCCATCCGACGGTGCATGTCAGCGACGATCTGCGCCGCAATGTCGAGGGCATGAATCTGGGTGATATCTGCATCACGTCGAATCTGACCCTGACGACCGTACCGGCGCCCGCCGACGCCTACCGGCTGGACGACGTGCCCGATGTCGCCGTCGTGCCCACGGTGGCCGACGGCGAGAAATGCGCCCGATGCTGGAAAGTGTTGCCGGAAGTGACGGCCGGGCCTCATACCGACCTTTGCAATCGTTGTGCCGATGTCGTCGACCAACAGGCCAGAGAGGCCGTATAGCCCCATGATGCGGTTCGGGCTGGGCATCTCACTCGTCGTCATCGTGATCGATCAGGTGACGAAAAGCCTGATGCTCTATGGGGTCTTCGGCTTCGATTTCCCGGCGGGGATCAGTTCGTGGCATCCGGCGATTGCCGTTACGGGTTTTTTCAATCTCGTCACGGTCTGGAACATGGGCGTCAGTTTCGGAATGTTCTCGGCGGGCAGTCCGGTCGTCCGCTGGCTGCTGATCGCCGTGGCCGTTGGCATCAGCGTCGGCATGCTCGTATGGCTGTCGCGGGCCGGATCGCGGTTGGTTGCGGCGGCGCTGGGCTTGATCGTCGGCGGCGCGATGGGCAATGTGATCGATCGAATCCTCTATGGCGCTGTAGCGGACTTCCTGGATTTCCATATCTGGGGTTATCATTGGCCGGCGTTCAACGTCGCCGACAGCGCCATCATGATTGGCGTTGCGTTGCTATTGTACGACAGTATCGTCGGTCAGACCGACCACACGAACGGCGGGCCGGCATCGGGTCGGCATCGGGGGGATATGTGAAAGGGCAGGGGACGACGACTATGACCAGATTGTCCAGATTTGCGCGATTCGGCTTACTGATCGGCATGGGATCGGGGCTCGCGGCGTGCAGCGCGGCCGAGAACGTCTTCTCGTTCGGCCAGAGTTCGCCCGACGAGTTCGCCGTTGTTTCGCGCGCACCGCTGGCAGTACCGCCCAGTTATTCGCTGGCGCCTCCGCGCCCGGGGGCACCGCGCCCGCAGGAAGGCACGGCGTCGGATCGGGCTCGTGCAGCCATGTCCGGGAGTGACGCCGGGGCCGGCGCCGTCGCCTCGACATCCGGTTCCGCAGCGGAGGACATGCTGCTGTCTCGAACAGGTGCAGCGGGTGTGGACGATTCCGTGCGCGATACGGTCGACCGCGCCGCCGGTTCGGTCGATGCGGACGAGAACTTCGTTCAGCGCCTGCTCTTCTGGCAGGGCGGCGGCAGCAGCGAACGCGTGGTCGACCCCGAGGAAGAGAGCGCACGTCTCGACCAGGCCCGGCGTGCGGGACGGCCGCTCGGCGACGGCGACGTGCCCACGATCGAACGCCGAGAGGGCGGAATCCTTTCCGGCTTCTTTTAACCTCCCGTCGGGATCCTCGTTCACAGGCCCGTTTTTCGGGGCTGCCGATTCCCGACTTCCGCCGATCCGCGAATAGCCGGTCGGTGCCATTGTTTTGCCGTCTGAATTCTGCACAACGTCTTGTCGTCCGAATGGTCTTGTCGTCCGGACGGGTGGCGAGTTGCGGAATGGGAGGTTAGATCGTGACGATTAAACGCGCGAATGCGGCGGCAACGGCCCTGTTGGCAGTAGCCACCGGCGCCGGCCTCGCGCCGTCTGCCGGTGCCGAAGTTTTCAGGCCTGATGTATTCGAACTCGACAATGGTCTGACGGTCGTCGTCGTAACCAACCGCACGGCGCCGGTCGTGAGCCATATGCTGTGGTACAAGGTCGGCGCGGCGGACGAGGAGCCCGGCGTCAGCGGGATCGCCCATTTCCTTGAGCATTTGATGTTCCGGGGTACCGAGACGGTGCCCGATGGCGAATTCAGCCGCATCGTTCAGCGTGAGGGTGCCCGCTCGAATGCCATGACGAGCTGGGACTATACCGCCTATTTCCAGAACGTGGCGTCCGATCGGCTCGGCCGGATGATGGAACTCGAGGCCGACCGGATGGCCAATCTTGCCATCACGGATGAGGTCGTCGCGCCCGAACGCAACGTCATTCTGGAAGAGCGCGGGCAAGTGGTCGAGAGCCGCCCGTCGTCGCGGCTGAACGAACAGATGTATGCGACGCTGTTTCAGAACCACCCTTACGGCATACCGATCATTGGCTGGCGCCACGAGATCGAGGATCTGTCGATCAACGACGCGCGCGCCTTCTACGATCGTTGGTATGCACCGAACAATGCGGTGCTGGTGCTCGCGGGGGATATTGACGTCGAGGCGGCACGGCCACTGGTCGAGGAAACCTATGGCCGCATACCCGCCCGCGACGTGCCGGAGCGCACGCGTCTGGAAGAACCGGACAGCGGTGCCGAGTTCTCCGTCACCCTGACCTCCGATCAGGTTCAGCTTCCGAACTGGCGGCGGTTCTATCTGGCGCCGACCTATACCGACGATCCAAACGGACATGCCTATGCGCTTCAGGTGCTCGACGAACTTCTCGGCACCGGAACGACGAGCCGCCTATACCGGTCTCTGGTCGTGGAGCAGGAGATCGCCGTTGCGGCCGGCACCAGCTATCGGCCGGCCGGCGTCGACCAGGGGCCGCTGGTCGCCTATATGACACCGCGCGGCGACACCGGAATGGCCGCGCTGGAAGAGGCTTTCGAGGCCGAGATAGAAAGGTTGCTGACAGAGGGACTGACCGAAGAAGAGGTCGCCACCGCCAAGGATCGGCTGACAATCAGCAGCACCTTCGCCAGAGACAGCCTCATGGCGCCGGTTTATGCATTCGGACAGGCGTTGGCAACCGGCGGAACGATCGACGACGTGGAGCGTTGGCCCAGTCGCATCGACGCGATCTCGGCCGACGATGTGATGGCTGCGGCCGAGGCCGTGTTCGGCGCCAATGGCCGCCACGTCACCGGCTATCTGCTGCCGGAAGATCCCGACGCTGCGATCAGATTGGACGAACCGGTCGATCCTGACGCGGTGTCGCCGGACATGGACACGGAGATCGTGCAATGATCAGGGCTATGGGGACCCGGCCAACAGGACTGAGCTCTGCCGCTTTCACGCTGACGGTCCTGGGGGCCATAATGACAACTGCGTTTCTGAGTCCGTCCGGCACCGCACTCGGCCAGGACGCCGATAGCGGCAATGGGTTCTCTCATGTCGAAACGGTGGTGTCCGATCAGGGAGTCCAGGCCTATCTGGCTTCGAGCGATTTCGTGCCGGTTGTGTCGATCAACTTTGCCTTCGACGGCGGCATCGAGACCGATCCCGCCGGCAAGGAGGGCCGGGCCAATCTGGTGACGACCCTGCTGGACGAGGGCGCGGGCGATATCCGCAGTCAGGAATTCCAGCGGCGGCTTGCGGATCTGTCGATATCGATGCGGTTCTCCGCCGGCATCGAGGAGATCAACGGCACGCTCTATACGACGAAGGAGCATCTCGACGAGGCGCTCGACCTTCTGGCCCTGGCCTTGACGGAGCCCCGATTCGACCCCGAGCCGGTCGAGCGCATGCGCGATTCCGTGGCCGGGGCGATCCGGTCGAATACCGGCGACCCCGGTTGGATCGGCCGGCGGGCTTTCCTGGAACGCGTTTTGGGCGATCATCCCTTTGCCCGCCCATCGCGCGGTACCATGGAGTCGCTGATGGCGCTCGAAGTGGATGATCTTCGTCAGTTCATCGAGGAGCGCTTCACCCGCGACGCCCTGACCGTCGCGGTTGCCGGTGATATCACCGCCGACGAACTGGGCCCGGCACTGGACCGGGCATTCGGCGATCTGCCGGCGTCGGGCGAACCCGCCGAGGTGCCCGACTGGGAACCGCCGGAACCTTTCAGCACGGTGGTCGAGTGGCAGGGCCCGCAAAGCATCCTGATGCTGGCCCAGGCCGGTATTTCGCGCGACCACCCCGACTACTACGCCGCCCTGGTGATGAACCACATACTTGGGGGCGGCGGCTTCGGCTCGCGCCTGACCGAAGAAGTGCGCGAGCGCCGCGGACTCACCTACGGCATCGGCAGCGGCTTCTATAATACGGATGTCGCCAACCTGCTGATGGTCAACAGTTCGCTCGCCCATGGCAATGTCGTCCCGGCACTCGATCTGATCAGACAGGAATGGGCGACCATGCGCGAAGACGGGGTCACCCAGAGCGAGCTGGATGACGCGAAGCGCTATATAACTGGATCCTTTCCCCTGCAGCTGACATCGACGCGCGATCTTTCCTCAATGCTGCTCAGCATGCAGTTGCAGAATCTCGGTGAAGATTATATCAGGGAGCGCAATGCCCTGATCCAGGCGGTGACGGTTGAGGACGTCAACTGGATAGCGAATTCGCTTCTCGACCCCGAGGCGCTCAGTGTTCTCGTCGTCGGGCAGCCGCCAGAGGAATTCTCCGCCGACGAAACGATTTCGGCGCGTGAGATCGTCGACAGGGAATTGGGGCGCTAGACCGGAATCTGCCGTTTCGAGACCTTGACGGCCATGGAGACGAATCAATGACCGATGTAACGGCTCTGGCTGCCTGGAAAGATCTGCAACGCCATCTGCAGGCGCAGGGCGACCTGGATCTCCGCGATCTGTTCAGCGGGGATGCTGACCGGTTCAAGCGATTCTCGGTCGAGTTCGAAGGCATATTCGTCGACTATTCCAAGCACCTGGTCACATCTGAAACCATGGCGTTGCTGGTGGAACTCGCACGTCAGACCGACGTCGAGGGTCATCGCGACGCCATGTTTGCGGGAGCGGCGATCAATCGAACCGAAGGCCGACCGGTTCTCCACACGGCGCTGCGCAATCGATCGGACGCGCCGGTGATGGTGGACGGCCGTGACGTCATGCCCGACATCCGGGGCGTGCTTTCCCGTATGGCGGACTTTGCCGAGCGTGTTCGTTCGGGTGCCTGGACGGGGCACACCGGGAAGCCGATCCGGTCGGTCGTCAATATCGGCATCGGCGGGTCCGACCTCGGTCCGAATATGGTCTGCGAGGCGCTGGCGCCCTATGTCCAAAAGGGTCTCCGCTGTCATTTCGTGTCGAATGTGGACGGGGCCCATATTGCCCGCACACTGGAAGACGTCGACCCCGAGACGACGCTGTTCATCATCGCGTCCAAGACCTTTACGACGCAGGAGACCTTGACCAATGCCCGAACCGCGCGGGCCTGGTTCCTCGAGTCGGGGGCAGCGGAATCCGATATCGCCAAACATTTCGTCGCCCTGTCCACCAACCGGCAGGCCGTCGAAGCGTTCGGTATCGATGCCAACCAGATGTTCGAATTCTGGGACTGGGTCGGCGGACGCTATTCGGTGTGGTCGGCCATCGGTCTGCCGGTCATGCTGGCCATTGGACCGGCGCGTTTTGGAGAATTCCTGGATGGCGCCCATGCCATGGACACCCACTTCCGGACAGCGGCACTTGAATCGAACCTGCCGCTGATCCTGGGATTGCTCGGCATCTGGTACAACAATTTCCACGGCTGTCAGACCCATGCCGTGCTTCCCTACGATCAACTGCTTCACCGCTTCCCGGCTTATCTTCAGCAGGCCGATATGGAGAGCAACGGCAAGCGCGTCGACCGCGACGGCCAGCCGGTCACCTGGCAGACGGGCCCGATCATCTTCGGCGAACCCGGAACCAACGGCCAGCACGCCTTTTACCAGTTGATCCATCAGGGCACGAAGCTGATCCCGTCGGATTTTATCGCCCCGATTGAAAGCCAGTATCCGGTTGGCGACCACCACCGGATACTGCTGTCGAATTTCCTGGCGCAGACCGAGGCGCTGGCCTTTGGCAAGACAGAGTCCGAAGCCCGGGCGGAACTGGAAGAAAGCGGCCTTGTCGGCGATGCCCTGGAAGCCCTGGTGCCGCACAAGATCTTCCCCGGCAACAGGCCATCGACGTCGATTCTTCTGGATCGGCTTGATCCCCGGACGCTGGGCATGCTCATCGCGCTTTATGAGCATAAGATCTTCGTTCAGGGAATGGTTTGGGACATCTTCAGTTTCGACCAATGGGGTGTGGAACTGGGCAAGCAGTTGGCAAAGATCATTCTTCCCGAACTGGCCGACCCGGACGGGGAGGGTGGGGCGCCCAAGGCGCAGGATGCCTCGACCAGCGGCCTGATCGCCCGGATCAAGGGGCACCGACCCGGCTGACCGCCGCCGCGCCCCGGCCGGTTCGCACCAGAGACCGCATTTTCGCCCCGTTATCCGCCTAGTGCTTCGTGTGCTTAGCGTAAGGTAGGTTTTCGGGGCTCAGGGATTCTGACCCTTGGTTCGTGCGGGGCCCGGCATAAGGAGAAATGGCCACATGTGTAACCGGTTCGATTGCGCCCACCCACATCACGAAACTCTGAACGGCCCATCGACGGACGAAAAGATCGACTGGTCCACGGCCATTCAAGTGCCCTCGGCAACCCGGTCCGCCATGGGGCGCCGTGCCGTCCTGGTCGGAATGGTCGGCGTATCGGGAACGGCGTTGATCGCCTGTCAGCCGACGGATATCGCCCGGATGGCGCCAGCGGCGCCGCGGTCGCAAACCGTGCAGCTGGGCGAGGAGACCTGGGCCCGGATACGCAGCGAAACATCCGTGAGCCGCAATAGCAGCATGCAGAACGCACTGAACTCCGTCGGTCGGCGAATCGTGCAATCCAACGGCATCGGCGGGCAGTGGGAGTTCCTGGTGTTTCAGGGCGACTCCGCGAACGCCTTTGCCTTGCCGGGCGGTAAGGTTGGCTTCTACGAAGGCATATTCCGGCATATGGAGAATGATGCGCAACTGGCCACCGTCGTCGGGCACGAGATCGCCCACAACACCCAGGAGCACGCAGCGCAGCGGCTGGGCGCGTCGCAGATGTCGCAACTCGGCGTGGCCGCGATCTCGGCGGCCTTCGGCGCCGGCAATCCCGGCTATGCCGATCAGATTGCGGCATTGATGGGCGCAGGCGTGCAGTACGGAATGATCATGCCGTTCGGCCGGGATCAGGAACTCGAAGCCGACCGCGTCGGTTTGTTCTACATGGCACGCGGCGGTTACGATCCCCGCGAATCCATGGATTTCTGGCAGACAATGCAAGCCCAGGCCGGCGGCCGGGGGCCGGAGTGGCTGTCGACCCACCCCGCCGGCACCAGCCGCCTGCAACAACTCGATGCCCTGATGCCCGACGCGCTGAATGTCTATCGCGCCTGACGCGGCGTCAGGAATATCCCGGCCGAACCGCGACTCGGCCGGGACCGCTGTCGGCAAGGGTTACTGGGACGACATGACGAACGGACGGCGCTCGACGACAGTCATCCCGCGCGCGCTGCCACGAAACTCCTGAAATCCATAAATCATGTCCAGATCGACGACCAGCAGACGCAGCACGAATTCGGCTGCCACGCCTTGCATCGTCGTCGTTCCGGTGCCGACGAGCCGAGGGATGCTGTTGGTCGGGCAGTCGGTCAGCACCGCCAGTTCGTCGTCGGTGACGGCGAGAGACGGAAGCGGCTGCGAGCCCGGCGCCAGCCTCGCGCCGTCGGGCAGGCTCGGTTCGGAGTCGAAACTCCACAATTCGTCATCGACCCAGTCGAACGTGACTTCCATGGCCCCGTTCGGATCCCGGGGAATGAGTCGCAACGCGCCATCGGCGGTCACTTCGAAGCTGCCTTGTTCGACCTGGCTGGAGGCGGGATGTGCCATCGCCATGCCCTGTGCGACGACATATCCGGCCTGATAACTGATTTGCCAGGGAGATTCCGATAGCGCCATGGCCAGTTCGAAGCGGGCATCGGCAGATGTGTTACCGCAAAGTCCGAGGCTCTGGATCGTTTCTGCGTGGGCTGCACTATCCGGCAGCATTGAGATCGCTGCACCGACGGCGACGGCGGCTGCACCGGCAATGAATGACCCGGTGTGCCGGTTGCGGTCAGGGGCGGGCTCGTTCGTGTTTTTGAATGGCAAGTCGTTCTCCCTGTGCGCTTGTTGATCAAGCCCCGGCTGTTGCGTTCAGCGGGTACCCGATTGTGCTTGTTTCCAGGCAAATGAGCGAGATTCACCCGACCATTGTCTCCTGAAGAGAGACACTACGGCATCGGCCAGCGCCGTTCAAGCTGCGGTGGTAGCCGGCAAGATTTGTGCAAATCCTGCTTGAGTCATGGGGAACAGGGAGCGAAGGCGCTTTGCAGGTCGGGACCAAAGACCGTAGTCTGTCACCGTCGCCCCCCAAACGATCCCCTCACGGGCCGCCGAGCGCACTGCATGTCCATCCGACGCCTGCCATCCGTCCTCGTCAATCAGATCGCCGCCGGCGAGGTCGTCGAACGCCCGGCGGCCGTGGTGAAGGAACTGGCGGAAAATGCCGTCGACGCCGGGGCGTCGCGGATCGATATCACGATCGGCGACGGAGGCCGGGCGCTCATTGTCGTCGCCGATGACGGTGACGGAATGGGGCCGGAGGATCTCGTGGTTGCGGTGGAGCGCCACGCGACGTCGAAGCTGGACGGCGACGATCTGCTGGCGATCGGCACGCTTGGGTTTCGGGGCGAGGCATTGCCGTCGATCGGCTCGGTGAGCCGGATGACGATCACCAGCCGAACCCGCACCGCGGATCAGGCGTGGTCGCTGTCGGTTGATGCCGGGCAGGTGAGTGAACCCGTTCCCGCGGCCGGCAATGGTGGCACCCGGGTCGAAGTGCGCGACCTGTTTCATGCCACGCCCGCCCGGCTGAAATTCCTCAAATCCGGTCGCGCCGAACAGGCGGCCATAACCGATGTCGTCTCGCGGCTGGCCATGGCGTGCCCTGCGGTCGGCTTCACGCTCCGCGACGAGAAGCGGGCGATCCTCAAGCTTGATCCGGCGCCGGCTCTGCGGTCAGGAGAGTGTCCGGAGCAGGCCGGCAACGATCGCCGGCTCACGAGACTGGGGGCCATTCTCGGCCGTGCCTTTGCCGACAACGCCGTTCCGGTGGCGGCCGAGCGCGAAGAAATGGTGCTGTCGGGTTTCGTTGGCCTGCCTACCTTTCACCGGGGCAATGGGCTGCATCAGTTCCTGTTCGTCAACGAACGTCCCGTGCGCGACAAGCTGCTTATCGGTGCCGTCAAAGGCGCGTATGGCGATCTGCTGCCCCGCGACCGCCACCCGGTGCTTGCGCTCTTTCTCGGTCTGCCGGGGTCGCAGGTTGACGTGAACGTACACCCGGCCAAGGCCGAGGTGCGGTTCCGGGATGCGGGCATGGTCCGGGGGCTGGTCGTGTCGGCGATCAAAAAGGCACTGGCCGATGCCGGTCATCGATCGGCGACAACCGGCGGAACCGGTGCGCTGGGTGCTTTTCGCCCGGAACCCGCCGGAGCGTCAGACCCCACCGGCCGCCGGCCGATGGTCCCGCATGGGGGTTGGGGGCAGGGTTCGGCCGCGCGGCCGTCTTCGGCGGCGCTCGACGCATCGGGCCGGTTTCAGGCGCCGGTCGGCGGGACTTCGGGTATGAATGCGCAGCTGTCCGCGCCCTGGATGCCGCCGCCCTCAGCGCGCGGTGTGGAGGATCCCGGTCCGTCCTCCGACCATGTCAGAGAGCACGCGGCCGCTGACGATGCGCCAGCGGCCCCGGACGATCGACCGGATCATCCACTCGGTGCCGCGCGCGCCCAGCTCCACGAGAACTACATCATCGCCCAGACCGGCGACGGCCTGGTGATCGTCGACCAGCATGCCGCCCATGAACGTCTGGTGTACGAGGATATGAAGGCGGATCTGCTGTCCGGCCCGGTCAGGGCACAACGGCTGCTGATCCCCGAAGTGGTCGAGTTGCCGATGGCCGCCCGCGACCGGATCGTGGATCGGGCCGAGGAACTGTCGCGGCTGGGGCTGGAGGTGGACGGTTTCGGTGACGGCGCCGTTGCGGTGCGGTCAATTCCGGCCATGCTGGGGCAGGCCGACGCCGGTGCGCTGGTCCGCGATCTGGCCGACCGGCTGGAGGATATCGACGACACCTCGGCCCTGACCGAGCGGCTGGAGGCCGTCTGCTCGACCATGGCCTGTCACGGCAGCGTGCGCTCCGGTCGCCGGCTGACGACGGCTGAAATGGATGCCCTGCTGCGCCGGATGGAGGCGACGCCCCATAGCGGTCAATGCAACCACGGCCGGCCGACCTATATCTCCCTCGGCCTCAAGGACATCGAGAAGCTGTTCGGACGCCGTTGACGGATGTCGGTCCGGCCTGGTGGTTTGCCCCCGAAGTGTTGGTTCGTGGTTTGCATTGACATTCGACGGTGCGGTGGCCAAGCCTGACGGGCGACCCCGTCCTGCCGCGAGCTCCCGACATGCGCTATATTCCGTTTCTTGCGATCGTATTTCTGACGCTTCTGTTTCTCGGCCTTGGGCTTGCCGCCTCGGCGCTGTGGCTGCTGCCCTTGATCGTGTTGGCGCCTCTGGCGTTCCTGGGTGTTTGGGATCTTTGCCAGGAATCCCATTCGTTGAAGCGCGTTTATCCGGTTAGCGCCCATTTCCGCTGGTTTTTCGAATGGCTGCGCCCTTATCTGCGCGAGTACCTGCTCGACAGCGATCATCAGGGCCGGCCCTATAGTCATGACCAACGGGCGCTGGTCTACAAGCGCGCCAAGAATGTCGAAAGCGTTCAGGCGTTCGGAACCGATCGGGACCCGTATTCACCGGGCTACGAGTGGATCAACCACGCCATGCAGGGCCGCAAACAGGATGCCGAGGCTTATCGCATCACCATCGGCGATGCTGACTGCGCAAAGCCCTATAGCGCGTCCGTCTTCAACATTTCGGCGATGAGTTTCGGCTCGTTGAGCGGGCGGGCGGTCGAGGCGCTGAACCAGGGCGCCAAAATGGGCAACTTTTATCACGATACCGGCGAGGGTGGGATTTCCAGCCATCATCGGATTCATGGCGGCGATCTGGTGTGGGAGATCGGTACCGGATATTTCGGATGCCGCACCCCGGACGGCCGATTCGATCCGAAAGCGTTTGCCGACCGCGCGTCATCGGATCAGGTCAGGATGATCGAAATCAAACTGAGCCAGGGCGCCAAGCCGGGCAAGGGCGGGCTCTTGCCGGGGGCGAAGGTGACACAGGAAATCGCCGATGCGCGCGGTGTTCCGATCGGCCTGGACGTTCTTTCCCCGCCGGGCCACAGCGCCTTTTCCGATCCGGTCGGCCTGATGACCTGGATCGCAGAGTTGCGCGAGTTGTCGGGCGGCAAGCCGGTCGGATTCAAGCTGTGTGTCGGTCACCGGTGGGAATTCCTGGCGCTGGTCAAGGCCATGCTGAAAACCGGCATTACGCCCGACTTCATCGTGGTCGACGGAGCCGAAGGCGGCACCGGGGCGGCACCGGCCGAATTGTCCAATCATGTCGGCACACCGCTGAGAGAAGGGCTGATCTTCGTCGTGAACGCCCTGACCGGCGCTAATCTGCGCCACCGGATCAAGATCGCCGCCGCCGGCAAGGTGGTCGATGGCCATGACATGGCCGCCAACATTGCGCTTGGCGCCGACTGGTGCAACGCGGCCCGGCCGTTCATGTTCTCGCTGGGATGCGTGCAGACGAAGCAGTGCCATACCGGCCATTGCCCGGTGGGCGTGGCCACTCAGGACCGATGGCGCGAGGCCGGCCTGGTGGTCGAGGACAAGGCGCCAAGGGTCTACCACTTTCACAGAAACACCGTGGCGGCGTTATCGGAATATGTCGGGGCTGCAGGGCTGAGCCATCCGTGGGACCTTCGCCCCTATCATCTGCGGATTCGTATGGCCGGAAACGAAGTGCATTCGGCCGATTCAATCTATGATTTCCTGACGCCGGGCATCCTGCTCGACGCGCCCGACGATACCATTTACGGCCGTTGGTGGGCGATGGCCGCTGCCGATCGGTTCGCGGCAGCGGTGTGACCGGCCGCCGCCGAGGCAGCATTCCGGTTCGAGGATCAGCGGCCCGGAAGCGGCAATGCTTCATCATCGCCCGGCACGGCGGCGAAACGGCCGGCCGCCCAATCGGCCTTGGCGGCCTCGATGCGTTCTTTCGAGGATGAGACGAAGTTCCACCAGATATGCCGCGGTCCGTCCAGCGGCTCCCCGCCCATCAGAATCATCCGGGCCGGGGCCGACGTCGCCAGCGTGATGATCGCCCCCGGTTTAAGCACGATCAGCTGTCCGGCGGCAAAGCTCTGCCCCTCGATGGCGATTTCGCCCGACACCAGATAGAGCGCCCGATCGGGCACCGTCGCGGGGATATCGAGGCGCGCGCCCGGCGCCATGGCGATATCGGCATAGACCGCGTCGTTGGATGCCGACAGCGGTGAGGAGCGGCCGAAAATCGTGCCGGCCACGACGCGGGCAGTGACACCTTCGCCGGATTCCTCCGGCAATTTGTCGGCGCCATGATGCAGGAACGAAGGTTCGCCTTCCTCTTTTGCCTTCGGCAGCGCGACCCATGCCTGCAAGCCGAACAACGTCTGTCCGGACGGTGTGTCGAGCGGCGATGTGCGTTCGGAATGCGCGATCCCGCGACCGGCCGTCATCCAGTTGACGGCACCGGGTTCGATGGTGCTGACCGTGCCCAGGCTGTCGCGATGGACGATGGAACCGCTGAGCAGATAGGTCAGCGTGGAAAGCCCGATATGGGGATGCGGGCGCACGTCGAGGCTGCTCCCGGTCATGACCTCCGTCGGGCCCATCTGGTCGAGAAAAACGAACGGGCCGACCGTCTTGCGTTTCACCGACGGCAGCGCGCGGCGCACCTCGAACCCGCCGATGTCGCGGACGCGGGGCACAACCAGCAGGTCGACGCCCTCGGGCATGACACCGGTTTCGGCGGGATCTTTCGACGGCAACCAGCTCATGCCGGGCTCCTGATTGAATGCGTCGGTCCGCATGGACCAGTGTAGTCCGGAACAGGCGTCTTCTGCACCGAACTAATCTCGTTGCTATTGGCTCTGATCTGATCCTGGCACGAAATGCCCCGGGTTTCTGCCGGCGATGACGACGCGGGTCTTGCCCAGGCGCCGATCGTCGAGCACCTCGAATTGCGGCGGCAGGTCGATCGGGTCAAGTGCGTCAGCTTCCAGGATGCAGATCGCGCCCGGTGCTATCCATCCCCTGGCATCGAGCGCGGATAGCGCCGGCAGCAACAGGCCCTGACGATAGGGCGGGTCCAGGAAACACAGGCCGGCGGCGTCGGACGAGTACGGCGGCCGGGTCGCGTCGCATTTTACAAACCGGCACCGATCTTCGACGCCCAGTGTGGCGGCGTTGTCGCGCGCGGTGGCGAGGGTCGGGGCATGGCGATCCATCAGCAGGGCCCGGTCGACGCCGCGCGACAGGGCCTCCAGCGCCAGCGCGCCCGTGCCGCAAAAGGCGTCGAGCACGACCGATGGCCCGCCCTGCGTTGTTTCCGCATCGCCAGACACCGGGTCGTTCACCGGCAGCCAGCCGTGATGCTGCAGGATGTTGAACAGGCTTTCCCGCAGTCGGTCGGATGTCGGGCGGACCCCCTTGTCTGGAACCGGGGCGAGTCTGCGCCCCCGCAGGCTACCGCCGACGATCCGCATGGCGATGTGCCTTGCCGCTGCTGTTTGCGCCGGACGAACCCGAGCGACCACGGTGAGAGTCGCGGTCGGCGGAGGCGCGCTCCTCCATCGGCTGTGGCGCCGGTTTCGGGCGCGGCTTGCGGTTGGGCTGCCCCGGCCGGTCGGCGGCCTTGCCGGCCCCCGTGGGTGACTTGGGTGCGGCCCCGGCCGCTGCCTTGCTGTGCGGCGGGAGCGAACGCGGCGGTCGTCCTGTGCCGGCCTTTGTGTATGTCTTCGCGGGCTCTGCCTTGCCGCCCGTCCCTCCAGTTTCCGGCCCAGGAGTCCCCGACCCCGTCCAGGTGCCGGTGCGTTTGGTCAGGGTCGCCAGAATGGCGCCAAGCTGGTCGCGCAACACACTGGCGCGGAGCTCTTCGACCTCGCCTTCGCGCAGGTTGCCAAGCTGGAACGGCCCGTACGACACCCGGATCAGCCGGCTGACGGAATAGCCCAGAGCTTCCATCACCTTGCGGACTTCGCGGTTCTTGCCTTCCTTGAGCCCGACGGTCAGCCACGCGTTCGCGCCCTGCTGGCGATCGAGCGCAGCTTCGATGCCCTGATAGCGAACGCCCTCGATCGTGATCCCGCCAGCCAGGGTCGCAAGCTGTTTCTCGTCCACCCGGCCGTGAACCCTGACACGGTAACGGCGGATCCAGCCCGTGCTCGGCATTTCCAGATGGCGTGCCAACTCACCGTCATTGGTCAGCAGCAGCAGGCCTTCACTGGTCAGATCGAGACGTCCGACGCTCATGACGCGGGGTATCTCGGTTGGAAGGGCTTCGAATACCGTGGGCCGTCCGGCTTCGTCCTTGCTGGTCGTGACCAGCCCGACGGGCTTGTAGTACCGCCAGACACGCGGTGGTTCCCGCGCCGGCAGTGGGCGGCCGTCGACCAGAACCCGGTCCCGGGGGCCGACGGCAATGGCCGGGCTGGTCAGCACCTCGCCATTCACGGCCACGCGCCCCCCGGTGATCCAGGTCTCCGCTTCGCGGCGCGAGCAGAGTCCGGCACGGGCCATGACCTTCGCGATCCGTTCCCGGCCGTCATCGCCGGAGGTGCCAGGGGCGTCCCCAGGGGCGTCCCCAGGGGCGTCCCCAGGGGCGTCCGGAGGGACGGCTTTGTCTTTTGGCTTCTGGTCGCGGTTCTCGGCCATACTCATCGATCCTTCGTTCCGGCGGTTATGATATCATATCGCCCATGTCACTTAACCACCCGTCCGACACCCGAACGTCCGCCCGGCTCATGGCCGCCGCGATCGATGAAGCCGAACGCGCCGCCGGCCGGGGCGAAGTCCCCATCGGCGCCGTGCTGGCGGATGCCGACGGCGTCATCCTGGCCCGGGCCGGAAACGCGGTTGAAGGCTATTGCACCGATTCTCCGGACCCGGAAGCATGTGCGCCCGATCCGGCGGGCCATGCCGAAATCCTGGTCCTGCGTGCGGCCGCCCGACACACGGGCCGGCCGCGGCTGCCCGGCACCGTTCTTTATGTCACTCTGGAGCCGTGCGCAATGTGCGCGGCGGCGATCAGCTTTGCCAGGGTCGCTCGCGTGGTGTTCGCCGCCGAGGATCCCAAGGGCGGCGCGGTCGTCAACGGGCCCCGGTTCTTCGGCCAACCGACCTGCCATCACCGCCCGGAGGTCGAGCAGTTCGATGATGGCGGGCGGTCGGCGGCGCTGCTGCGGTCGTTCTTCCGCTCGCGGCGGGGTGCCCGGCGCCGCAGCACCGCCGGCGGCGACGGACGCAAGGCCGAGACCTGGCGCGACCGCATGTCCACACCCGGATCCTGACGCCTCAGCCGGGTGGGGGATCATCCGGCTGCGCGATATCCGTTCGATAGAACCCCTCGGGCCAGTCGATCGCGCTGACGGCGGCATAGGCTCGATCCCGCGCTGCAGCGACACTGTCGCCGAGTGCGGTGATGCCCAGTACCCGTCCGCCTGCGGCGATCAGCGCGCCGTCGGGCGCAGTGGCGGTGCCGGCATGGAAGATGGTGACGCCGGGCATCGCCGTCGCAGCGTCCAGCCCGGCGATGCGCGTTCCCCTTGCATAGGCGCCCGGATAGCCCCGACTGGCCATGACGACGCAGACCGCCGCTTCGCGCCGCCATTCGGGACGGACGGTGCCAAGCGACCCCGTTGCCGCCGCGCGCAGCAGGGTCGCCGCGTCGCTTTGCAGCCGGGGCATCAGCACCTGGCATTCCGGGTCGCCGAATCGGACATTGTATTCGACCAGCTTCGGCCCCTCCGGCGTCAGCATCAAGCCGGCATAGAGCACGCCGACGAACGGTGCGCCGTCGGCCTTCATGCCGGCGACGGTCGGGCGGATGACCTCGGCCATCACCCGTTCCTCCAGCGCCGGGGTCAGACGCGGCGTCGGCGAAACCGATCCCATGCCGCCCGTGTTTGCGCCGGTATCGCCGTCACCGACGCGCTTGTAGTCATGAGCCGTGGCCAGCATGATCGCGTCGTTGCCGTCGCACAGGGCAAAAACACTGACTTCGCGGCCCGTCATGAATTCCTCGATCACGACCGTGGCCCCGGCATCGCCGAAGGCGCCATCGACCATTGCAGCGTCGACTGCGGCCAGAGCTTCGGCTTCGGTCGCGGCGACGACCACGCCCTTGCCGGCGGCCAGCCCGTCGGCCTTGACGACGATCGGCGCGCCGCCGGAGCGGGCATGGCGGTCGCGGATATGGGCGCGGGCGGCATGGGGGTCGGTGAAGGTCGCATAGGCTGCTGTCGGAATGGCGTGCCGGTCGCAGAAGTCCTTGGTAAAGGCCTTGGAGCCCTCAAGCCGGGCGGCTGCGGCATCCGGCCCGCAAACGGGAATGCCGGCGGCGCGCAGCCGGTCGGCCAGACCCAGCATCAGCGGTGCCTCGGGTCCGATGACCACCAGATCGGCGCCCATCGATCGGGCAAGATCGGACAAGGCGTCGATGTCGTCCGCCGCGATCGGCTTGCAGGTGGCGATCTCCGCGATGCCGGGATTGCCGGGGGCGCAGACGATCGTTGGCCGGCTCGGCGCCGCGGCCAGCGCTGCGATCAGGGCATGCTCCCGGCCGCCGCCGCCGACGACGAGAATGTTCATGGACATGACGTAATTGTCTCCGTAGCCCCGCATGGTCCACCCACAGGACCTGGTCGGGGGAAATATGATGCCGGCCTCGGCGCGGGGCTTGTTCGACGCCATGTGGTTTGTATCATCTGGGGATCATGACACAAGACTTGCCCTTTACCGGCTCCGCCTCGGCGCCAGCCGGCCGACCCGCCTCGAACGTGGCTGAATATTCGGTCAGCGAGATATCCGCCGCGCTGAAGCAGACGGTCGAGGCCGGATTTGGCCATATTCGCGTCCGTGGCGAGATTTCCAGGCCAAAAATCCCCGGCTCGGGCCATCTCTATATGACGCTGAAGGACGACCGCGCGGTCCTCGACGCGGTCTGCTGGCGAACGACGCTCGCGCGGCTGTCGATTCGCCCCGAAGAGGGGATGGAGGTCGTCTGCACGGGGCGGCTGACGACCTATGCCGGTCAGTCGAAATACCAGATCGTCATCGAGTCGATGGAGCTTGCCGGCGAAGGGGCGCTGCTGAAGCTTCTCGAAGACCGCAAGCGGCGGCTGGCGGCAGAGGGTCTGTTCGACGCTGCACGCAAACGGCCGCTGCCGTTCCTGCCGACCGTCATTGGCGTCGTGACGTCGCCGACGGGTGCCGTGATCCGCGATATCCTGCACCGGCTGGCAGAGCGATTCCCCCGACATGTCCTGATCTGGCCGGTGCCGGTGCAAGGCGAAGGCGCGGCTGCAAGGATCGCTGCCGCCATCGAAGGGTTCAACAGGCTGGACGCCGATGCCGGTTCCGGAACCAGGCGGCACGTCCCGCGGCCGGACCTCCTGATCGTGGCGCGCGGCGGTGGCAGCCTGGAAGATCTGATGGCCTTCAACGAGGAATCGGTGGTGCGCGCAGCGGCCGCCAGCATCATTCCGGTTATTTCCGCCGTCGGGCACGAGACAGACACGACGCTGATCGATCTGGCCGCCGATCGCCGTGCACCGACCCCGAGCGCGGCGGCCGAGATGGCGGTTCCGGTGCGGTCGGAATTGCTGGCCGACGTTCTGGACCGGGCCGGACGGCTGGAGGGGGCGACCGCCCGGCTGCTGGATGACCGCCGGTTTCGGATCGAGAGTGCCGGCAAGGCACTGGGCGATCCGGCCCGGCTGTGGGAAGCGATGGCCCAGCGCCTTGACGATCGGGCCGAACGGCTCGACAGAGCCTTGCCGGTCCTGATCGACCGTTACCGCGCCCGCGTCGCGCAATCTGTCGCGGCGATCCCTCATCCCCGGCAGTCCCTGCGCGAGGCGGCGCGCCGCGTGCGCGAGACCGGAGCCAGACAGGATGCGGCGCGCGCCGTTTTGCTGCGGCGTTTGCAGGGTGATCTGGGCCGTGTTGGCGCCAGACTGGTGACGGCGCCGCTGGTCAGATCGATGCAGGACCGTCGGCAACGACTGGCCGATCTCGACGGCCGGCTGACGCGGGCCGGGCAGGGCACGTTCGCCACGACGGCACAAAGGCTGGAGGCGCAGGGCAAGCTGCTGGAAAGCTATAGCTACAAGAAGACGCTGGATCGCGGATTTGCGGTGGTGCGCGGCCCGGACGGCGTCGCTGTCACCGATCCCGCCGCCTTGACGGCCGGCGACCGGATTCGCCTGGAGTTCAGTGAAGGACAATACCGGGACGCGGAAATCCTGCCGACCGCTTCCGGTGGCAGCGAAAGTGCTATCGAGGCGGATGAACGGCAGGGGCAAAACCAGGGGCAGAATCCGGGGCAACACCAGGCACCGCGGAAGACGGCGGCGGCGGTGCGCAAGTCGTCTGCCGGCAACGGCGAAACCGGGCAGGGGCGTTTGTTCTGAGTTCGGAACGCTTGACGCGGTGATGCGGATTTCGTATATCCGCGCGGCACGCTGGGTATCCCGGCGTAATTTTTTCTGCGGGCGAAAGGCAGACCAACGGTCGCTTTCCCTTCGCGCGTGGGCCGGCTGTTCGGCACGCGATAATCGGTTTGTTTGGTTTCAGGAGAGTAAAATGGCAAGACGGTGCGGTTTGACCGGAAAAGGCGTGCAGTCGGGCAACAACGTCAGCCACGCGAACAACAAGACCCGGCGTCGCTTCCTGCCGAACCTTCAGCCCGTTACGCTGCTGTCGGATTCGCTCAAGGAAAGCTTCCGGATGCGCTTGTCGGCCAACGCCATTCGCACGGTGGAACATCGCGGCGGCATCGACGGCTTCTTGCTGGCAGCGCGCCCATCGGAGCTGAGCACTGATATGCGTCGGCTTCGCGGCCGAGTTGCCAAAGCCGTCGAAGCGCGGAATTCTGCTTCGGCATAAAGTCCGGCCTGACGCGACACGATCCAATCTCCCGGTGAGGCCATGCTTCACCGGGTTTTTGCGTGTGCGCACTGGTTCAGTGTGGCAACTCCAGTATGTCGATCTGCCGACGCTTGGCGGGCAACGCCCCCCAATCAAGCCGGCCCGCCAATTGCACCGAGTCAAGTCCAGTTCGTCAGGGATTGATGCTGCGCCCGATTGCGTCGGCTGTCTGCTGCGCGACAAACGCCTGGAGCGCGCCGGTCTGCAACTGCCGGGTTGGCGATTCCGGCGACCCGGCGATCCGGATCGAAAGCGGTGGGGCACCGGGTCGATCGGAAAATACGAAATCAGTCGTCAGGTCGAGATGCCAGCGCGACAGGTCGAATGTTCCTCGCATGGTTGCGTGGGCTGCTGGCGACTCAAGTTCTACATCGTCGAATGTCAGAACGCCATTGGTCATGCCGATGGTCAGGGTGGCATCCTCGAATGACGTGCTCCCTCGGTCGGTCGCGCTCTGGAGGCGTTCGAGAAAGGCAACCGGCCCGACCCGGTCGGCCAATGCGGCATCGATTGCCGCGATGTTCATGCCCCTGATACCACCGTCGCGCCATCTGACCGTCGCGGAACCGTCGAAACTTTCGGGGCTGAAGCTCTGGCGGCTCTGGCCGTCCCGGTTGCCGTGGACCGAGAGCGCGAGATCTGCCTCGCCCTCAAGCGCTCTCACGCCCAGGAGGGGGCGTAGCGCCGATCCGACGGATATTCCGGTCAGCGATCCCTCCATCCAAGCCTGTCGAGCGTCTTCCGGGGCGCCCTCGGCTGTCGCCCCACTCGGGCCGATGCCAGCGGCCAGCGAAAGGTCACCGCCGAAGACCGAGCCGGTCAACCGGTCGACGGTCACCGCCCCTTGTGCGAATTCCAGACGCGCGGCCGGAGCCGTAACCGAAATATCGGCGGCTTCCGATGCCCAGCGGCTGGATTCGATTTCGACGGTCGCCGACCAGGGGAGATTTCTACCATCGACTGTGCGTCGGGTGACGGCGGCAATGATCGGCAGATAGATGTCGGCGTCGATGTCGGATGTCGCCAGCGCGATTTCGATTTGCGGCGCCTGGCCTGATGCGATCGACAGGCGACCGTCGCCATTGACCGCCAAGCCCGCCAGATCGGCCTGAATGTCGGCAATCTCGACTTCGTGGGGCGTGCCGATCACATCGGCATACACAACAGCCTCCCGCCCGTCGGCAATGAACTCCGCTGCTCCGTCTTGTCCCAGCAAACGCAGCAGAGCCGCGTAGTCCTGATGGTCGGCACGCAGCGAAAGGTCGAACGATGTCGGCGACGAACCCTCGGCGACGTCTGTCGGTGACAGTTTCAGCGCCAGCGGATCGGAGATCAGCCCCCGAAGGGAAGCGGAGACCTCGGCGAGACGGGCGTCGAGGGCGATCTCCATGGCCGATGCGTCGCCGCGGACATGGCCGGCAAGGACACCGTCTGTCGTCAGGCGGCGGGCAAGGTCCGGCTCTGCATCGAACAGGGCAATGGCGGCGTCGGTCCAGAACGGGCCCGGCGCCCCGGTTTCCAGATTGAACAATACGTCAAGACCGGCAAGCGGGCGCAGTTCATCCACCGAACCCGAGATAGCGACCGATCCATCGTTGATCTCGTCGATGACGGCTCGCCGAACCGTCATCCCGCCGTCGGCAATGGAGGCATCGATTTCGACACCGCCCATCTGGTGCCCACCGAGCACGATGTGATCGGCTGACAACAGGACGGAGACATTGCTTGCGCCAAGTCCGTTCGACAGCTCGGCAACGATCTGGTTGCCGATGTCGCCGTCCCAGTCCACGGCAATTCGTTCCTGAAGGATACGCGCCGCCATCGAGGTCAGGCCATAGGCGTCCAGATCGAGCCGGTCGACGAACAGGTCTGCCGTCAACATGGGCATCGTTGCCCCTTCGTTCCCTGGCAAGTTGTCGGGTCCGGGGTCGGCTCCGGGCCCGGAGGCGCCGGAGGAGGGAGCCCGAATGTCCAGCGATCCGCGTACGGTGCTGGTGTCGACGGTGACGTCGATATCGGTCAGTGTGATGTGGTCCCGCCAGCCCCTGAGCGTCATGGATCCGGCGGTCCGGCGCAGCCTGTCGGAGGGAAGGTCGCCGAGGTCGACCTCAAGCCACGAAAGGAGCCGGCGCAGATCGATGGAGCGGCCGTCGAGCGTGAGATCGGCAAAGGGCCTCTCGTTCTCTTCCCGCAGGGTGCCGACGAGAGATATGTCCGTTGTGCCAGGCAAATCCGTTCGCAGACTGTTGATCGCCAGCACGCCGTCCGCCGCCACACCATCGAAGCGGAACTGGCGTATCAGGGCGTCACGGTAGGTGACGGCTTCGGCGGAGAGATCGAGTGTAACCATGGGTGCGTTGCGCCCGGTGTCGGATCCCAGCGCCGCCACTGCGTCGATCAGACGTGAAATCGTCTGCGCACGGGGCGCGATGTCCAGAGCATCCAGATTGATCCGGCTGGTTGCCAATGCAACATCGATTCGGGGATCGATCGCGGTGTCATAGGTCACCGACCCCCTGATCCGCGTATCGTCGATCGTGAATGATGCGTCCTGAAGCCCGACACCATCGGGTGAACCCTGCAGGCGGCCCGTGAGCGAGAACGGCCGGTCCGGCATGACGCCGTCCGGAATGGAACCGGCGTCATCGGAAGACCAGTTGCCCCCCTCCACGACGCGTCGGATCAGGGTGGAAAAGTCGCCGCCGGTGGCGGTGAACTCCAGATCGACCCGCGGCTGGCGCCAATGGACGAGGCCGTTCAGAGTTGCATCGATCGAGGCGCCGTCGAGGCCCAGACCAGCGTCGAGCGATGCCGTCCCGTCTGCGCCGATCCGCCCCATCCTGCTGTCGAGGGCGATCGACAGGCCACCGGCATCGAGACTGCCGATGGCGGTGAACGGGCCATTCAGGCTTTCTGCCGAAATCTGGCCGAATATCGACCCGAATGAGCCTCCGGCTCCGTCGATATGGTCCCGCCAGTGCAAGGTGCCGTTCTCGATCGTCACCCGGTCAAGGGATACGGCGTCACGCAACCCCTGTCCGGCCGCGAGTACCGACCAGTTGAATGTCTCGTCCGGCATGCGTTCGAAGGCGATGACGGGTTCGACGAGGATCATCCGATCGATCTGCACGTTGCCCCGTAATATCGGCATCAGTGACATGCGGATATCCATGTCCCGCATCGAAAGCATGTTCCGGTATTCGCCATCGCGGTCGTTTGCGACCGACACGTCACCGACCGACAATGTAGGAAAGGGAAGAATGCGGAATTCCAGATCGCCACCGATTGTGACCTCGCGATTCAGCATTGCCGAAGCTTGTGTTGCCAGACGATCGCGATAGGTGTTCCAATTCACGAAACTCGGCGCGACGAGGGCGGCGATCACCACACCGACGATGAACAGCCCCAGGATGAGAAGCGCTTTTTTCACTGGCGATCGATCCGCGTGCGTTCGCCGATGTCCGGCATTGGAGTTGCATGCTGCCCGATTACCGGGCCGACGCGGCCCGGACTGTGACTGAAAGGTGCAGACTGATGGTTAACGAAACGTGCAAGAATGCTGTTTCTCCGCCGGGTTTCCATTGCAGCACCGTTTCGAGCGTCCGGACGCTTTACGCCAACAACGGGTACACGCCATGACGTCGGTTATCAATCTTCGACAGGCGCGCAAGGAGCGCAAACGACGGGACAAGGACGATCGCGCGCAACAAAACCGGATTATTCACGGCCGGACCAGGGCCGAAAAAGAAACAGTCGAAAAGGGACGGGGACTCGACAACCGCCGATTGGACGGCCATCGGCTGGACGGGCGGCTGGACGGGCGGCTGGACGGGCACGCCAGGACCGGGGCGGATGTCGATGACAACGAACCGGCATCCGGGGCATGAGTGACGATCGGCTACCGACTCATTTGTTTGTCATGGCCCATGTACGCCGGTTCATGGCCGAAGGGATCGATGTCGCCGTTGTTCGCAAGGGTGACCCCGGCGGCGGCCTCGTGGTTCTGAAGCTGACCAAGTTCGATCGGCAAGCGGGTTTTGGCCCCGGAACAGAAACAGGACCCGGTCCGGAATGCCGGGTTTTCACCCAGACGCGCGATCCGGACGGCCGGATGGCCTGGTTCGGTGCCCAACAGGGGGCGTTCATGCCGGAATCGGAAGCTGACAGCTATATCGAACGGGCAGTCAATCGTGATCCGGATCTCTGGGTCGTTGAAATCGAGACGGCTGACGGAACGAATCCATTCGAGGGGAATATAATATAATAGCGAAAAATGAGGGTATTGAGACTTTTGCGTTCAGTATTCCGGTGCGCAGCAGAGTGTTTGTTGAAAATGTCTTGAGATTCGGCCTCACGAACCCAAAATTAACGCCGCGGGACATGCGGCACCGCGAATAAGCGCGAAGCCGCAGCCGATTGCGGGCGGCGGTCGCGCAAGGCGCTTTCCTGCCGCCGGACGCACATTAATGCGGTCCACGAACAGATTCGGCCTCCTTTATGTCCTGTCCGGGCGTGCTGTGTCCGAAGAAGACATTTCACTGGGTTCGGCCCATTCCCGGGATGGCGGTTTTTCCGAATTTTGCGTTTCGTTTACGAGGTCTTGACGAAAAGAGGAAAGAATTTTCGATCCCCCGATGGTATTGGGGGAGGGGTATCGCGTCGGTTGGACGTTCGGAACTGCGTGATCGTCTTAACGAGAGGGGCATATGCTTTACGATTTCCACGACGCCAATCATGCGTTTTTTACACCTGTACGTATGATGGCCCATGCGACGAAGAATGTCCTGAACAACCCCTTCGTGCCGGCCTCCTACACATGGCCCGGCCAGGCAATGGCTGCGGGCGCGGATGTCCTTACCCACATTACCGAGCGGCGCGAAAAGCCGGTTTGGGGGATCGACTCCGTCGAGGTTCGGGGCCGGAAACTCGCGGTCACTCAGGATATCGTTCGCACACGTGAATTCTGCGATCTGGTGCATTTCCGAACCGACCGGACGGATGCGGTGCCGACGATCCTCGTCGTCGCGCCCATGTCGGGTCACTTCGCGACTCTGCTGCGCGGAACGGTAACGAAGTTGCTGGAAGATCACGACGTCTATGTGACGGACTGGAAGGATGCCCGCGACGTACCGTTGGAAAGCGGCCGCTTCGGCCTCGAAGTTTATATCGACTATGTCATGGATTATATGCGGACGCTGGGCTCGGGAACGCATGTCCTCGCGGTATGCCAGCCGGCCCCGCTGGTTCTGGCAGCGACGGCGCTGATGGCCGCGCGGGGTGAAAGCGCACAGCCACGGACCATGACCTTGATGGGGGGGCCGGTCGACCCTCGCGCAGCGCCGACTGGCGTCACCGATCTGGCGCAGAGTCATACCCTGGACTGGTTCGAGCGCGCCGCGGTATACGACGTACCCCGGCATTACGAGGGACGGCGCCGTCGGGTCTATCCGGGATTCCTTCAGTTGAGCGCCTTCATCTCGATGAATGCGTCCCGGCATGTCAACGCGCATCTCAAGATGTACGAGAATCTGATCAAAGGTGACGGCGACAGCGTCGAGGCCCACCGGGCGTTCTACGACGAATATCTTGCCGTCATGGATATCCCGGCCGAATTCTATCTTGAGACCCTGTCCGAGATTTTCCAGGAATACAAATTGCCCAGGGGGACGATGACGTGGCGTGGCGAGCCGGTTGTACCTTCGGTGATCACCGACACGGCGCTGTGCACCATCGAGGGTGAATTCGACGACATCAGCGCGCCGGGCCAGACCCTGGCAGCTCACGACATGTGCAGCGGACTGTCATCGGACCAGCGCGAGAACATACTTCAGGAAGGTGTCGGTCATTACGGCATCTTCAACGGCCGGCGCTGGCGCGAGTTGATCTATCCCCGGCTGAAAGATTTCATCTATCGTCATTCCGAATAGAGGGCGGCACTCAGATGGCCGCGCAGGTCTGCTGCGCGGCGCGCCCGGTCCGGTCAGCCTGGTCTGATCCGGCCGGCACCAATCAGGATATCACGGCTCAGGATGTAACGGCGCGCATCTCTGTCGCGCCATGGGGAAGGCCGGAATCGAGCATCCCGAGAAACGCCTCTCGTGTGATCGGTGGGCTGAAGAGATAGCCCTGAGCGGCGATGCAACCGGCCTCAAGCAAGGATCGCCGTTCGGCTGCCGTTTCGACGCCTTCTGCAATCACGTCCAGATCCAGAGAACTGCCGACGGACAGAATGGCCTTGGTGATGGCCATGCTGACACGGTCGGTGCGGATCGACTGGACGAATCTGCGGTCGATCTTGAGCCCGTCCACCGTCAGATCGCGCAGGTATCCGAAAGACGAATAGCCGGTACCGAAATCGTCGATGACAACCCGGACGCCCAGCCCCCGCAGTCGCTCCACGATATCATGGGCCGCGCCGGAGGCGACGATCAGCACCCCTTCGGTCAATTCAAGTTCCAGCTGATGCGGCTTCAGACCCGACGACTCCAGTGCCGCCCGCACGGTCTCGACGAATTGCGGGTCGCGCAGTTGGATGCCGGAGACGTTGACGGCGATGGGTGCGTCAGAGCCCAGCCGGTCGCCCCATTCGGCCCGGCAGCGGCAAGCCTCTGCCAGCAGCCATCGGCCGATCGGAATGATCATGCCCGTCGTCTCGGCGATCGGGATGAAAAAACCGGGCATCTGGCGGCCGATTTCGGGGCTGAACCACCGCAGCAAAGCCTCTGCACCGATGATGCTGCCATCGCGCATATCGATCTTTGGCTGGTAGTAGAGTTCGAACTCCGCGTTCTCAAGTGCCGTTTCCATCGCCTGCCGAACGACCAGCCGTTGCTTCGAGACGGCCATCAGGCTTTCGGAATAGATGGCGAATGTGCGGCGTTTCTCGCGTTTGGAAAAATGCAGCGCTGACTGTGCGTTCGCCATCAGACGACGCGCGGCTTCCAGCTCGGCGCCCCGAGGCGCGCCCGGCTGGCCGCTCAGGACGGAGACACCCTGCGTGCCCCAGACCACCCAGCTTCCGACGGCATGATCCACCGGCCTGGCAATAGCCGCGCCCAGTCGCTCCGCCCAATGGCGAACCGAAGCATCGTCGTTTTCGCCGTCGCGGGGGTGGCGATCGTGGTCAATGATGACAGCGAATTCATCATCGCCCAGACGGGCGACGACGCCGAACTCGCCGGTCGTATCCGACAGGCGCGATCCCAGCATGCGAATTATATCGTCGCCGGCATCGTATCCCAGAGCCTGGTTGACGTCGCGGAAATCGTCGAGATCGATAAGGTGGAGCGACTTGCAGATCGAGGTGGAATGGACTTGATCCGGATCATCCGGGCGCGCGATCATCGTCGCCAGCAGGTCGATGAATACCTGACGGTTGACGAGACCGGTAAGCGGATCACGGCAAAGCGTGCTGTCATCCGGACGTTCGGCTTCCTTGCTGTGCGTCACGTCGCGGCTGACGATTTCCCACGCAACGCGGTCACCGTCGAATACCGGATTGGTCACCGTCGTCAGCCACCGTTGCGGCCCATGGGCCGGGTCGGTTCTGAACGTGACCCGGCAGGCCGTACGCATCGCTGCTGCGTCGCTGATTATCGCCGATACCCTGTTGCGGTCTTCGGGATGGGTGTAGAAAACGATCTGGTTCGGTCCCGGTTTGGTAACCGGCTTGCCAAGACCGATGGCATCGACCAGCGGATCCGTTCGACCCATGGATGGGTCGGCTGATGCCGGTTTCTTGACGAAAAACCCCGCCAGCAGCCGTGCCACGCCATCCAGTCCGCGCTTTGCCGACGCTCCGCCCGAGGCGGTACAGTCTGCATCTGCGGACTCGTCGCGCCCGGCGACCGGGTATTCGTTTTTGTCCGACTCCATTCCGTCACCAGTCTTACCGGATGATGGGGAGCTACCATAGCTGAGCATCTATGCCCAAAGCTCCCCCGTACCGAGTATAGTATAATCCGGTGCGCGACGAAAATATAATGTTTGTCGATTAACAAAATTTTTTGAAAATCATACGCTAATTGCTTTTAAATCGTAAGTTAACATTTAATTTACATTCTGATCACCTTGCCTGGATTCAGAATACCTTTCGGGTCCAAAGCATCCTTGATCTGGCGCATGACGGCAACGGCGTCGCCGTGCTCCCGCTCGACAAAGGATATCTTGCCATAGCCGACACCGTGCTCGCCGGTGCAGGTTCCGCCCATTGCCAGGGCCCGCAGAACGAGCCGTTCGTGAAGGGCGGAAGCGGCTTCGATTTCCTGAGGTGATGTCGGGTCAATGACATAGCTCAGGTGGAAATTCCCGTCGCCGACATGGCCCACCATCGGCGCCAGTACGCCAGCGGCATCGTTGTCGGCCTTGGTTTCGACCATGCAGTCGGCCAGACGGGAGATCGGAACGC
Organism: Fodinicurvata sp. EGI_FJ10296; assembly: GCF_040712075.1. Lineage (NCBI taxonomy): Bacteria > Pseudomonadati > Pseudomonadota > Alphaproteobacteria > Rhodospirillales > Rhodovibrionaceae > Fodinicurvata > Fodinicurvata sp. EGI_FJ10296. The sequence goes on from NZ_JBFCVL010000006.1 coordinate 376,572, forward strand.
ATACGTCGGTCGCCATACCCTTGGCGCCGGGACGCAACGAGACCGCCGCGTAATAGGCGTCGTGCCGGGCCTGCCACAGCTTCGAACGGTCTTCCTGCCGGGTTGCCCAGCGAAATTCGTGACCGCCATGATCGGCGGCGATCTGCTTGACCGTTTCCACCTGCTCGACGACCGATGCCTCTGTGCCGTGAAATTCGAAGAACAGTGTCGGCGCAACGGCATAGTCGAGCTTGGAAAACGCATTCACCGCTCCCATCTGGACGTCGTCCAGGAACTCGATCCGCGCGACCGGGATGCCGGCCTGAATCGTGACGATGACGGCGTTGACGGCATCGGCGATCGAGGGGAAGGGACATACAGCGGCCGAAACGGCTTCCGGTATTCCCTGCAGGCGCAGGGTGAGTTCGGTGATGATTCCCAGCGTTCCCTCCGAACCGACGAGGAGCCGCGTCAGGTCGTATCCGGCTGCTGATTTCCGCGCCCGGCCTCCGGTTCTGATGATGCGGCCATCCGCCATGACGGCCGTCAGCCCCAGGACGTTGTCTTTCATTGTCCCATAGCGCACGGCATTGGTGCCCGACGCGCGGGTCGCGGCCATCCCGCCCAGCGAGGCGTCGGCGCCGGGATCAATGGGAAAGAACAGACCCGTGTCACGAAGATGTGTATTGACCTGTTTGCGGGTTACCCCCGCTTGAACGCGGCAATCGAGGTCGGGAACGTTGACCTCGATCACGTCGTTCATCATCGACAGGTCGACAGAGACACCCCCCTGGAGCGCTGCGATTCCGCCTTCCAGCGACGTGCCGGTACCAAACGGGATGATGGGTGTATCGGTGGTGGCACAAAGACGCACGATGTCGGCGACGTCTTCGGTGGACCGGGCGAACACCACGGCATCCGGTGCCATGCCGGCATGGTAGCTTTCATCCTGGCCGTGCCGGTCCAGAATGGCGGCGCTGACGGAAAAGCGATCGCCGAATCGCTCCTGCAGATCGCGCAGGAGAGATGTTGGCGCCCGGCGCCGCTGCGGGTTCTCGGATGTCGCTGCCACCATCTTGCGGTCGTGTCCTTTGGATCGAATAACGGTACGGGTGAGAAGGGTAGGAAGGATAAAGGGAAGGCCGATGGGCGTCGGATGCGGGTTCGAACAGTGAGCGCCGGTTGGCCATTCGCTCGGTAGAGTATGGTATTCACCATGGCAATTCAATTGAACGGCCGTGAAAGCAGGACGTGCGGTCGTGTCCGCAATTGGTGTATCGAGACGGTGGAATCGATAGGAGAACCGCTATCGTGGCCGGTGCGCGCGGGCGGCGTGGGAGAGTGTGCTGAATGTCAGTGTGGGGCAAGATTCTCGGTGGAGCCGCGGGGTTGGCGATCGGGGGCCCGATTGGCGCCCTTATCGGCGTTGTTCTCGGTGCGGGCATGGATATCCTGAGTGACAGCGATTTCGGTCTGGTTTCGCTGTCAAAGGGCGATCGCGACCGGACGAAATCGATCGCGTTCACGATCGGGGCGATCGCGCTCGGCGCCAAGATGGCAAAGGCCGACGGCCGGGTGACACGCGACGAGGTGACCGCCTTCCGGCAGGTTTTCCGCATTCCGCCGGAAGAAGAGGAGAATGTCGGCCGCGTGTTCAACCATGCCCGTCAGGATTCAGCTGGCTATGAGCCCTATGCGCGCCAACTGGCCGGATTGTTCGCCGATCGGCCGAATGTGCTCCAGGAATTGCTGCTATGCCTTTTTCACATCGCCAAGGCCGATGGAAAGATCACCGGGGCTGAGGTCGCGTTTCTTTCCGATGTCGCCAGAATCTTTGCCATCGACGACGAAACTTTTGAAACGATACGCGCCGCGGAAATGGGACCGGACGAAACCGATCCATATCAAGTGCTTGGCGTCAAACGGACATCTGAACCCGAACAAATCAAGCGGCGGTATCGCGAACTGGTCAAGGCACATCATCCGGACCGGCTTTCGGCCGAAGGTCTGGAAGCCGACTTGATAAGAACGGGCGCTCAGCGAATGGCGGTGATCAATGCGGCCTATGATCGTATCGCAAAAGACCGCGGATTAAGATAGGACTACGGGCACAAATGAGTACGCAACCACCGCTTTTGACCCTCCAGGGCGCGGAGATTCGCTTCGGCCCGAAACCGTTGTTCACCGGTCTGGACCTGACCATCCGCCGGGGCGAGCGTGCCGCGCTCGTGGGACGCAACGGGTCCGGCAAATCGACTCTGCTTAAACTGCTCGCCAGCCGGATCGAGCCCGATGCCGGGACGGTATGGGTGCAGCCCGGCACCGCGATCGCCTATCTTGAGCAGGAGCCCGACCTGGCCGGGTTCGAAACCGTGCGCGACGCCGTCGCCGCCGGTCTGCCGGCGGACCGGCGCATGGATCTCCACCGTGCCGATGCGCTGATAGCCAAGGTAGGGCTGGGCCCGGAGACGGACCCTGCCACACTGTCAGGCGGCGGCAAACGGCGTGTGGCACTGGCTGCCATCCTTGCCGCCGAGCCTGATGTTCTGCTGCTGGACGAACCGACGAACCATCTCGATCTGCCGACCATCGAATGGCTGGAAGGGCTGATGGCCGGGTTTAACGGCGCCATCCTGACCATCAGCCACGATCGGGCCTTTCTGGACGCCGTGGTCAACACGGTTCACTGGCTGGATCGCGGCACGCTGCGAACGGCCTCCATATCGTTCAAGGCGTTTGATGACTGGGTAGAGAAGGTACTTGAGGACGAGGCGCGCGAGGCCGAGCGTCTCGACCGCAAAATCGCCGAGGAAACGCGCTGGCTGCGCGAGGGGCTGACCGCGCGTCGAAAGCGCAATATGGGCCGTGTCCGGGCACTGCACGACATGCGCGCCGCCAGACAGGACCGTGTTTCCGCGCCGGGCCGCGCGAGTTTCGATGCCGCCGAGGCCGATCGCGGCGGCACCATGGTGCTTGAGGCCGAGAACATCTGCAAAGCTTTCGACGGGCCGGAAGGGCGGGTCGTGGTCGCTGATGGTTTTTCGACCCGCATGGTCCGTGGCGACCGGGTCGGTGTCATCGGTCCGAACGGTGCCGGCAAGACGACCCTGATCCAGATGCTGATCGGCCGGGTCCCGCCCGACTCGGGGCGCGTGCGCCTGGGCACCGGCGTGAAGATCGCCTATTTCGACCAGACCCGCTCCACGCTTTCGACCAGCGCCACCATTCGCGACACGCTGCTGCCCCAGGGTGGCGACACGATCTTCGTTGGTGACAAGCCGCGCCATATCGCCAGCTATGCCCGCGACTTCCTGTTCGAGCCGTCGCGCCTGGACAGTCCGGTTTCGAGCCTGTCCGGCGGCGAGCGCAACCGCCTGCTTCTGGCGGCACAGTTCGCGCGGCCGTCGAACCTGATGGTCATGGACGAACCGACGAACGACCTCGACATGGAGACGCTGGATGTCCTTCAGGACGTTCTGTCCGACTTTGCGGGTACGTTGATCCTGATCAGCCATGACCGGGATTTTCTGGACCGGATGGTCACGTCGACGATCGCGGTCGAGGGCAATGGCGAGATCGTGGAGTATGCTGGCGGGTATTCTGACTATGCTGCGCGAAAACGTGCCATCGACGGCGAAGCCGAGGGTCCAAAGCCCGCCACGCGGAAGGGGGCGGGCAAGGCGCGAGATCAGGCGCCCAAACCGAAATCGGCCCCGACAAAACTGAGCTACAAGGATCAGCGGGCGCTGGAACAGCTTCCGGCCCGTATCGACGTGCTTCAGGGCGAAATCGCCGAGCTTGAGGCCCGGCTCGCCGACGCCGATTATTTCCGCCGGGATGCCGCTGGTTTCAATCGGGATACGGCGAGAATAACGGCCGCCCGCGAAGAACTGGATGACGCGGAAAACAGATGGCTCGAACTGGCTATGGCAGTGGAAGAAATGGGTAAATCGTGAAGGCGAGAGACCTTCTGATCGTACTGCTGATCATGGCCGTGTGGGGCTTCAATTTCGCAGTTTCAAAGGTCGCTCTGGAACAGATACCGCCGATCTTCATGATCGGTCTGCGCTTCGCCGTCGTGGCGGCACTGCTGCTGCCAATAACGCGGATACCGACCGAGCACATGAAGGACATTTTCCTGTTGTCCGTGACATTGGGGTCGGCCCATTTCGCCCTGATGTTCACCGGCCTCAGCCGGGTCGATGCGTCGGTGGCCGCGATCACCATTCAGGTTCAGGTCCCGATTGCCGCAGCCCTCGGCGCCCTTTTGTATCGCGAACCGGTCACGACGGCGCGGGTCGTCGGCATGGTTATCGCCGCCGTCGGGGTCGTCATCCTGGCCGGCGCTCCGCAGGCGCAGTCCGACCTTTCCGCCGTTCTGATGATTGTCGGCGCCGCCTTTATGTGGGCCGTGGCGACGATGCAGATGAAACGTCTGTCGAACGTCAACGGATTCCAGTTGAACGCCTGGATGGCGTTATTCGCCACGCCGCAGCTTCTGTTCACCTCGCTCATGGTCGAATCCGGTCAGTGGGAGGCGATCACGGCTGCGGATTGGCGGGTGTGGGCGTCGATTGCCTATCAGGCGGTGCTCGTCGTCGTTGTATGTTATTCGCTCTGGTACTGGCTGCTGCGCAAATACGAAGTCAGTCAGGCCATCCCGTTCACCCTGTTGGTGCCGGTTTTCGGGGTGATGTCAGGGCTGATGTTCCTGGGCGAAGTCCTGACCTGGAATGTCGTGGTCGGAGGCGGGACGACGATCGCCGGGGTCGCGATCATTACCGGCGTCGCCATGCGCTTTTTCGACTGGGTGCGGTCGCGCAGGGCCCCACCCGTCTGATCCGGCAGCGCAAAGCCGGTGCAGCGGTCAGGACGATAGTCCGGAGCGTTCCGCCATCGCCCATTCCAGCACGGCGACCCTGATGGCGCTGGAAAGCCCAGTCGTTTTCGGGTCTGCCGCTTCAGACTGATCGCCTGGCGTTGCCCGGTCGCGGTCGATCTCCGTCACCAGCATGTTGACGGAGACTCCGCGGCGTGCCGCCATGCGCGCCAGAGCCTCCCAGAACGCAGGCTCCAGCGAAACGCTCGTTCTGTGGCCGCCGACGACGACCGACCGTTTGGTAAGGCTCATGGCGCGGCAGGAAAACTAGCGGCGATCGGTCACGGCGCCGGTCATGGTGTCGGGGGTCATGGTGTCGGGGGTCATGGTGTCGGGCCGACCATGTTCTCCGGACGCACCAGCCGATCGAAATCCACGCCACTCAGCAAGCCCAGAGCCTCGCATGCCGCGCGCAGGGTGATGCTTTCGGCATAGGCCTTTTTGGCTACTTTGGCAGAGTTATCATAGCCGATATGCGGGTTCAGTGCCGTCACGAGCATCAGGCTTTCGTGCAATAACTGATCGATCCTTTCCTTGTTGGCCTCGATGCCGGCGACGCAGTTGTCGGCGAAGCTGTTCGCGCCGTCGGCCAGCAGGCGGATCGATTGCAGCAGGTTGTAGATCATCACCGGCTTGAAGACGTTCAGCTCGAAATGGCCTTGCGACCCGGCGACGGTCACCGAAACGTGGTTCCCCATGACCTGGGTGCAAACCATCGTCAGGGCCTCGGACTGGGTCGGGTTGACCTTGCCGGGCATGATCGACGAGCCCGGCTCGTTGGCTGGCAGGATCAACTCGCCAATGCCGCAGCGCGGGCCCGAACCCAGCAGCCGGATGTCATTGGCGATCTTCATGAAGCTCGTGGCGATCGTATTCATGGCGCCGGAGCATTCGACCACGGCGTCATGGGCGGCCAGGGCCTCGAACTTGTTTTCGGCCGTGACGAACGGCGAGCCGGTGATCTCGGCGACCTTTGCGGCAAAGGCCTGATCGAAGCCGGCCTTGCTGTTCAGTCCGGTGCCGACGGCCGTGCCGCCCTGGGCCAGCATGAGCAGCCGGGGCAGGGTGGTTTCGGCGCGATCGATCGCGTATCGCACCTGTGTCGAATAGCCGGAAAATTCCTGACCCAGGGTCAGCGGCGTTGCGTCCTGAAGATGGGTTCGGCCGATCTTGACGATGTCATCAAAAGCGCGCGCCTTGGCGTCCAGTGCTTCGTGCAGATGCCGCAATGCGGGCAGCAGAAGATTCTTCAGTTCCTCGACCGCCGCGATGTGCATGACAGACGGAAAGGTGTCGTTGGACGACTGCCCCATATTGCAATGGTCATTGGGATGAACCGGCGATTTGGTGCCCATCGTGCCGCCGAGAATCTCGATCGCCCGGTTCGAGATCACTTCGTTGGCATTCATGTTCGTCTGGGTGCCGGAACCGGTCTGCCAGACGACCAGCGGGAAATGGTCGGCGAGCGTGCCGTCGATCACCTCGTCGGCGGCGGCGACCATCGCGTTGCCGATTGTCTTGTCCAGGGCGCCCATTTCCATATTGACCAGAGCGGCGGCCTTTTTCTGGATGCCGAGCGCGCGGACCAGCGCCGGCGGCATCCGCTCGCCGCCAATCCGGAAATTCTGCAGCGATCGCTGGGTCTGGGCACCCCAGTAGCGGTCGGCGGGAACGGCCATTTCACCGATACTATCGGTCTCGATTCGGGTGTTCGGCTGATCGGCCATGGGTGCCTCGCTTTCGGTAGTGTGTCCCGGCGAAGGGTGCCGGCGACCTGACAGGAGTTTTCGTACCCATGTGTATCCACGGGTCGTTCGGGAATGGACACTGTTTATCCCTGAATACCGCGCCGCGACAAGCGCGCCGATTCCGACCCCGACCTAAAGCGGTGTGACGCGGGTGACGTGGCCCATTTTCCGGCCCGGTCGGGCTTCGCCCTTGTCGTAAAGGTGCAGGCGGGCCTCCGGGTCGGACAGGATGGCCGGCCAGTCGCCGGCGGCCTCGCCGATCAGGTTGTCCATCACCGCCCTCCCGGTTGCCGCTATCGAGCCCAGCGGCAATCCGCAGACCGCCCGGATATGTTGTTCGAACTGGCTGGTCCGGCAGGCGTCCTGGGTCCAATGGCCGGAATTGTGGGGGCGCGGCGCCATCTCGTTCATCAGCAGCTCGCCATTGGCCGTTTCGAAAAGCTCGACCGCCAGCAGTCCGACGACGTCCAGCTGCTCGGCCAGTGTCCGACCGATCTCGGCCGCGCGCTCCGCAATGACCGGGTCGGCCTCGGCCGGGGCCAGAGAACGCACCAGAATGCCGCCGGAATGCCGGTTCTCGGCCAGCGGGAATACAGCGATATCGCCGTTGGAATTTCGGGCTGCGATGACCGAAAGCTCGCGGCGGAACGCGACCGCCGACTCCAGGATCGCCGGGCGACGGTCCAGCGCCGCCCAGGCGTCGGACAGTTCGCCGGCCGCGTTGACGCGAACCTGGCCTTTGCCGTCATAGCCGTCGCGCCGGGTCTTCAGAATGGCGGGAAATTCGCTGGCCGCCGCTTGCGCCAGATCCTCCGGCCCGTCGATGGCGGCAAACCGGGCGGTCGCGATGCCGTGCCCGGCGGCGAACAGCTTCTCGGCTACCCGATCCTGGCAGACGCCGAGCACGGATGCGCCGGGTCGAACGGCCACCAATTCAGCCAGATGCGACACCGCATCGGCCGGCACGTTCTCGAATTCCAGCGTCACGACGTCGACGGCATCGGCAAATCCCGAAAGCGCATCGCGGTCGCCGAAGTCTGCCACCGTTTCGGCATCCGAGACGCGTGCGGCGGGCGAGCGAGCGTCCGGCGCGAAGATATGCACGCGATAGCCCAGTTCGGCGGCGGCGAGCGCGCTCATTCGGCCAAGCTGGCCGCCGCCGAGAATTCCGATCGTGGAACCTGGCGGTATGGGGTCGGATGTGAACTTCATCGGCATCGGTCTAATCCGGTTTTGGGCTTCGGAACCGAACAGCGAAATTCAGTTCCCGCGAGCGGCAACACCGCATCACGCAGGAGGGTCGCTGGGGATTTCCATGACTGCCGCGGACTGCGCGGCGCGATAATCGTCGAGCGCATCGCGGATGGCGGCGTCTTCCAGGGCCAGTACCGATCCGGCAAGAAGGGCGGCGTTGACCGCGCCGGCCCGCCCGATGGCAAGGGTGCCGACGGCGATACCCGCCGGCATCTGAACGATCGACAGCAGGCTGTCCTGACCCTTCAGCGTCCGGCTTTCGACCGGAACGCCGAAGACGGGCAGGGGTGTCATGGCCGCGGCCATGCCCGGCAGATGGGCGGCACCGCCGGCGCCGGCGATGATGATCTTCAGCCCGCGCTCGCGCGCACCCTTGGCATAAGCCACCAGCCGATCCGGTGTCCGATGGGCGGAGACGATCCGGCATTCGTGCGGGATGCCGAGTGTGTTCAACGTCTCGCTCGTATGGCACATGGTCTCCCAGTCGGACTGGCTACCCATGATGACCCCGACGATCGGATCGTCCAGCGCATGGCGCGGCCGGTTGGTCGCGGGCGAGGAATCCGGCGATTCATCCGGGGCGTTGACCGGGGGGCGGGGCGGCTCGTTGTCGGACATGGTCTCGATCACTTGGCAGATTGGCGCTTGGGGAATGGACGCCTGGGTAAAGCGGCCTGAGACAAAGTGGCTGCTGTTGTGCGCGGACGTTTTAGGGCGAAGACCGGAATGCCGCAACCCGTGACGCCACCGTTGCTCGGGATCGGGGCCGCAAAATCACCGCGCATTCATGCAATAATATCGGGGACCAGACGGCTTTCAAGGCGCGTTATCTCGTCCTTGATTGCAAGCTTGCGCTTTTTAAACCTTTGTAGTTGTATCGCGCTGAAATGCGGATCCTGTGACAGACGCTCGATGGCAGCGTCCAGATCGCGATGCTCCGTCAGGAGCGCGGCTACCCGTTCCCTAAGGGCGTCTGTATCGTTATAAAGCGTGTCCAAGGATGCACCTTTCGTCGACCCTGAAATCACTATATCAGGCAAAAGCACCGACCGGGAAGGCGAAAGAGATCGCAGCGCGCTGTTACGGGCCAACCGATGTTGTGATAAAAGACCGGTGTTTTACGATCCTGGGTTGCGCTTCCAGGGTCCGGTAGTAGATCGAGCGCTCGAATTTCGACAACCACGAAAGAGTCTTTCGTTATGGCAAACAACAAGCGCATCGGGCTGCTGACAAGCGGCGGTGACTGCGCCGGTCTCAACGCGGTAATCCGTGCGGTAGTAAACCGCGCTGACGAGTTGGGCTGGACCGTGATTGGAATCAAGGAAGGTACGGCGGGGCTGTTGACGCGGCCGCTGCGGTACGAGGTTCTCAAACCCGAAATGTTCTCCGGCCATATGATGCGCCAGGGCGGAACGGTGCTCGGCACGACCAACAAGGGTAATCCGTTCGCCTATCCCATGGCCGACGGCAGCGTGAAGGATCGGGCCGACGAAATCATCGGCGGAATCCGCGAACTGGGTATCGACAGTGTCATCGGCATTGGGGGCGATGGCAGCTTTGCCATCCTTCGCAAGCTTTTCGGCCGGGGCAACATCAACTTCGTCGGCATTCCCAAGACCATCGACAATGATGTCGGCCTCACCGAATATTCCGTCGGGTTCGACACCGCCGTGATGGTGGCGACCGAGGCGCTCGACCGTTTGCAGCCAACGGCCGCCAGCCATGCCCGCGTCATGGTGCTCGAGGTCATGGGTCGTGACGCCGGCCACATCGCTCTGAATGCAGGTATTGCCGGCGGCGCCGACGTCATCCTGATCCCGGAGATCGACTATTCCGTAGAGGGCGTTGCCGCCAAGATCGAGAAGGTGCGCAGCCAGGGCCGGAACTTTGCCCTGGTCGTTGTCTCCGAAGCGGTGAAAACGCTCGATGGCGGAGTCCGTCAGAAGGAATATCACGGCGGTGAAAAACGATTCGGCGGCATCGGCGATTATCTGAGCGAGAAAATCGCCACGGCTACCGGTGCGGAAACCCGCGTCACGGTGCTGGGCCATGTTCAGCGCGGTTCGTCGCCAACCTGGAACGACCGAATGATCGCTTCGGCATTCGGCGTTCACGCCGTCGACCTGGTGGCCGAGGGGAAATTCGACCGGATGGTTGCCTGGACGAACCGGCAGGTCGTGGATGTCTCGATCGAAGAGGCGATTGCGAATTATCAGGCTGTTTCGTCGGATTCGGCGCTGGTCAGGACAGCGCGCGGTCTGGGCATCTATATCGGTGACTAGGCTCCGGTGTGAATGCCGATCGGATCGACGAGATCAGGGGCGCCCCATACGGGGCGCCCCTTTTTTGCGCAAAATTAGCCCTTCATAACCATAAAGTTCCCGGTTTTGTGGCAATTCTTCTATCCGTATCGCAACAGGATTGAAATTTCGGACAAAGGCCCCCACTGTAATAGATGGAAAGGTACTCTCGAAAATGGGTAACTTTCTGATCATTCTCAAACAGGAGGAGGGACGACAGATGCCTCATCAAGAGCGTTTCGAGTCACTGAAGGTGAAGCACCAGACCTTGGAGTTTGCGCTTGAAACCGAAGGCCAGCGCCCTTATCCGGATCCTGACAAGATACACACGCTGAAGCGTGAGAAATTGCGCATCAAAGACGAGATGGCCCGAATGGCGCCGGGCGCCTGATGCCCCGGATTGATACGCCAGAACCAGGACAGTACCGGAAACTGATGGCAGGCAAAGTGCCCGTTCCGGGGGCTTCGAAAATTCTGAATCAAGTACGATGAACAGCGTGGGGACCAGCGAGGCCAGTACGACTGGTACGGCAAATCGCAAAAGCGTTTACCCGGCGTGGCTTTATGCCGCAGCATGGTCGTCCGCACATAATTAAAGGGGAACCCTGGGGGTTCCCCTTTTTATTGGGACCGATCGATGCCCCGGATCAGGATCCGTGATTACGATCGGCATCACCACCGACCGGCTCGTCCTCGTCGGCCTCGCTGTTGGGCGAAGCCGGCGGGTCGGCCTGATCTGCAGCATCCGGGGATACCGTTTCCGGGGTGTCTTCACCCACATTGTCGTCGTCCGGCTTGTTTTCGGCCTCGGCCTCGGCCGCGGGACGGCGGGAAAACAGTTCCTCCGCCGCCCGGGCGGCGTCACGCGCTGTCGGCGCTTCCTCGTGACGTGGCGGTGGCGTGTACCCACCGAAGATCGTGGAAATGTCGGGCTGCTGTTCCTCTTCCGACGGGCCGGGATCCGGCACGGCATCCGGATCAAGATAGGGATTCGGTGCCTCGCGCGGCGGGGCTCCCGCCGGACGCGCCTTCTCCAATGCGTCGGTCAGATCCTGCTGCGTGCAGAGGCCGACCAGAACGGGGCTGCGCGCCTTGATGTTCTGGCTGTTCCAGTGCGTCCTGTCGCGCACGGCCTTGATGGTATTCTTGGTCGTACCAATCAGCCGGCACAGCGCGGCATCCGACAATTCAGGTGTTTGCTTCAGCAGCCACGCGATGGCATCCGGCTTGTCGCCCCGCTTGGTCACCGGCGTGTAGCGCGGTCCTTTTTGCCGGACCTTGGGTTCCGGCAAATCGGTTTTTCTCAACCGAAGCGAGGCTTTCGGGTCGGCCTGGCACCGGTCGATTTCGCCCTGCGTCAACTGGCCGTTCTGGACCGGGTCCATCCCGACCATGCCGCTGGCAACCTCCTGGTCGGCGATCGCCTGGATTTCCAACTCGTGCAAGCCACAGAAATCCGCGATCTGCTGGAATGTCAGCGCCGTGTTCTCAACCAACCAGACGGCGGTCGCCTTCGGCATCAGTGGCTTCGCCATCGTTCCTCCTTCGAACCCTCGGTATCCAAATGCCGCGCCATAATCCATTCGAACCCCGATCCGCGTGGAAACCGGAACGGGCCTTCGCCCCGCCGATCGCGGGACATTCATTGCAATGTCTGGCTGGCGTCAATGCCCTGAATATAGGCAGCGGGCCCGTTTCCGCAAATGAATTCCGGCCCTTGTACCGATTTGGTCCCGTCCCGCCGCGGCGGTCGTTGCCGGCTCGTACGGTCGGCGTGCGGACTCCGGTCAGCCGATGCTCAGCCGTTTCCTGCAAGGACCTCTCTCAGCTTGCGCGAAAGTTCCTCGCGCCGATACGGCTTGGGCAGGAACGGACCGCAGACGGCCGCTTCATCGTCGCTCCCGGAATTGCGCTCGGTACAGCCCGAAGTGAGCAGGATCGGCAGATCGGGCCGTATCCGTGCGACTGTCTCTGCCAGCTGGCGCCCGTCCATGGCGCCGGGCATGATGATGTCGGTGAACAGCAGGTCGAAACCGTCATCGCCATCAAGCGCCTGGAGCGCGGATTCGGCATCGACAACGGCGCTGACCCGATATCCGAGCGCCTTCAGCTGAAGCGTGGCGTAATCGCGCACCAGTTCATCGTCCTCGACCAGCAGGATCAGTTCGTTGCCCGATTGACCCGCGCCATCCGACAGGATGTCGGGCGCCGGAACGGGGGTTGGTGCGCGCGGCAGATAAAGATGAATCGACGTCCCGCACCCCACTTCCGAATAGGCACGAATGTGTCCACCCGACTGCATGACGAAGCCATAGACCATGCTCAGGCCCAATCCACTGCCTTCGCCGACCGGTTTGGTTGTAAAGAACGGTTCGAACGCCTGTTGGAGCGTTCTGGAATCCATCCCGATCCCGGAGTCCGCGATCTCCAGCAGGACGTATTCGCCCGGCGTTATCGGATCGCCCGGATTGCCTGTTGCCTCCTTGATGATGACGTTGTGCATGTCGATCGCCAGCCGGCCGCCGCCGGGCATCGCCGCGCGCGCATTGATCGCGAGGTTCAGGATGGCGCTTTCGAGCTGCGGGACGTCCACAAGGGCCCACCACAGATGGTCGCCCGGTGCGACCTTGACCTCGATGGCCGGTGTGAGGGTCCGCCGTAGCATGTCCTCCATGCCGCAGATCACGCGACTTACGTCCACGACCGTGGGATAAAGAGGCTGTTTGCGGGCGAAGGAAAGCAGCCTGCTGGTCAGATTCGCGCCGCGGCTCGCAGCCTGCGCCGTTGCATCGGCCAGTTTCCGGATCGGGCTGTCGGCAGGCGCCAGTTCGGTCATGATGTCAACGTTGCCCAGGATGATCGTCAGAAGATTGTTGAAGTCGTGGGCGATGCCGCCGGTCAACTGCCCGACGGCGTCGAGACGCTGCGACCGCCGCAATTGTTCTTCCAGCTCCTTCTGCGGGGTCAGATCGACCATATTGCCGATCATTCGCACGGCCTTGCCGTTCTCGTCGCGCAGGATCATCGCCCGCTCACGAATGAGAACATGGGAGCCGTCTTCCCTTGCGAACCGGTATTCGTGCTGCCATTGCGCGGCATCGGATGAGATGGCGGCATCGGCGCTTGCAACCACGGCTTCGCGCTCGTCGGGATGAATCGCGTTGATCCAGTATGACCGCGTCCGATCCTTCTTGTCCGGATCCAGGCCGAATCGCGGCACGCTGTTATCTGCCTGCCAGATCAATCCCGTGACGAGATCGTGTTCCCAGACAACGTCGCTGGTCGCCTGCGCAACCACACGAAACCGCTCCTCGGCCCGTTTCCGTGCCGTGATATCCGATTCCGAGATTATGACCCGCGCCGGTTCGTCCGGATCGCGGAACATCCGTACAAGAAGATCGAGCCGCTCGCCCTTGCAGTTGATGACCGAATATTCAGTTTCCCGGTGGAAGTGGCCTTCAGCCAGGGCGATCAGGTGCTGCTTGAACGCGTCCCGGCCTTCTTCGCTGTCGCTCAGGCCCCGCACCAGGGCAACGAGATCGTCCAGATGATCAGCACCATAGAGTTCAAGGGCATAGGCGTTGACGTCCGTAATATCGAGAGCGTCGATCGTGTCTTTCACGAATGCCGGATTGTCGTCGAGCCATGCCGCAAAGTCGCCGCCGCACTGGCCGAGCGCCCAATCGACCATCCTGATGATTTCTGAAACGTCTTCTTCCCAAACCGCCACTGGCACGAGATTGAACATCGACCGACAGCGGGCCTCGCTGAGCCGCAGCCGGTCGCGTTCGCGGCTGCGCTCGACAGCGATCCTGACATACTGGCCGACCCTCTGAATGAGCGCGATGTCATCGGGTGCGGGCGTCTTCGGCTGCCCATAGTACAACGCGAAGGTGGCGATGGCGCGGCCGGTGGCGTCGAGAACCGGTGTTGACCAGCAGGCCCTGAGACCGAAGCCTGTAACGACTTCGGCGGCGCTGGCCCATAACGGACTGGTCGCGGTGTCTTCGACGACGACCGTGGTTCCCCGGGCCACGGCCGTCCCGCACGAACCGACCCCTTCCGCGGCCACCAACCCGTCGACAAGCAGATTGAAACCTCCCGGCAGCCGTCCGGCGGCGCCCACGCGCAGACGGCCCTCGTCGTCGACCAGAAGGATCGAGGATCGCGCCGCAGGCAGAGTATCATCCACACGCCGGACGATATCCGAAAGAATATCGCCCAGCGGCGTATCGGTCCCCGACAGCCGCAGCACCGATGCCTCGATTCCCTGAAGGTCCAGTTCGCGCCGCTTTTCCGATGCGTCGTAAGGACGGGAAGCGTGCTCCCCGTCCTTGAGGTCCTGCTCCTTGACGACAGCCGCTGCCGTCCGCGCGAAGCCGAGAAAGACCGTTCGCATGTCGTGCGACCATGCCTGGGCGTTCGGGGCGGCCGCGATCAGTTCGCCGATCTGCCGGCCGTGGTCGTCGGCCAATGGTGCCACCGCTGCGAAACCGATGCGCGCCGGGTCGACAAACAGGCCGCCAAAGGGCGACCGCGTCAGTTCCGAAATGCCGGTCCCAAAATCCTCGGCGACGACTGATTCCCGGGGGCCGATTCGGGCGGCATCGCCGCGGACGACGGACGGCAGTCCCCCAACGGCGGCGGCGAAGAGCCGGCTGTTGTGCAGCCGGATACCCACCATCGGGACACGCAGCACCTGAGCCGCGAGGGACATCAGGCTATCCAGCGACGCCAAGGGCGCAGGTAGGGGACCGGGGCTCATGACGACGGGTCCGGCGTCGCCCGCTTTGAAAAAGTGGTGATCAATCCGGAAGTCAGGCGACGGTAAGGACGATCTTGCCGATGTGATCGGAGCGTTCCATCATGGCATGTGCCTCTGCCGCGTCGGCGAGAGGGAAGGTCGCATGGATGATCGGCCGCATACGGCCGGTAGAGATCCACGGCCAGACGACGGTCCGGACGCCATCCGCGATGGCCGCCTTCTCCGCGGTCGTGCGCGGCCGCAGGGTCGAACCTGTCAGCGTCAGGCATTTCACCATCACTTTCTGCATGTTCAATGTGACCTTGGCACCGCCGAGGAAGGCGATGCTGACATGTCGGGCGTTGGGGGCCATGCAGTCGATATTGCGAGCGATATAGTCGCCTCCGACCATGTCCAGCACGACGTCGACGCCGCGTCCGCCGGTCATGTCCTTTGCCGCCTGGACGAAATCTTCGGTTCGGTAATTGACCGCCCGCGCGGCGCCGAGATTTTCGCAGGCGGCGCATTTCTCGTCGCTTCCGGCCGTGGTGATCACTCTGGCACCATACAATGACGCCATCTGGATCGCGGTTGTGCCGATCCCGCTCGACCCGCCATGGATCAGGGCCGTTTGCCCCTCCTGCAGTCCGCCCCGTTCGAACAGATTGCTCCAGACGGTAAAGGTCGTTTCCGGCAATGCAGCCGCTTGGGTCATCGACAGACCGGCCGGGACGGGCAGGCATTGGGTGGCCGGGACAGCCACGTATTCAGCATAGCCGCCGCCGTTCACGAGCGCGGCGACCGGTTGCCCGATCGACAGAAACCCGACGCCGGTTCCGATCCCGACAACCGTGCCGGCGACCTCCAGCCCGGGCAGCGGACTCGCTTCCGGAGGCGGGGAATATTTCCCCATGCGTTGCAGGACGTCGGGCCGATTGACGCCAGCTGCCTCGACTTTGATCAGCACCTGACCATCGTCCGGATGGGGGACGTCGACGCTCGCGATCCTCAGGACCTCCGGACCGCCGGGGCCGGAAATTTCTACGGCGCGCATGGTGCCGGGAATGTCGCCGGTTCGGTCCCGGGCCGACGGGTTGCCGGTATCGGACGAGGATATCATGACGCCTCCTTAAGGTGGACATTGCCCCAGGGAAGACGTATCGCGGCATGATCGGCATGCGCGACGACGTTTCCGGCTGTCGTTCGGTACTGAAGTAACCCATTTGCCGGGCGGATGACAACCGGTACGCGACGATGGCATAGTCCCGACACCGTTTGGCGGAGGAAAATCGGATATGACGAAGACCATGGGCAATAGCGCCGATCTCTCGGGCCGGGTGGCGGTGGTGACCGGCTCGACCAGCGGGATCGGATACGGCATTGCACGGCATTTCGCCCTTGCAGGGTGCAATATCGTGCTGAATGGCCTCGGCGATGCGGACAGGATCGAGGAGACCCGCGCCGGGTTGGCCGAGGAATTCGGCGTGTCGGTTCTCTATGACGGGGCGGACATGACCAGGCCTGACCTTGTCCGGGGAATGATCGCCGACGCGACCGAGCGGCTGGGGTCGGTCGACATTCTGGTCAATAACGCCGGCATCCAGCATACCGACCGGGTCGAGAATTTCCCCACTGCCAAATGGGACGCGATCATCGCTATCAACATGTCATCCGCGTTCCATTCCAGCGCGGCAGCCGTGCCGGGAATGCGCGAACGTGGATGGGGCCGGATCATCAATATCGCATCCGCACACGGTCTGGTCGCGAGCGCCAACAAATCAGCCTATGTCGCCGCCAAACACGGGTTGGTCGGCATGACCAAGGTGATCGCACTCGAAAACGCGGGCAGTGGCGTCACCTGCAATGCGATTTGCCCTGGCTGGGTACGGACGCCGCTGGTCGAACGTCAGATCGAGCAATTGGCAAAGGAGAACGGAACCGACGTCGAATCGGCCGCGGTCAATCTGCTTTCTGCCAAACAGCCGTCGCACCAGTTCGTGACGCCTGAACAACTGGGTGGAACAGCGCTTTTTCTGTGCTCACCGGCGGCCGCTCAGATCACCGGAACGTCGCTTTCCGTCGACGGTGGGTGGACTGCCCAATAGAACACCGGTCGGGGGTTTTCAGGTCCGGGTCTTCAGGGGCGGGCCTTCAGAGTCGGGGATGCTGCGGCGGCGACTCTGGCGCCGGCATGTCGCGTTCGTCACGGAGCATGGATTCGAGCCGGTCGATTCGGCGAAACAGATCGAGCGATCGTCGGCCGAGGCTGATCACCGCCTCAGGCAGCCGCTCGTCGTCAAGCCATCGATCGTCGAGGCAAACGCCATGTGCGCCCAACGCGAACCTGTCGGAAAGGGCTTCGTCCATCGACATTTCGCCGGTTTCCACGGCCCGGTGGGCAAGCATCCACGCCATGGCCTGGGTCAGTCGGCTCGTGATCCGCATGGTCTCCTGGCTGATCAGCAGCCGGGTATCCGGTGACCATTCCGCCCTTCCGGCATGATCGGTATAGGCCATATAGTTTCGGGCCTCGACGATCAGGGCGAGTGTTTCGTCATAGGTCTTCCTGAAGAACGGTGTGGCCGCAATTACGTCCGCCAACAGACGACCCTTTCCCAGCCTCGAATTCCAGTTCACATACGTCGATGCAGCTTATATCAACGGCTCGATCAGACCAATCGGCACGATGCGTGAATACTCATGCGCGATGGCGATGGCCGCGCCCCGGAATTGGGCGCGGATCGTCGCTCCGGCCTCTTGATCGGACCCGACGAAATTCCTACTTGATATCATGAGGGTCGCCGAACGCGGGGCCCTCGCAAAGACCCACAAGGACGCCGCCATCGAATATGGGGTGTCCGCCATTATATCGCTCTGAAGGAGGGTATACTATGCGTAGTTACGACCTGAATCCGCTTCTGCGTTCCAGCATCGGTTTCGATCGGATGAGCCGTCTTCTGGACAGTGCTCTGGAACAGGATACGTCCGCTCATTCCTATCCCCCCTATAACATCGAGAAGCTTGGCGATGACGATTATCGCATAACGATGGCCGTCGCCGGTTTCTCACGGGAAGAGCTGGACGTTACCCAGACCGGCGGATCGCTGGTAATTTCGGGCCGCAAGGAAACCAAGGAAGGCGACAAGGAGTTTCTCCACCGCGGCATCGCGGCGCGAAGCTTCGACCGACGCTTTCAACTGGCGGATCATATCCGCATCGTGAACGCGCGGCTCGACAACGGGTTGCTGCATATTGATCTCCACCGCGAGGTGCCTGAGCAGATGCGGCCGCGGACGATCAATATCGCCACGGACGCCGAAGCCGGTGCCCGCTCGGTCGAGGATCAGGGTGAGCGTTCAGCCGAACGCCCGGCGCTGTCGTCGGAAAGCTCCCAGGAACATCAGGCAGCCTGACCGTCTGCCGTAACAGCCAGGAGGGGGGCGGATTTTCCGCCCCCCTTTTTTTTGCGCAATCAGGCCTTTGTCGGGATTTTGCGATGCCGGGCGGGGCGCCGGATCACCCGGCGATAGAGCGGGGCAAGCACCGCCGGAAGCCCGTAGATTGGTACCTGAGCCGCAGCAAAGAACAGCAGCACGTCACTGTCGGCGCCGCCGCCGAGGGCTGCGATCTGAAGGCCCATATTGCGATAACCGGCCATCAGCATGACCGCCGCAGCCGCAGGCCCGCTCAGCCATCGGACCATTGGCAGACAAAGCGCCTGCAGAAGGCAGCTCAGCAATAGCGCCATCGACACGATGAGGCCGACAGCCGCCGGATCCTGAGCGATCTGGCCGCGTACTCCGTCCATGACGCCGGCGGCGAATAGGCACATCGCCAGCACCAGACCGCCGCTGATCCGGTCGCCATGGCGGCCGATGCGGTCGACGCCGATTAACCGTCGGCAAATCATCGCCAGCCCGACCGACCCGACGATGATCAAACCCAGCCGGCCCATGAACAGCCCGGCCGCGATCGGAATATCGATACCCGAGGCAAGCAGGATTATTGGCGGCACCGTCAGCGGGCTGACGATCGTCGTCAGGACGATGGCGATCACCGTCATGGACGCATCGGCGCGCAACATCATGGCGATGCCCGCAGCCCCCAATAGTGGCGGCGCGCTGGCATACAGCATCCAGCCGATCGTCACCGCTTCGATGCCGGGATCCGGCATAAGAGCGTCGACGACAGCGCCGACGGGAATGAGCGCAAGCCCGGCAGCGACCGGCAGCACGATCATCAGCCAGACGAGAAGGGATATCAGGCGCACAGGCTGCCGCAGCCGCGTCATCAGATCGGCCGGGTCCAGGCGAACAAGCGCCAGCACGAGCATGGCGACGATGAACGGGGTGAGAAACGGCCGCAGAACAGCGGCGACAGGGGGTGCGAGCAATCCCGCCACCAGGCCGAGCGGCAGGGCGGCCGGTCCGAGTCGGCCAAGCATATCGAGCAGGCCGCCCGCCGATCGGCCGATGAAAGAGAAGGGCATGATAGGGGTGATGGCTCCTGAAGGCGCTCCCTGAGGGTCGGTGCCGCTATGCGCAGACTCTCGCATGGACGGGCACGGCGGGCACATAAAAAAGGACCGCCCCGATCGGGGACGGTCCTCATGGCGCCTCGCCTGTTCAACTGCTTTATTAAGTGAAGCTAATCATCGCGGTGAAGGTGCGTCAACAGGATTATGACAAGTCCGGGCACATTTCTGGTCGCCGGGCGGCGGCGTATTCAACCCTCGCAGGCGATTGGTCCTGTTGGTCGGACGTCGTCGGTGAAAGGGATGAATGGTTGCGCGCGAACCGGAATTCGGGCGAAAAATGGCCGTCTCTCGAAAACGAGAGACGGCCAAGTACAACAGGGAGGCATCAATGAGGATCAGATCAATCTTCGACCTGACCGCCGCTGCAGCGGCCCGAGGGCCACTACCCTAACAATATACACCCTATACCGGAGGATTTAAAGAAGGGTTAAATGCACGACAAAAGTGCGTCCCCGGTTGCCGTCAGCGATGAACCGGATACTGTCGGGCCAATTCATCCCCGCGCGACGGGCGCGCCGGGTGCCGGCAACGTCATGATCAGGAGGAACAAGGCCACCATGTCCGAATACGCGCAGGATCCGATCAGCCCGTTCGAAAGCGGCGATCTGGACCGTCGCAGCGCCAATTTCGCGCCGCTGACGCCATTGTCGTTTCTGAAGCGGACCGCGTCGGTGTTCCCCGACAGAACGGCCGTTATCCATGGCCGGCTAAGGCGCACCTGGCGGCAAACCCACGACCGGTGCCTGGCAGTCGCTTCGGCGCTGCGGGGGCGGGGTGTCGATCGCGGCGATGTCGTGGCCGTTATGGCGCCGAACATCCCGGAACTGATGGAGGCTCATTTCGCGGTTCCGATGGCGGGGGCCGTGCTGAACGCGCTCAATACCAGGTCGGACTCGGAGACCGTCGCCTATATTCTGGACCACAGCGCGGCCCGGATTCTCATTGCCGATCGTGAATACGAACCCGTCATCAGCAATGCTTTGTCGCAGATGCGCGGCCCGGCACCGCTTTTGGTGATCATCGACGATCCTGAAGCGGAACTGCCGCCGAAAGACGCGTCAGGGGGGATTCCGAACCCCGGCATTACCTATGACGACCTGGTGGCCGAAGGCGACCCGGCATTCGAGCCAACCGGTCCGGCAGACGAATGGGAGGCAATCGCCCTCAACTACACCTCGGGCACCACTGGAAACCCGAAGGGCGTCGTCTATCATCACAGGGGCGCCTATCTGACGGCCGTCGGCAACATCATGACCTGGGGCATGGGTCACCACCCGGTCTATCTCTGGACACTGCCCATGTTCCACTGCAACGGGTGGTGCTTTCCGTGGACGATCACGGCGATGGCCGGAACTCATGTCTGTCTGCGCAAGGTGACAGGACCTGCGATCTATCAGGCGGCGGCCGAACATGGCGTAACCCACCTGTGCGGCGCGCCAATCATCATGTCGATGCTGGTCAATGCCGACCCGGCCGAACGTCGCGCCTTGCCCAACCGCGTTGCGATGATGACGGCCGCATCCGCGCCGCCGTCGGCGGTGCTGCGGGCAATTGACGAGATCGGCATCGACGTGACGCATGTCTACGGCCTGACCGAGGTCTATGGCCCGGCAGTGGTCTGTGCCTGGAACGAGGATTGGAACGCATTGCCGGCAGACGAGCGGGCCGCCAGACGGGCCCGCCAGGGCGTATCCTATCCGGTGCTCGACGGCCTTATGGTGGCCGAGCCCGACACGATGGTGCCGGCTCCGCGCGACGGCGTCACGATCGGCGAGGTTTTCATGCGCGGCAACGTGGTCATGAAGGGGTATCTGAAGAACCCGGAGGCGACGGAGAAGGCGTTCGCGGGCGGATGGTTCCACACTGGCGATCTCGGCGTCATCCATCCCGACGGCTATATCGAACTGAAGGACCGCTCCAAGGACATCATCATCTCGGGTGGCGAGAATATCTCGACGATCGAGATCGAGGACGTTCTCTTCCGCCACCCCGGCGTACTGGATGCTGCAGTGGTTGCCCAGCCGCATGACGTCTGGGGCGAGACACCCTGCGCATTCGTGACGCCGAGGCCCGGTGTCGCTCTGACCGAAGAGGAGATCATCGCATTTTGCCGCGAGACCATGGCGCACTACAAATGTCCGCGGGCCGTTGTATTTTGTGATCTGCCGAAAACGTCGACCGGCAAGATCCAGAAATTTGCACTGCGGGAGAAGGCGAAGGCGCTCGCCGAGCGTGAGTCAGGCTGAAGCAACACCAAAAAGGTCGGAAAGCGATTTTTCTGTCGCCTTCCGACCTCCAGGTTGTCACAGAGCCGATCGAGTCGTCCAGAACGGCGGCCTGCTTATTGCCGCCGGATTGATTCAGTCGTTCGACTTGAGGCCGAAAGAACCGAATTTCTGGTTGAACTTCGAAATGCGGCCGCCACGGCTCGACGCGCGCTGGACGCCCGTCCAGGCCGGGTGTGATTTCGGGTCGATATCGAGCCGCATCACATCGCCCGGCTTGCCAAAGGTTGACCGGGTGGTGAATTCACTGCCATCGGTCATAATGACCTTGATGTCGTGATAGTCAGGATGGATTTCGTTTTTCATGGATCAGCCCCTCGGAAAAGTCAGGCGGGTATATAGCCGATGAGTGACCTGCACGCAACCGCCGCATCGCGCTGCCTGCCGGTCGTCGTCCCGCCTGCCTTCACAGGACCGCGGCCCGGTCGCCCAGAGGGGGAGCAATGACCGACCCGACAGCGCAGTCACGGCCGTTCGATGCCATTCGGCGACTCGGCCCCTATCTCGCGCCGCACAAGGGGCGCCTGGCCGTCGCGGGGGCGGCGCTGACGATCACGGCAATGACGCTGTTGGGAATGGGGATCGGAATCCGCATCATGGTGGATCGCGGTTTCGCGGACGGCGCTCCCGATTTCCTCAATCGGGCCATCGCGATTCTTGTCGCGGTCATTGTGGTGATGGCCGGAACGACATATTTGCGTCTCAAGCTGGTCTCGTGGATAGGAGAAACGGTCGTCGCCGGCTTGCGGCGCGATGCCTATGATAGCGTCATCGTCCTCGATCCCGACTATTTCGAGACCATGCGGTCCGGCGACGTGGTCGCCCGCCTGACCGCGGATACCGGCATCCTGCAATCGCTCGTCGGCGGCACGCTGCCGGTGTTTCTGCGCAATTCGCTCACTCTGGCGGGCGGCGCGGTGCTGTTGGTGATGACGTCGCCATGGCTGGCGGCCCTGACGGCGTTGGTCGTTCCGGTCGCGCTCGTGCCGATGATCGTAATCGGACGGCGGGTCCGGCGGCTTTCAGGGATCACCCAGGAAAGGATCGCCGATCTCGGCGCGCGTATCGACGAGACCGTCCACGGCGTTGCCACGGTTCAGGCGTTCGGCCAGGAAAAGCGGGAAAGCCAACGATTCGCGGAGCAGACAGCCGATGCCCTTGCTGCGGCCATGAAGCAGGCCGATATGCGCGCCGCGTTGTCGGCGTCCGTCATCACGCTGGTGTTCGGTGCGATCGTGATCGTCCTTTGGGTCGGCGGGCATCAGGTGATCAGCGGCGACCTGACCCCCGGCGCGTTGACGGCGTTCATCTTTTACTCCGTTCTGGTCGCCGGTGCGGCCGGCGGCATGAGCGAGGTCATGGGAGAACTGCAGCGGGCGGCCGGCGCCACCGATCGGCTGTTCGAGCTCATAAACGCCCGGCCGGTCGTGGCGGCGCCGGACCTGCCGACGCCGCTGCCGCTGCCGTCACGGGGCGCTCTGGCTTTCGACGGCGTATCCTTCGCGTATGCGAGCCGCCCGGGCAGCGCGGTGTTGGCGGATATCGATCTCGTGGTAGAGCCAGGCACAACGGTCGCGCTTGTCGGGCCGAGCGGTGCCGGCAAAAGCACGGTTTTCCATCTGGCATTGCGTTTTCGCGATCCGCTGGCGGGACGCATCCTGCTCGACGGGGTCGATCTGCGGGATGCCGACCCAGGGGCGGTCCGGGGCCGAATGGCGTTGGTGCCCCAGGATCCGGTACTTTTTTCGGGGACGGTGGCCGAAAACATCCGCTATGGCCGCCCGACGGCCAGCGACGACGAAATGGAGGCGGCTGCCGAAGCCGCCAATGCCAGCGGCTTCATCCGCGATCTTGGCGATGGCTACGACAGTGTGGTCGGAGAACGTGGTGTGCGGTTGAGCGGCGGTCAGAAGCAGCGGATCGCCATTGCGCGCGCCCTGCTTCGCGATCCGGCGCTGCTGTTGCTCGACGAAGCAACCAGCGCGCTGGATGCCGAGAGCGAGCATTATGTTCAGGCGGCCCTCGACCGGCTCATGGCCGGTCGGACGACGCTGGTCATCGCCCATCGGCTCGCGACAGTGCGTGAGGCCGATCGGATCGTCGTGCTCGATCGCGGCCGGATCGTCGATATTGGCCGGCACGAGGAATTGCTGGAGCGCGGCGGGCTGTATGCACGGCTGGCGGCGCTTCAGTTCAACGCGGTCGATCCCGATAGCGTGCTATCGAAACCTCTTCGGGACCGGACGAACGGCGATGGCGTAGGCAGCAGGGTCAGGGCCGCTGGTGCCGGAACCGAAAGCAGACGAGGGTAAAAACGTTGGTATCCTTACCGCAGGCCAGAAGCGCCGCCGAACGGCGCAAGATACGCAGGGCGCGCATGCCGCGGCACGCCACCGAGCGCGACACGGCTGACATCGCCGCGATATTCGCAGAAGCCTTCGCCATCTATCTGCCGAGACTCGGTCCGGCTGCCATTCCGGACGCAGCCACGCTGCCGCAACGAATACAGGCCCGGCAGGTCCATGTCGTCGACGGGGAACTCGACCCCAGACGTGCGCCGAAACGCGGTTTCGGCTCGCGCTCCTGGGCCAGGCCGGTGCGGTGGTTCGCCAAACCGACCGTCCGTCCGGTCGCCGGTGCGCGCGCCGCAGCGCAGGCAGCGCCGCCGAAGGAACCGGAGGGACCGGTTGCCACGGTAACGCTTGCGCAACGGGGCCGGACGCTCGTGATCTCGGATCTGGCGGTGTTGCCGCGGCACCAGCACCGCGGGATCGGGCGCAATCTCCTGATGTTCGCCGAGATGACGGCCTATCGTCAGGGGCTTTCTCGGCTGGAGGTGACGAATTCAGCCGCAATGTGGGAGACCCAGGCCCTGTATGCGCGAATGGGATTCGAGGAACTCGACTCTTTCGATGCTGACGATATCGAGTATGTGCAGCTATTCAAGCGGCTCGGCCCCGATCGCCGGCGGCGAAGCTGACCCGGCATCGGTCGGACGGGGCGCCGGTGATCCTGATGCAGCGGAACAGCAATGACGGGTGATGAGCGCCAGCAGGAGATCCTGAAGCTGGTCGGAGAGCGGGGATTTGCCACGATCGAGGCTCTGGCTGCCCGTTTTGACGTCACTCCCCAGACCATCAGGCGGGACATCAACCGGCTCAGTGAGCAGGGTGCGGTTCTGCGCTATCATGGCGGCGCCGGCCTGCCATCGAGCGCACGCAACACAGAGTATGCCGATCGCCGTATCAGCCGCCTGGCCGAAAAGGAAATGATCGCAGCAAGGGTCGCGGCCGATATTCCCGACAACAGTTCGCTGTTCATCAATATCGGCACGACGACCGAGGCGGTTGCCCGTGCCCTTGGCAATCATGCCGGGCTTCGCGTCATCACCAACAACATCAATGTCGCCCGCATTCTGATGGCCCGTCCGGATTTCGAGGTGCTGATCGCGGGCGGGATCGTCCGGAATGCGGATGGCGGAATCGTGGGCGAGGCATCGATCGATTTCATTAACTCTTTCAAGGTAGACTTCGGGATCATCGGGTGCAGCGGGATCGATCCTGACGGTACGCTGCTGGATTTCGATACCCGCGAGGTTAGGGTCGCGCAGGCGATTCTGTCCAACAGCCGGCGGGCGTTTCTGGTTGCCGACCATACGAAATTCAACCGGGGCGCAATGGTCAAACTCGCTCCGCTGGAGGCAGTCTCAACGCTCTATACCGACCGTCCGCCGTCGGACCATTTCAGGGCGCTCCTGGGCGAGCGCGGTGTGGGGCTGGTGGTGGCCACCGGCGAATGCGAAACGGCTGGGCGACCCGGTATTCCCGGACCGCGATCCGGGATGACAGACACCGGCATGACGGGCAGTGACGATCGTGCAGCCGATGAAAGGGAAGAGTAGTCGGCGATACCTCGCGGTCGCCGGGCCAGCGCTGGGGTACGCATTTTGGCGGTTGCAATGTCGCGCGAGCGTTGTAACCTCGCAGACGGAAAATTGCAAAATTGACCAAGTTTGTCCGAAAGGTTGCTTCAACAACGGTCCTTCTTCGATCGAACTGATACATCGCCGCTGCCCGCGCAGCGTCGTCGCCATCCATCGTCCCGTGACGGCCTGCCAAAGGGTGGATCGCCAGAAGTTGGGTGAGGGCTACGTGTGGGTATGCGGTTTGTGGCGTACCGATCCCCTGTGGGGTCTGGTTTGCGGCGTCGGCAGGTCCTCGTATGCGAGGGGCCGTCGGGGGCCCGGACCGTCGCCGGACGCAATACTAGGGTGCATTAATGGATATGACGACACAACGCGACGACCGAGACCGCCGTAGCCTCGATAAAGAGGCGCTCAAGAAGTCGTTCATCGACTGGTTGACCTATGCGGTGGGCAAGGATCCCGGACACGCGACGTCGCGTGACTGGTTCTCCAGCGTCGCGCTGGCTGTGCGGGATCGGGCTGTCGACAACTGGATGGATACGACGAGGAGCCATTACGCCGAAGACAAGAAGCGTGTCTACTACCTGAGTCTTGAGTTCCTGATTGGCCGGCTTCTGGCGAACAATGTCGCCAATCTCGGCATACGGGATATCGTGCATGAGGCACTGACCGAACTCGGCCTCGACCCGGAAGAGATATTTCTGGCGGAGCCGGATCAAGCGCTCGGCAATGGCGGACTTGGCCGGCTCGCAGCCTGCTTCATGGACAGCATGGCGTCCGTTGGCGTCGCCGGCTACGGCTATGGCATCCGCTACGAGTACGGCATGTTCCAGCAGCAGTTCGAGCGTGGCTATCAGGTCGAATCGCCCGAGGACTGGCTGCAATACGGCAATCCCTGGGAATTCGAGCGGCCTGAAGTCGCTTATCCGATCGACTTCTACGGGTCGGTCGATGCCGCAGTGGACGCCGACGGCAATCGTCATTTTACGTGGGTCAAAACACAGCGTGTGGTGGCCATGGCCTATGATACGCCGGTGGTTGGTTGGGGTGGCCAGACCGTCAATACGCTGCGGCTATGGTCGGCGCGGCCGAGTTCGGGCTTCGATCTGGGCCACTTCAACAGCGGCAACTTCATGGCCGCCGTTGAAGAGCAGGTCATGTCGGAGAATCTGAGCCGCGTGCTCTACCCGAACGACAGCACGCCGATCGGCCTCGAACTGCGGTTCCGGCAGGAATACTTCTTCACTTCGGCGTCTCTGCAGGATCTTCTGCGGCGCTTTCTGCAGGACCATAAAGACTGGGACTTGCTGCCGGCCAAGGTGGCGATCCAGATGAATGATACCCATCCCACGATCGCCATCCCCGAGCTGATGCGCCTGCTGATCGACATGCACGGGCTCTCCTGGGCGAAAGCCTGGGATCTGACGACCAGGACGATCAGCTATACCAACCATACCTTGCTGCCCGAAGCGCTGGAAACCTGGCCCGTGCCTCTCGTCGAGCGCGTTCTGCCTCGCCACATGCAGATCATCTACGAGATCAATGCGGAATTTCTGAAACGGGTCCGGCAGCATCCGGAATCCGACAATGCCATGCTCGCGTCGCTGTCGCTGATCGACGAGCATGGGGAGCGTCGGGTGCGGATGGGCAATCTGGCGTTTCTGGGCAGTCATACCGTCAACGGCGTCTCGGGCCTGCATACCGAACTGATGAAAAAGACCGTATTCCGGGACATGCACCGTCAATTCCCGACGCGCATCGTCAACAAGACCAACGGCATCACGCCGCGGCGTTGGCTGCACCAGTGCAACAAGCCGTTGTCACGATTGATAACCGATACTATCGGCGATCGGTGGATTGCCGATCTCGAACAACTCGAACGGTTGAAGCCGCATCTCGACGACGTGGGCTTCCTTGACGCCTATACCGCAGCCAAAGGCGCCAACAAGCAGCGCCTGGCAACAGAGATCGAATCGCGCATCGGCTTGTCCGTCGATCCGACCGCGTTGTTTGATGTACAGATCAAGCGCATTCATGAATACAAGCGGCAATTCATGAACCTGATCCAGACTGTCGCGCTGTATAATGCGATGCGCGACAACCCGACGGCGTCCTGGGTGCCGAGGGTCAAGGTCTTCGCCGGCAAGGCCGCCAGCGCCTATCACGTCGCCAAGATGACGCTGAAACTGGCCAACGATATCGCCCGCGTCGTCAACCAGGACCCCGCAGTCCGCGACATGCTCAAGGTCGCCGTCCTGCCGAACTACAATGTCAGTCTGGCGGAGATCATCATTCCGGGTGCGGATCTGTCGGAGCAGATATCCACCGCCGGAAAAGAGGCTTCCGGAACCGGCAATATGAAATTTGCCCTGAATGGCGCGCTTACGATCGGAACGATGGACGGCGCCAATGTCGAGATACGCGAGCGGGTCGGTGACGAGAACATCTTCATCTTCGGGCTTTCGGCCGACGAAGTTGCCGACCTTCGGCAGTCGGGAGATTATCATCCGGCTTCGATCATTGACGCCGATCCCGCGCTGAAACGCGCTTTGGATATGATCGCGTCCGGCGTGTTCTCGCCCGACGAACCGGACCGGTTCCGGTTCATGGTTGACAGCCTGTATCACGGCGATACCTGGATGACGGTTGCCGATTTCGCCACCTATGACAATACCCAGCGTTCGGTTGGGACACTGTTCGCCGATCAGCGCCGCTGGATGAAGAAAGCGGCGATCAATACCGCCTCATGCGGCTGGTTCTCATCCGACCGAACCATAAGGGAGTATGCAGAGGGTGTTTGGGGGGCCATGCCGCCGATAAAGATCGCGGCGGAGTAGCGCCGGGCGATTCTGGACCCGTTTGCCATGTACTATTTGGCGTTCGCCGCCTGAGCGTCTATTGTCGCCGGGGCAAATTTCGCCGCAGCTGGCGGCGCCATCTGGTGAATTGGGAACGCTCGGAGTTCATGCATGTATCTGGATCAGATCACCGGTAAGAGCGACGATGAATTGTCGGCCCTTGCGGATGCTGTGAACGTCGACGAGTGGTGGCGCCTTGAGCGGCCGGAAGCCATACGCCAGGTGATCCGGAATCTGTTTCGCCATCACGACCTGAAGCAGCTTACGGTTGAAGGTGTTCTTTGCGAGGATGATGTCGGTTCGGACGCGAAGGCGTCAGCGTCTCTTCGCGTTACCGACCGCTATGGCGACGGTGCCGATATCGTTCAGGTTCCGGGCGAACTGATCCGCGACTGCAATTTGCGGGCGGGCGATGTCCTGACGGGTCGGCTGGGTGCGGCGCCGGGGCCAGATGGCCGGTTCTTCATGGTGGCCGTGACCAACGTCAATGGCAAACCCGCCTGGGCGGCTCAGCGCCGCCGCAATTTCTGCCATTTGACCCCTATCCATCCCGACCGGTTCCTGCCGCTCGAATACCCTGGCGCGGGCTCTCCGGAAGTAACCCGGATGGTCGATCTCATTGCGCCGCAAGGCAAGGGGCAGCGCACATTGATCGTCGCGCCGCCCCGCAGCGGCAAGACGATGCTGCTGAAGGAAATCGCCAACGGCGTTTCCTACAACCACCCGCGCGCCATGCTGATCGCGCTTCTGGTCGATGAACGGCCCGAGGAAGTCACCGATTTCATCGAGAATACCCAGGCCGAAGTCTGCTACTCCACCTTCGATTCGCCGCCTGATGAACATATCGAAGTGGCGGAGAAGACCCTGGCCAAAGCCAAGCGGCTGGTCGAATTCGGTCGGGATGTCGTGGTGCTGATCGACAGCATTACCCGGCTGACCCGCGCCTACAACGCGATGGCGCCGGCAACGGGGCGGGTCATGTCCGGAGGCATCGAGGCAATTTCGCTGCAGCGGGCGAAAAAGCTGTTCGGCGCCGCGCGCAATCTCCGCGAGGGCGGGTCGCTCACCGTGATGGCGACAGCACTGGTGGAAACCGGGTCGCGAATGGACGATCTGATCTATGAGGAATGGAAAGGGACCGGCAACTCGGAAATCGTCCTCGACCGGCGCATCGCGGAGCGGCAAATATGGCCGGCGCTGGATATGGCCAAATCCGAAACGCGTCAGTGGTCGCTGCTCTTCGACGATCAGGAGCGCAAGATTCGCCAGGCGCTGCGGACAGTAACGGCCGCACCTGGATCGATGCGAGGCGATACGGCACCCGGATCAATGACCGCCGACCTGCTGGAACAGATACGTTCGACACGAATGAATGCCGAGCTTCTGGCCAGGATCGGCCGCCGTATCGAGGCCGGCCAGGGCGGAGATACCGAAGCAGGCCGACCGGGCGCCAGGTCCGTGAAGACCGGGGGTCCCGGACCGATGCGCCGCGATCGCCGCATCCCCCGAGTCTGACAATTCGGCTGCTTACGGCTCCCGTTTCTGACATTCGGCCATCCAGCCGTCCCGCACCGCCATTTCGATCAGGTGGCCCGATCCGGGCAGTGCAATACGGCAGGGTCCCTCGCGCTTGCCGCCCCCGCGAGGCACGCCGAGCCGCTACGCGGCGGACCGCCGAGGGCCGGCAAAAAGTCTTGCCGCTCACGAAGTGACGCTTCAGGGCCTCAGTCTCCTGCGCGAGGGGACGCTGAAGCAGACGAGGCGGCACGCCAGTTGTTCGAGCAGGCGATCGGCCTGGATCCGCAATAAGCACGGGCGCATGCGGGTATGTCGCTGAGTTGGTTCAACGAGTGGAGTTGTCGGTTCTGGGACAGGTTCGAGGAGGCAAGCCGCCAGTCTTACGTTCATGCACACCGGGCTCTGGATCGCGATGACAGCGACGCGATGGTCAATCTCGTTCTGGGAAAGGCCCAGCTCTATCGAAATGCTTTCGAACAGGCTGGTTGATATGTCGATCGGGCGGTGGCGCTGTGCCCCAAAGATGCCAACGACACCGGACGTGCCGAAAGGGTGCCCGAAGAAATCGAATCGTTGATCGCGTCGCTTTCGCGCGCATTCGGATTTGGTGGGCGACGTCGGCGTATCGGTGACGACAATGAACGGGCGCGGTCGGCAATCACATGGCGCGTTCGCCATACAGGTGTCTTCTGTCAGTATGCGCCGAGCTATCCTGTGGTATGGCGGCTGGATGATCGGCCGCCGGGGGCGGAATCTCCTGGGGAATGGCTGGCAAGCGAGGCACCGGAAAATGGCAGCCCGTCGGCATGATTGTCAGATCGGGGCCGAAACGGCTACTGCCACGTCCATAGTTCCACTTCGGCTTTCGCCAGGGCGCGTCGAATATCAGCGAGTGCCTTGTCGACCCTGGCATAGTCCTCCTGAGCGCGGGTCTGGCGCCACTGCTCCAGCGCCTGGGCCACTGCCCTGGACGAATCGCGGATTTCACCGGCAGCACATTGCACACCCGCCGAACCCGGTGCGGGACTGTCCGCCCCCGAAGTCCCGGAGCCGTTTTGCCCGGCATTGGCCGCCGTTGGCTGTGGGCGATCGCTCCCCGCCTTTGCGTCGAGACGCGCCTCGTGGCCCGAAACCGAACTCGAAACCGAACCCTGATTCTGGAGTGACAGTACCGGTCGCGACTCCCTCGGCTCCCTCGGCGCCGTGACGACGTCAGCATTCAGGCCAGGCTCGGGTTTGTTGCGGCTCCTTGACTCATTGCCGGTCTCGACCCTGACGGCCTGATCGACAGGTGCAGTGTCATTGGCCCTCGTGACGACAGGGTCCGATGTCGTGCCAGTCAGAGCATCGCCGTGACTGCGACCCGGCTGGGGCGGCGTGTCTCTCGCGCCGGAACCGCTGGCACAAATGCGGCTGACCGTCGCGATCCCGACTGAAAATTGGGTAGCAATTGCCGACAATGTCATTCCGTGTCGATCACGCAACTCGATGATTCGTGCCTGATCATCGGGTCCCAGCTTTTTGGGGCGTCCTGCCATTGGGATATCCAAGCGATTTGAACAGTCTGATCGAATAAATAGGACGCGCGCCGATGTGTGAAAAGCCCTTTTTCAAGCAATAAACCTGCCGACGATATTTCTGTCAACGGAACAATCCAGTGATACGCTGGTGTGCCAGCAGTATACCAGAGGTCGACCGCATCAGTTCCATTAGCGGTCCTGGCTCGGCCGCCAGTCAGAATGGTCCGCGAAGCTTGCCGCGCCGCATCGACCGGCGCAGGGTTCGCCGCACCAGACGCGAACCCAGCCGTCCCCGGCTCATGGCCTGGAAATCACCGAACAGTCGAAGCAACCTGAACAGAATCCTCATCACTTACTCCACCATATGTCGGGCAATGTGAGCAATAATGTGCCACAAACCGAAAGACGATGCATTCATCTTGCGAACGCATCGTCGATCGGACCCTATAGTATGAGGTGTCAAGTGAGGTTAGTCCCAGGCTGCGCCTTCAAGCGTATTGAGAGGAATTTTCAGATACTGTCGGCCGTTGCTTTCCGGCGCCGGTAGCCTGCCGCCATTCATATTTATCTGAAGGGAATGGAGGATCAGTTTCGGCATCGGCAGTGTGCGGTCTCTCGCCTCGCGCAACTCCACGAATGCGGCTTCATTCTGTCCGCTGGCGACATGAATATTTTGAGCTTTCTGTTGTGCGATCGTGCTTTCCCATAGCGGCTCCCGGTCGCCGGGTTGGTAATCATGGCCGGTAAAGACGCGGGTTTCATCCGGCAGGGACAGCAGCTGCTGAATTGATTTCCAGATCACCCGCGCATCGCCGCCGGGGAAATCAGCGCGCGCAGTGCCGCTATCCGGCATGAACAACGTGTCGTGTACGAATGCGGCATCGCCAATCACATAGGTAATCGAAGCCAGGGTATGGCCGGGCGACAGCATTACCTTTGCGTCTATATTGCCTACCTTGAACGTCTCGCCATCCGCGAACAGTTTATCCCACTGGGAGCCGTCGGCTGGAAAGTCGGGCCAGTTATACAGCCCTTTCCAGAGTTTCTGGACCTCAACGACCTTTTCGCCGATCGCGGTGGGCGCACCGGTCTTTTCCTTGAGGTACCGGGCTGCGGAGAAATGGTCGGCATGGGGATGGGTATCCAGAATCCACTGGACCGTCAGACCCTGCGTTTCAATGAAATCGAGGATTCGGTCGGCATTGATCGTCGCCGTCGCCCCGGATTTTTCATCGAAATCCAGGACGGGGTCGATGATGGCGCATTTCCGGGTTGCCGGGTCGGCCACGACGTATTGAACCGAAAAGGTCCGTTCGTCGAAAAAACCAGTCACTTGCGGTTTCTGTAAATCGTTCATCCTGCACCTCTCAAATGGGCTCGATATCCCGCTTTCGGATCGGGCTGGCGGCTCTTGCGGTCGCTCCGGTTTTGCGGATTCACCGAGATTTCCGGCAGCGGTGGCAAGCGGGTCCGTCTATCGATTAAATAATATATAAAGTGACGTAATAAAAGGGGCCACAGCAAGATTTTGCGGCGCTGTCTATCGCCGGTCCTCGCGGTCGAATACAGCCATCTGGCTGGCGCCGCCCAGTTCCGGATGCGTTCCCGCGATATCGGAACAGCACCCGGTGTAACCGTGACGGCCGGCGACGCCACGGGCCCAGCGGCGGAAACGGTCGCGCCCCCACTCGAACCGATGGTCCGGGTGACGGAAACGGTGCAAAGGGACGCCAAGCACCGGATTGAATTCGGCGTTCGGTGTCGTGATCACGACCCGCCCCGGCCGCATTTCGCCGAATACCGCCTGCTCCACCACTGCCAAACGGCCGGGATCGATGTGCTCGATCGTTTCGACCAGGACGGCGCAGTCGAAGCCGGTCAGGGATCGGCAGTTTTCAGTCAGCGAGCCGTGGATCAGGTCGACTGACGCCGTTATACGGTCTTCCAGTGCCGCCATACGGGCGCGAAGTTGCCGAAGGGATGGGGCCGACAAGTCGATGCCCACGATTGCTTTGACGGTCGGCCAGGTCGCCAGCCGGACGAGCAGATCGCCGTCGCCGCAGCCAAGGTCGAGGACGGTGCCAGGATTGCAGTCGCCAACCGCGTCCAGGACCGCTTGAAGGCGCTGTTCGTGAAGCCACGAAGTCATGGGCCGTGTCCCGGACCGATTCTCGTTCCCGCCTGACTCTACCCTGCAGTCCCGACCATTTCCGGACCGGTACTAAGGCACGCACCGGCAGAGCGTGATGTCAGCTACTGAAGTGACGTACCAGGTAATCCAGGACCGTTGCTCGATCGGCGTCAGGCAGTTCCGCCATGCCGCCATGCGTCACCATCCAGTCCAGCGTATAGTCCCAGCGGTCCCGCGTCATCCTTTGCTGGGTGAAAACCGTCGCTGAATGGCAGCTTGTGCAATTGTAGTAGACGGTTTCGACCCCTTCGGTGTCCGGCAGATTGCCAAAGTCGGGGTTCCGGGGGCCGTCGTATCCAGCGTTCGACGAACTGCCGGTGCCGCCACCCGGCGCCAGGGGGTTGAAGCCGCCACCGGAGACGGACGGTCCCGCCGGCGATCCCAGCGATCTGGACAGGGCTTGCTGTGCCTGTTGACGGCGGTCTTCGGCGCGCCGCGCGGCCTCTGCTTCGGCCTCAGCGGCAGCTTGGGCTTCGGCCTCGGCCTGTGCCGCGGCCCTGGCTTCGGCTGCGTCGCGCTGAGCCGCCGCCAAGTCAGCCTGCCAGGCGTCGTGGCCGGGTTGAACTGCGAAATGACCGGCGATGGAAACGGCGCCGGCGATGCCGATGGCCACGGCGAAGGCTTTCAGCACGGTGGTGCCTGGATTGGTCGAAGTGGTCATCGGCAACGGCAATCTCTTGAATCGAAGCGAGGGGAAGCGGGGCGAGGAGAAGCGGCGAATGCTGGCGACCGGTGGGGGCCGGGGCCGGTCGGGCAGAAGTCCGGCGGACGGTGTCTGTGCCCCGTCCGCCGGTCAGTTCGTGATACTCAGGCTGCGAAGATAGCGATCCGGTGCGACATGTTGTTGCCGTAACCGCGCGGATTCCAGCCGGGAATGACCGGAGGCTGCATGCGCCCGTTGGAGTCGGTGGCGCGAGCCCAGACCTCGTAATAGCCAGCCTCGGGCAGCGTCACCGTGGTTCGCCAGTTCTGCCATGCGCCCGGATTGACCGGATCGTCGAGTTCCGCCGCCTGCCAAGACTGGCCGAAATCGATCGAAACGTCGAGGGCGGAAACTTCCGCGTCGCCGACCCAGGCGTGGCCGCGGATTTCCGTCGCCTCACCTGCAGCAGTCTCAGTGCCCGTTTCCGGGAAGGTGATGATGGATTTGACCGGCATGGCCTCCATGATCTCCATGTCGCTTTCCGGTACTTCGGTGCCGGGCGCGACGGGATAGGCCGGCATGCGGTACGAGTAGCCGCCCATCTTTTCGCCGTCGTGAACCTGGTCGCGCACCTGGATTCGCGTCAGGAATTTCTGGCTGCACGAACCGGGCCAGCCCGGCACGACGAGACGAAGGGGATGGCCATTTGGCTGCGGCATATCCCCGCCATTCATGGCCCAGACGATCATGACAGTCGGATCCATGGCTTTTTCTATGGGCACACCCCGGCTTATTGCGTCCCGCTCGGTATCGCCGGAAATGTGGGGGTCGTTGCCATAGTGCCCGGTATAGACCGCACTGTCGCGTACGCCGGCGCGTTCCAGCACATCGCGCAGCCTTACGCCCGTCCATTCGGGGCAGCCGACCGCGCCAAAGGTCCATTGATTGCCCGATGCACCGGGGTTGAAGAACGCCCGGCCATTGCCACCACATTCGACATGAAGGGCGACGGTGTGAACATCGAAGTCGTTCTGCAGATCGGCGATCGACAGTTCCAGCGGATTATCGACCTCGCCATCGATGATCAGGCGCCAATTCTCCACCACATCGTCGGACTGATTGTCCGGTATCAGCCCGTTGGAACGGATGAACATGCGATCGTTGGGCGTGATGGCATCATCGAGCAGGTGAGGCGGCGTTTCGGCATTGAGCGGACGTTCGTTGAGCAGGGTAAGGCCGTCATACTGTCCAAACGCGTCCATTTCGGGAATTTGGGCGAATGCTGCCGGGATAAGGCCGGCCGGCATGCTGCGATGGAACGGAATGGAAGCGCCGATCGCCAGGCCCATGGCGCTGAGGCCGGCGCCGCGCAGGAAGCCACGTCTGTCGGAATGAGCAATGCGGCCCCAGAGCCGGCGGTCGCCAGCTTCGATGCCCTCGGAATACGCGTCGGCAAAGTTGGTGCGGGGATCTCGGGACTGAATGTCGTCAGGCATGGTCGGTTCCTCCGGTTTCGCCGGCCCGCATTCACGGATGCCGGGGCTGCCAAGCCGGACATGCCGGCGGTCGGCTTTTCTTTGATTGCATAGATGCTTAATTGTATGCCCGATGACAAGGCGAGGTCCAGCAACTTCTCGCCATACTCCTTCAGGATGATGGCATACTATCCGGAAGTTTCGGTTTCCGGTTTGGCTTTATCGCTTTGTAAGGCGAGCAGTTCAGGCGCCCGGGACGTCCCCGGGAGGGCGCGTCGTCACCACTTGGCGGTGCTTTTTCACGCGCTGTTCACGGAAATAGATATAGAGCCCTGCGCCGACGATGACAGCCGCCCCGATCAGCATGTTCCAACGCGGGATGTCGCCGAAGAAGAAATAGCCGAAGATAACCGCCCAGGGCAGCAGCGTGTACTGGAACGGCGCAATCGTTGCGGCATCGGCAAGCTTTAGCGACCGGTTGATCAGGACATGCGCACCCATGGCAATGATGCCGAGGCAGCCAAGCAGCATCCAGTCGAAATCGGTTGGCTGCACCCAGCCCCACGGCGCCAGGACCGCACCCGCAATCAGGGCCCCCATAGTCTGCCAGAAAACGAGGGCCGTGTCCGGCGTTCGTCTGAGCATGCGGCCCGTCAGCATCATCAAGGCGAAGGTCAGGCTGCCGACGACGGAAATGAGCGCCGGGAGCGTAAGCGTGGCCGACGACGGGTTGAGGACGATGATGACGCCGATGAAGCCTACGATAATCCCGGTCCAGCGGCGCCATCCGACGGACTCGCCCAGAAGCATCGGCGACAGGGCCGCGACATAGATCGGCGCAGCGAGCCAGAATGTCATGACGTCGGCCAAGGGTAGAAAATACACTGCGGAATAGAAACAGAACACTTCGGCTGTGGAGAACAGGACACGCAATGCCTGGATGCCCGGCCGGTCGCGGGAAACGATCGCCGGACGCCCCCAAAGCCATATAAAGGGCAGCAGGGCGACAAGGGCGGCCGCCGAGCGAATTAGCAGTACCTGTCCGACGGAATAGGTTGTGACCAGCCATTTGCCCAGCGCGTCGTTGGCGCTGAACAGGAACATGCCGATCAGGACGAGGGCAATCCCGAGCGCGACCGCCGGCGAGGGCAGGGCATCGGCAACGGCCGGCGCCGAAGTGTTCCGTTGCCTCATGTGCAGAGGCCGTGTGTTGCGGCGGCGGTCACGCCGGGCCGGCCGGTCATGATCGGCGTCCTTGCCGGGTGCTGTCGCGCCCGATATCCGGGGCCTGGAAGCGCTTGTCCTCGTCGATGAGGCCATGAAGCACTTGCCGGAATCCTTCTACAGCGTCGGCGCCTGCCTCACGATAGGCGCGGGCAAGCCGGGCCCGCTGACGTTCGGACAGGCTTCGCTCCAGCGCTTCGCCGTCCTCGGTCAGTTCCAGCAGACGCTGGCGTCTGTCGGTCGTGCCCTGACGCTGAACGACATAGCCCTTCGACATCAGATCCGTCAGCACACGGCTCAGGCTTTGCTTGGTGATCCGAAGGATCCGCAGCAGGTCGGATACGGTTATCCCGGGATTGCGCCCGACGAAATAGATAACGCGATGATGGGCGCGGCCGAGTCCGAGCTCGTCGAGAATTCGGTCGGCCTCGCCGGTGAAATCACGATAAGCGAAAAAAAGCAGCTCTATGCCCTGGCGCAACTCCTCCTCACGGAGGAACAGAGGATTGGCACCAACCTTCGGTTCAGTCATGTCGCCTCGGAAACTCAGGCATGATGGTACCGATTATGTCAGCTATGTTGACACACCGAAAGGGAAAATGTTACACAGTGAGCGAGGGAACGGTAACTTTCTAACAACTGGACCATTTTATCATGGCGAATCTTCCATTCGATGATCGTGACGGCTCGATCTGGCTTGATGGCCGGATGGTGCCCTGGCGTGACGCGCAAATTCATGTCCTGACCCACGGTTTGCATTACGGCAGTTGTGTATTCGAGGGTGAACGGGTTTACAACGGTCAGGTTTTCAAGCTGACGGAACACTCCGAGCGGCTCGTCTACTCTGCCCGCGTGCTCGGCTTCGACCTGCCGATAACGGCGGCCGAGATCGATGAGGCCACACGCCAGGTCATCGCCGCAAACAATATCGTCGATGGCTATGTGCGACCGGTTGCGTGGCGCGGGTCGGAAATGATGGGCGTTTCAGCTCAGCACAACACCATCCGCATGGCCATCGCGACCTGGGAATGGCCAAGCTATTTCGATCCGGCGGCGCGGATGAAGGGGATCAAACTGCAGACGAGCCAATGGGCACGGCCGTCACCGGCAACGGCGCCGGTGCACGCCAAGGCGGCGGGTCTCTACATGATCTGCACCATGTCGAAGCACGCCGCCGAGGGCGCGGGCTTCCACGACGCCCTGATGTACGATTACCGCGGCCGGATTGCCGAATCGACGGGCGCCAACATCTTCTTTGTCATCGACGGGGAAATCCACACGCCCGAACCGGATTGCTTCCTCGACGGGATCACGCGCCGCACGGTGATCGGTCTGGCGCGCGAGGCAGGCATGACGGTGATCGAACGTCCGATGTGGCCGGATGATCTGGAAAAGGCGACGGAGGTGTTCATTACCGGTACCGCGGCCGAGGTGACGCCCGTCGGGCTGATCGACAGCCGCACCTATACGCCGGGCAAGATCACCGAAACCCTGATCGATGCCTATACCAGGGCTGTCAACGCGCCTTCAGCCACTGCTTCCGCGACAAGCGCCGCGGAATAATCTATTCCGTGTTGCCTGGGTTCCAGCGCGCGGCAGCGGCATCGTCACTGTCGCGGGCATCCACCCAGCGTTCGCCGGACGGCGTCTCTTCGAGCTTCCAGAACGGTGCCTTTGTCTTCAGCCAATCCATCAGGAACCGGCAGGTGTCGAAGGCGGCGTCGCGATGCGGCGACGCGGTCAGGACGAGCACGATCGGTTCTCCGGGCAGCATGCGGCCGAACCGGTGGATGACGGTGGCTCGTCGAAGGGCAGGCCACCGCTCGGCGGCCTCTTCTGCGATCGCCGTGATCGCCTTTTCCGTCATGCCCGGATAATGCTCCAGGGTCATCGCCCGGATCGTGGTCTCGCCGTTTGCGGCGTGCTCGGCATCATCAGGGCCCGGACCATGACGATCATCGCTACCCCGGACGAGGCCGACGAACGACGCGACCGCCCCGATATCGGTAGCATTGTTCACTGCCGGCACCTGGACGAACCGGCCGTATTCGACGCCGGCATCGAACGGCTGTTCCTGTACTCTGACGTCGATCTCGGCCATTGCGATATTCCTTCAGCCGCCGGTCATCGGCGGGAACAAAGCGACTTCATCGTCCTGACCGACCGGCGTCGCCGGATCGGCAAATGTCTGATTGACGGCGACGCGAACGACCGAATCGTGCTTCAGCGCTTCGGCATAGCCGCTGCCGCGTGTTTTCAACCAGCCGACGAGGTCGGCGACCGTCCTCACATCGTCGGGCGGTGTCACGAGTTCCTCGTTGACGCCGATATGTGTCCGCAGCCATGCGAAATAGAGCAGCTTCATATCGCCTCCTCGGTCGTCCGACGCTTCTGCGGTTCAGGTGAAAACAATAGGCGGCAAAATCCACAGGCGCTACCAATTCGATTTGAGGTCACAACGACCGATTGTTCAGCGACCCGACGGAAACCGCGGGGCGGGCATCCGGTTTGCCGTTGGGTCCGGCATTACCGACTTCCCTGCGCGCCTTCCGGCGTCGGCGCGTCTCCAGGCGCCGGCCGATCATGCGTCCCAGGAAATAGCTGCCGATGGCTGCGGGTATCGCATAGGGCATCGACCCCAGAAATGCCAGCAGCAGCAGATAGCCGCTTTCCTGGACCACGGCCAGCACCCCGTCGGCCTGTAGGCGGCTGACCAGATCGTTGACCAGCGCCGCCCCGCCCATACAACTCGGCGAGATCGCGCATCCGGTCAGAATGAACAGCGAATAGGCCGGGGTTATCGTAAACGGGTTCGTGATATTCGTTAAGACCAGGGCGATTGCCACGTTGAACGGTCGCCTGGACCAATGTGCAATGGCCCAGCAAACCGCGATGCCGATGAACTGAAATCCGACGGTCGCCGAGGCCCCCCAGAAGACACCAATGGCAAGGCTGCGGGCGATGACCTCCGGCGTCAGCTGCATCCGGATCATCGGCCTCAGAAGATGTCGAAAGAATCGTTTGCGGAACCAGATCACTTCGGTGACTGCGCGTCCGAGTTATTGCGGTGCCCGAGCCGAGACCGACCCGCGCGCGAGATCGCTTCGCCGGTGGCAAAATCCTTCCTACCCGAAACCGATCGGGAAACCGATTTCCTGGACGGTCCCGCGAACGGAGCGGAATCGGAAATGTCGACGACCCTTGAGTTCGTCGCTTCAGCCAACGGAACTGGCCCTGTTGGTCGATTGATCGCGCGTCGAAGCGGGCGGCGGCGATTGGGGATGCATCGCCTGGCTGAGGCCGGCTTGCAGATATGTCCATCCCGTGACCATTGTCAGTACCGCGGCGATCCAAAGCAGAAGCATACCGACCGGATCGACCTGCCACCAACCCGGTGCCGAATCGCCGACGATGAGCATCCCCAACGCCGTCATCTGGATCCCGGTCTTCCACTTCGCAAGGTTTGATACCGGCAATCCCGGTGCGTTCATGCCGGCGAGGAATTCCCTCAGGCCGGAAATCAGGATCTCGCGCAGCAGAATGGCCAGCGCAGCCAGGAACGTCAGTCCGGTGATGCGGTCGAATGCGATCAGCGTCAGCAGTGTCGCCGCAACCAGCAGTTTGTCCGCGATCGGGTCCAGAAGTTTACCCAGAAGCGATACGACTTCCATCTTGCGTGCGAGATAGCCGTCGAAAAAATCCGTAACCGCAGCGATTACGAAAATGCCCCCGGCCGTCCATGGCGCCCATGGGCGATCGATGAAAAACAGCCCGACAAGAACCGGAATGCAGATGATCCGGAAAATGGTCAGCGCATTGGGCAGGGATGTGATCATGGTTACCCGTTCGACTGTCCGTGGTCGCCACCGGCGGTGAAGCCGGTTCCCATGCACCTTTCTGGGCGACGTGCCTGCCGATGACAAGTCCCATCACGGCGACTGCACGACGCATCCGTCACCACGCATACGATACAGACGTCCAACGACGATGAGAACATCCGGAAATGTGTGCATCCGGATCCATAGGCGCAGCCCGACCGGGGACCCATTACGGGAACCCTGGAAGGGGGTGCTGTGATTCACTGTCTTCAAAGGAAGACGAATGGTAAATTATGGTGATGGATCATGGCAATTTTTGGCTGAGCGCCGAGTGGTAATTGCGGCGTTGGCCGATGTTGCCGCGGGATCGTTCGGGGGGATCAGGTGCCCCTGGAAGCCGGTACCGGAAAGATATGATCACCGGGCTTTCCCGCTGGCCTCTATGCGTTCACCATGGGCGAATTCTTCGAAAACCGGGGACTCGTCCCGTACCATCGAAACGGCTGGCCAGGGTGAGACAATGTCCGCACTCTTCACCGATTTCTACGAGATCACAATGGCCCGCGCCTATCGTGCGCACTCGATGAAGGGCGACGCCGTCTTCAGCCTGTTCGTGCGCAAGCTGCCCCAGCATCGGAACTTCATGATCGCCTGCGGGCTTGACGATTTGCTTCAGGCTGTCGACGACTTCCGTTTCGATGACGAGGATATCCGCTATCTCGCGACGCTGGGCCCGTTCGAGGCAGACTTCCTTGAATGGGCGAAGGCCTTTCGCTTCAGCGGGGAGATACGCGCCGTTCCGGAAGGCACGCCGGTGTTCGGGAACGAGCCGATCGTCGAAATCCGGGGACCCATTGCCGAAGCGCAACTCCTTGAAACACTGGCGCTCAATATCGTCAGTTTTCAGACTTCCATCGCTTCGAAAGCCGCTCGTATCGTCAGCGCCGCCCAGGGGCGGCCGATCACCGATTTCGGCGGCAGACGGGCTCATGGCCGCGAGGCTGCGATCATGGGGGCGCGGGCCGCCTATGTTGCCGGTGTGACGGCAACGTCGAACGTGGAAGCCGGACGCGCCTATGGTATTCCGGTTGCCGGTACCATGGCACACAGTTTTGTGCAGGCTTTTCCATCCGAAATCGACGCGTTCCGCGCCATTTCGTCCGTCGTCCCGGATATTGCCTTGCTGGTCGACACCTATGACACGATGGGTGGTGTCGAGACCGTCATTGCTCTGGCCAGGGAGCGGGGGCTGGATTTCAAAATCCGGGCGATCAGGCTGGATTCCGGCGATCTGCTGGCATTGTCGCAACAGGCGCGCGGACGGTTGGATGCTGCCAGACTGGAAGGGGTGGCCATCGTCGCCAGCGGCGGCATGAACGAATGGCAGATCGATCGTCTCTTGATGGGCGGCGCTCCGATCGATGCTTTCGGTGTCGGGACGGATATGATCGTCTCGACCGACGCCCCGTCTCTGGACATCGCTTACAAGCTGACAGACTACGAGGGACGGGGCCGGCTGAAGATGTCGGCCGGCAAAGAGACCTTGCCGGGGCCCAAGCAGGTATTCAGGCGCTTCTCGAACGGGATCGCCGTCGGTGACACGATTGCCCTGGCAACCGAGGAGGGCGCCGGTCCGAACGATGCTGGCGACCCCTTGCTCAGGCCGGTGATGACGGGCGGCCGGCGGACGGCGCATCTCGGGATGGAGCGCGAACCGATCAGCGACATACGGGCGCGGGCGCAAGCCCTGGTCGACACATTGCCGGACCGGCTGCGGCGCCTCGCGCCCGCGGATTCACCTTATCCCGTCGCCGTCAGCGCCGACCTGAAACGATATCAAGGCGAAATCCGCGATAGCATCCTGCACGGCCGATAGTGCGGAGCCCCTGGTCATGACCCAGTCGAGGACGAGCCGCCGCATCGATCCAACGGCGGAAAAGGTAAGCTTTCTCGGCAGTCCGACCGCCTATCCGACGCCGACGCGCCGGGTCGAAACCCTCGAAACGACTATGTCCTGGGTGTTTCTGACCGATGACCGTGCCTTCAAGCTCAAGAAGCCCGTTCAGCACCGGCACCTCGACTTCAGCACCTTGGAGAAGCGCCGGTTTTTCTGTGAGGAAGAGGTGCGCCTCAACCGCCGGCTGGCGGCCGAAACCTATGTCCGGACGCTTCCCCTTCGGCGGCTGTGCAGCGGTGGATTGACGTTGGGCGAGGAGAGTGTCGAAGGGACCGGGCGTGTGGTCGACTGGCTGGTCGAAATGAAGCGGCTGCCGCAATCGGATATGCTGGATGCGCGGATCCGCCAGGGGCGGCTCCAGGTTTCGGATGTCCGGTGCATCGCCACGCGCCTTTCCGATTTTTACATCCGTGCCCGGCGACCGGAAAACCGGGTGGACGGAACCTCTTATCTACGCTTCCTCGCCGCCGAGCAGGGCCTGAACCGATCTATCCTCATGCGGCGGGCGTTGGGATTGGCCAACATCGCCGCTGGCCCGCTCGCGGCGGTCGACAGGCTTTTCGACGCCTGTCAGAAAGAGATCGGCGACCGTATGGCAACGCATATGATCGTCGAAGGGCACGGCGATCTCAGACCCGAGCACATCTGCCTCACCGACCCGCCCCAGATCATCGATTGTCTGGAATTCAACCGCGCCATGCGGATCATCGATCCATGCGACGAAATCACGTATCTGGGCATGGAGTGCGATATGTTGGGCGCATCCGGGGTTCGTGGGACTCTGGAGCGCATGATGGCGGCCGCTGAGCCGTCCGCCTCCGACCGCTCCGGTGCCGGCCCGTTTTCCGACCCGTCGCCCGCGCTGCTGGCGCTCTATGGCGGGTTCAGGGCACTTCTGAGAGCACGGCTGTGCATCGT
This sequence comes from Fodinicurvata sp. EGI_FJ10296, assembly GCF_040712075.1. Taxonomy (NCBI): domain Bacteria; kingdom Pseudomonadati; phylum Pseudomonadota; class Alphaproteobacteria; order Rhodospirillales; family Rhodovibrionaceae; genus Fodinicurvata; species Fodinicurvata sp. EGI_FJ10296. The sequence goes on from NZ_JBFCVL010000006.1 coordinate 420,345, forward strand.
GCATCTACTTTCGAAGCCCGTCCGGCACGCCGAACGGTGGCGGCCGCTGGCGATTGCCTATATCCGCCAGGCCGAGCGGGAGATCGATGTCGCGACTTCTTCGCGCGCGCCGGTCGCGCAGGATTTCGACGCCGGAAAGGGCGATGATTGATCGGCGAAGGCCGGTTCATTCCTCCATGCCCAGCAGGTCCGCGATTGACCCTCCGGAATGAAGTCGGGTGATGGCTTGCCCGATCAGGTCGCCGACACCGATGATATCGAGACGGGCGGCGGGGAAAGCGGTTTTCGCGCGCGCGGCGGCGGCCGTGCTGTCAGTGACGGCGATGCTGTCGATGGCGTCGGTCGAGAACAGCCGCACAGCCGCAGAGTCGAACATTCCGTGCGCTGCAAATGCATGGACCGACGCCGCCCCGTGTTCGCGGCACGCTTCCGCGGCGCGCAGGATCGTGCCGCCGCTGACGATCATGTCATCGATGATGACGACGACCGTACCCTCGACCGAGCCGGCGAACAGGTCGCCGGAGACGACGCCGCGACTGCGCCGCTTTTCCATCAATCCGAATCCGATCTTCATATCTGTGTCGGTTTCAAGCGACGCTTTCAGCAGTTGAGCGCGCTTGATGCCGCCGCCGTCGGGCGACAGGATCGTAACGGGCCGGCCATTTGCCAGTTGCCGGATCGTCGGGGTGAACAGCCGCCTGGTATCCAGATGCACCGTCTCGCACCGGAAGGCGTTCTGAAACGCGGCAATGTTGTGTGCATCGACCGTGACGATCCGGTCGACGCCGACGGCTTCGAACAATTGCGCGACATAGCGGGTGGTCACCGGGTCTCGGGCCTTCGTTTGCCGGTCCTTGCGCCCATAGGCCAGACACGGGGTGACCGCCGTCACTCGGGCTGCGCCGTGGTCGCGGCAGGCCGCCAGAAAGAACAGCAGCCTCACCAACCGGTCATTGACCGAGAATCGGGCGTCGCCGACAAGATCGTGAAGGACGAAAACGTCCTCGTCCCGCACGCTCGTCAAAGGGCGGGCCTTGTGTTCCCCACCTTCGAAGTCCCGCTCTTCGTGCGGCGCCGGGGCGTGTCCCAGCGCTGCGGCGATCGACGCGCCGAGTTCTTCCGCTCCGTTCAAGACGAAGAAACGCATGGTCGTCCCTCCCGAAAGGCCGGCATGGCCGTCTAGAATTCCATTTCCGGTGCCGGGGCGCGCTCCTTCGCCGGTTCGGGGATTTCGGTCATGGTGGCTTCGGTCAACAGCAGAACGCCCGCAACCGAAACGGCGTTCTCAAGGGCAATCCGGACGACTTTGGTCGGATCGATAATGCCGGCCTCGATCAGATCGACATAGGCATTGCGCGCGGCGTCGAATCCGAGATTGCCCTCGCCCTCCTGCATTCGGGCGAGGATGACGCCGCCGTCGACGGCCGAATTCTCGGCGATCTGGCGCACCGGCATTTCCAGGGCACGACGCAGGATGCGCACACCGGTGCGCTCGTCGCCCTCGCACGACTGTTCTTCATCGGCGACCGCCTTCATACATCGTATGGCCGCCAGCCCGCCGCCGGGAACGATGCCTTCCGCCACGGCGGCCTTGGTCGCGCTGATCGCGTCGTCCAGAGCTTCCTTCTTCGATTTCATTTCAGCTTCGGTGGGCGCGCCGACCCGGATCACGGCGATGCCGCCTGACAGTTTCGCCAGCCGTTCCTCGAGTTTTTCGCGATCGTAGTCGCTGGTCGTATCGGCGATTTCGCGCCGGATCCGGTCGGCCCGCGCGGCAATCGCCGCGGGATCGCCCCCGCCGCCGATGATGGTCGTGCTATCCTTGTCGATCACCACGCGTTTTGCCCGGCCCAGACGGTCGATGCCGACCGAATCCATCTTGATCCCGGCTTCCTCGGATATCACCTCCGCGCCGGTCAGAACGGCGATATCCTGAAGCATGGCCTTGCGTCGGTCGCCGAAGCCCGGCGCCTTGACGGCGCAATTGCGCAGAATGCCGCGGATCTCGTTGACCACCAGTGTCGCCAGGGCCTCGCCTTCGACGTCTTCGGCGATGACCAGAAGCGGCGACCCCGACTTCGCCACTTCCTCCAGCAGCCGGATCATATCGTGCAATGACGACAATTTGCGCTCGACGATCAGAACGAGGGCATCATCGAGAGTGGCCTCCACCTTTTCGGTGTCGGTGGCGAAGTAGGGCGAGATGAAGCCGCGATCGAACTGCATGCCCTCGACGATTTCGAGCACCGTTTCGGTAGTTTTCGACTCTTCGACCGTGATCACGCCCTCATCGCCGACTTTCTCCATCGCCTCGCCGATCAGCGCGCCGATTTCCGGGTCGTTATGGGCGGAGATCGTGGCGATCTGTTCTTTTTCCCGGCGCGTTCCGACCGGTCTGGACATGGACTGCAATGCCGTAATGGCGCGCTTGGCCCCGCGATCCAGGCCGCGCTTGATCTCGATCGCACTGGCACCGGCGACGACGTTGCGAACGCCATCCGACAGGATTGCATGGGCCAGGATGGTCGATGTGCTCGTCCCGTCGCCGACCATGTCACCGGTTTTTTCCGCGGCCTGACGCAGCATCCGCGCGCCGAGATTCTCCTCGGGGTCCTTGAGGTCGAATTCCTTGGCAATCGTGACGCCGTCGTTGCAAACGATCGGCGCCCCCCATTTGCGTTCGATCAGGACCGATTTCGACCGCGGCCCCAGCGTAATTCGGACCGCATCGGCCAATTGCGCGGCGCCGCGGAGAATCTTCTCCCGCGCCGCGGACCGGAACATCACCTGCTTGTGTGGCATGGCTGCACTTCCCCTCCGCACCCGACATCTGCGCACCCCCACCACCGGTGAGTCTGCAGCGGCATACGGTGATCGGCATTGATACGGATCAATTCAGAGCGGCCATGCGCCCTTGAGTCGGCGACCGGGACAACGCGGCCGGTCGTCACTATTTCGATTGGAAATGATCGTAGAGTCGCTTGGCGACCGCTTTGCTGATGCCCTCGACCGCTTCCAGATCGGCCAGTCCGGCTTTGGTCACTGCCCGCCCCGATCCGAAATGCATCAGCAGCGCCTTTTTGCGCCGGGGCCCGATGCCGGGCACGTCGTCGATCGGTGACGCGCCGATGCGTCCGGCGCGTTTGGCGCGATGTGTGCCGATGGCGAATCGGTGCGCTTCGTCCCGCAGCCGTTGCAGGAAATAAAGAACCGGGTCCTTGATATCCAGCGACAGCTCGCGTCCATCCCGAAGGAAAAACCGCTCGCGTCCGGCGTTGCGATCCGGCCCTTTTGCGACCGCCACGATCGCCACGTCCTCAATCCCGAGATCGGCAAGAACCTCCATGACGGCCGACAACTGGCCTTTGCCGCCATCGATCAGCAGCAGGTCGGGCCACGTTCCCTCTGTCCGCTCGGGATCTTCCTTTAGCGCCCGGGTGAAACGGCGGGTCAGGACTTCCCTCATCATCGCGAAATCATCGCCGGCGGCTTCCGCCGACTTGATGGTGAACTTGCGGTAGGCGTTCTTCTGAAAACCGTCGGGGCCGGCGACGATCATTGCGCCCACGGCATCGGTTCCCGAAATATGCGAGTTGTCGTACACCTCGACGCGCTCGGGCCGTTGCCCCAGATCGAACGCCTCGGCCAGACCGTCCAGAAGGCGGGCCTGGGTTGCGCTTTCGGCAAGCCGGCGTCCCATGGCTTCGCGGGCATTGTCCTGCGCATGATCGATGAGGCGCTTCTTCTCGCCGCGCCTGGGCACCGAAACCTGCACCTTGATACCGGATTTCACGCCCAGCGCTTCGCCCAGCAGTCCGGATTCGGCAATCGCGTGGCTGAGCAGTATCAGTGGTGGCGCCGGTTTGGCGTCGTAGAACTGGGCGAGAAACGCGCCGAGGACATCGGCGGTTTCAAGCACGCGGTCGTGGCTCGGGAAATAGGCCCGGGAGCCGTAATTGCGGCCGCCACGGAAAAAATAGACCTGGATGCAGGTTTGACCGCCATCCTGATGTGCGGCGAAGACGTCGGCGTCGCCAAGCCCCGAGACGTTGATGTCCTGGTGCGCCTGGATGGCGGCCAGCGCCCGGATCCGATCCCGGTATCGCGCAGCCGACTCGAATTCCATGGCGTCCGAGGCTTCTTGCATGCGCTTCTTGAACGAGCCGATCACGGCGTCGCTTTCGCCCTTCAGGAAGGCGACGGCATCGGAGACCTGCCGGCCATAGGCCTCGTCGTCGACGAAGCCGACGCAGGGCGCCGTACAGCGCTTGATCTGGTATTGAAGGCAGGGGCGCGTGCGATTGCTGAAGACGGCGTCGGAGCAATTGCGCAGCAGAAACGCGCGCTGAAGCACCGTGATCGTCCTGTTCACGGCGCCGGCCGAAGCAAACGGTCCGAAATATTGTCCCTTCCGGCTTTCGGCGCCGCGATGCTTCGTAATCTGCGGAAATCTGTGATCGCCCGTGATCAGGATCTGCGGGAACGTCTTGTCGTCACGCAGCAACACATTGTAGCGGGGCCGCAGGCGCTTGATCAGGTTGGCTTCCAGCAACAGGGCTTCGACGTCGGATCGCGTGACGACGAATTCCATCTGTTGCGTTTCTGCAATCATGCGCAGAAGGCGGGCAGGGTGCTTGCCGGTCTGGGTATATGAGGTTACGCGCCGCTTCAGATCGCGGGCCTTGCCCACATACAAGGCGTCGCCTTTGGCGTCGAGCATACGGTAAACACCGGCCGAATGCGGCAGGGTCTTCAGATACCCGGCAATGATCGACACGCCTGAAGCGATATCCGCAGCCGTGACCCGGCGGCGTCTGGCGCGGCCCGCTTCGGAATCCGTCTCGGCTTCATCCATGGCCCCGTCCACAGCCCCGCCGCGACGGTCGTCGACGGAGGTGTGGTCGAGCGAACCAAGGTTCGTTGTGGCGTCGTTGGTGTCTTTGGCTTCGTCCATGTCCCGATATACCGCTGGTTCGGCGGCTCGCTCGTGCTGCATGCGGCTGGCGGTGGATTGCTCGCCACCCATATCGGCCGTTGCATCGCGGAATACAACAATCGGCGACACCGGTCGAGAGACTCAGACGTCACTGTTGCTGTCCACGGTTCCTGTGGATAACTCTGTGGGCAGAACATGGGCAGTCTCTCCGGAACGGCGGGAATCAGCAACTATGGCCCGCTGCCTAAAAAATAGGCAGTTTTGTTAAGTATCTGATTTTCAATAACTGTCTGGATGTCAATGCCCTATGGCTCGGTGGATTGGGGCTATGACTTCCTTGACTCTGGTCGCCGGGGTCTGATTACCGTCCCTGTGAACAAATTCCGAAATATGGTCGCCGCTCTTTGCATCCCAAAGGCGTGACCTGCCGGTACCCGGCATTCTCCATCCGGGCTAATCCGTTCGGGGCAGGGCGCTGGCTTGCCAGTCGAGCGTTTGGCCAGTCGCCGATCTTATCTCGGTCAATGACTGCGCCAGGCCGACGATGATTCGTCCGTCATCGAATGATGGCTGTGGCGTTACTGAAGCTGCCAGCGCATCGGGAAGCCTGATCAGGACCGCGTTGACCCGGATCCGCGGCGCATTCTCCATGGCCAGACGGCCGATTCGTGACCGGAACTCGTCAAGATGGACCGGACGCCGCGACTGCGCCGCCAGCTCGGAAACAATGACCAGGTGCACCCGCGACTGGTCGCCCGCCTGTCTGAGGTCGGAGACCGCGCCCTCGGGCGTGTCGAGTATCCGAATGTTCAGCCGTGCTGTCCATTCGCCGCCGATGCACTGTATTGCCTGGGCGAGACAGTCTCGCCATTCCGGGGGAACCGCAAGCGCGACCTGCTCATGAACCCGATCGTTCAGTGTTGGGTTCGGCATCACGATTTGCCTCTGACCATGATTTCGGATTCCGTCCTGCTTCAACTTGTTGCGGAGAAACGGCCAATCAACATAAAAATCATATGGTATTTAATTGATTATAGATCTATTGATGTGGGTGCTGGTGCCCAACCGAGTTGGCGGAAACTATCATGCGTTCACAACCTTTGTTGCCTCTCATTGTCGCCGGCATCCTTCTGTCGTCCGGTTTCTTGTTGAGCGGGTGTGTCGGCGGTTCATCGTCAGGTAGCGGACCTTCAGCTTCCGGCGGGGGCGGGGCTTCCAACGATCAACAGGTGGATGACGAGTCACAGCCTGACTCCATCAGCGTCGGCTCGGTGCCAGGCGACCTTCGGGTTACGGACAATCTGATGGTTCCAAGCGGCGTTTACCTTCAAACCGAAGCGCGTTCGAGCCTCAGCGCCGGAATTCAGTCCAGCGCCGTCCGGCTTCGCTACAATGATGACGACACGGTCAGCGTTGTGCTCGATGGCGATACCCAAAGCTATGTCTATCGGTTTTCGCCCATTGATGGTGCCAGCGGCCGTGCTGCGGACGAAGATGCTGAGCCGGGGTTCTGGGAATCGCTCGGCCTGGCGGAGGACTTCGACCCGCAGAGCGTTCTGGAAGGCGACGACCGGGTTCATTTCGTAGGTGAGCATGCCGGCGGCGACAATCTCGTTTTCCTTGCTCAGGTTGCGCCGGACGACGCGTATTTCGTCATGAGCGCGCTTGCCGATCTGGATATCGGCGACAGCGACCTCCGTCTCGACCGGCATGCGTTCTTCATCGTGGGTGAAGAAACGAACAACGCGGCCGGAAATCTGTCCGGGGCCGCGCGCTATTCCGGCACTGCTTATGCCGTCAGAACCGAGGCGAACAACAGTGTCAGAGACACGCTGTCCGGAACGGCCAGCCTTGAGGCGAACTTCACAACCAACCGGGTCAGGATGGATATCGCGCTTCAGAGCAGCGTAGGTGACGATGCTTCATTCGCGGCAGAACCCTGGTCGGGTGAGGGCGTGAATATGGGCGGCAGTTCATTCTGGATGCAACTTCTGGGCGACGGTCTGAACCGAGGAGAAGCCAAGGGACGCTTCTATGGCCCCAACGCGGCGAACGCTGCGGGCGTATTCGAGGGTGAATATGGCGACAGCAGCCGTATCGATGGTGTTTTCGGAACGACGCGCCAGTAAGTTGGGCCGCCAATCGATCTCGTGTATCCTCTTTGTGGATTTGCCGTGTTCCGTCCGACCGGTCTCGTCTATGCGGTAACAGGTATTGCCGTGATGTGCGTTGCCGGGACAGCGCTTACGGCGATTCCGGAAGCCGGGCCCGTCATGGGGCCGGGCGGAAGCGGACCAATCGGGCCGGGACAGGCCGTTTCGGTCCAGATCGTGTCGTTGCCCCGGAATCCCGACACGCCGCACATCGATTTTTCCGAACTGTCGGCCTCCGAACAGCAAGCCATGTTGCGGCGGCTGATCGCAGCCGGTCGCCTCGACATCGCTACGGCGATGGTCGAGACACTGGTTGCAGCCGGCACCCTTTCCCTGACTGACGGCCGGATGATTCTGGCCCGTCTACTGGCCGAAGACGGGCAGGCGCCTGCCGCGATCGACCAGTATCGCCGCATCCTGGCGCAGGATGAGAGCCGCGTGGATGCGCGGCTCGAACTCGGGCGGCTGCTGTTCATGGACGACGACTATGATGCGGCCCGTGAGAATTTCCGGATCGCGCGAACGGATCCCGGACTATCGGCCGAGGCGGCCGCGGTAGTGGATGCGTATGTGGACGCGATGACGCCGCGGGACCCCTGGCAATTCGACGCCGCGATCGGGATCGCACCGGACAGCAATGTTACACAGGGCACGACGATCGACGAGATCGAGTTGTTCGGGTTGCCGTTGCGCCTTTCGGAGTCCATGCGCCGGTCGACGGGTATCGGGGTCTTCGGCAATGCCTCTGTCGAATATAGCCCCGAGTTGCCGTTTTCGTTCGGTCAGGGCACGCGTACCGACCTGAGACTGGGCGCGGGCATCGGCCATGTGGCCTATGACGATCCGGACCTTGCGTCGACTGTCGCTTCTGGTCACGCAGGCCTCAGATTTCGCCACGATGGCGGATCGACCAGCGTGCTGGCGGTAGCATCAGCGCATTGGCAGGGACTGGGGCAAAGTCTGGGGCAAGGTCTGGGACATGACTTCCTGTCCGCTATCGCCGATCCGGTGGCTGCGGATGTTGGCGGCCGCCTGGAGATTGACCGCAGGCTCGACGCGCGCACCCGGTTCGACGGATATCTGGACATTCGGTATCGCGACTTTCCGGACCTTCGGGAACGCAATGGTGTCCGGGTACTGGCCGACGGCACGGTCACCTACGAAATCAACGCGCGGTCTTTCGTCCGCGGCAACGTACGCTTTGACAGGACCGCCTCGGGGCTGCCGGTCAACGCTTATTCGTCGCTCGGCCTCGGCGGCGGATATTATTACGATTTCGAGGCCCCGTTTGCTGTATTCCTGCGGGGGTCGGCAGATTATCGGCTGTACGACGAAAGACCGTTCTTCTCCCCGGAAAACCGTGTCGACCACCGTTTCGACGCCTCGATCGACGTTACCTATCAGGAGCCGGTCCTTTTCGGCTTCGCGCCGGTATTGCGCTACGGCTATACCTATAACGTGTCGACCGTGGACATCTATCAGTACGACCGTCATCGCCTGGATATCGGCCTGACCCGGCGCTTCTGAAGCGGTGCGCCGGGACTATGGTAACACGGCCGACGCCAGGGAGGCCCAATATGTGCCGACCTGATCCATGACGATCGTCGGTCCGACCGCCTGCGCTCCAAGGAAGGCGAGATAGGCGACAAAGAAGATCGCGGCTTCCCAGCGGTTGATGCGCCAACCCGTCGCCAGGAAGGGCAGCAGCACGACGCTGGCGGCCAGCATGATCCAGATGTCGAATCCGGCGATCTGTGGCGGCAGGCCAGTCGGGGCAACGAGGCTGACGACGCCCATGACACCGAGGATGTTGAAGATGTTGCTGCCCAGCACGTTACCCAGAGCGACGGCAGTCTGGCGGCGCAGCGCCGCCGCAACGGTGGTCGCAAGTTCCGGCACCGATGTGCCGAAGGCGATCATGGTCAGGCCGATCACCTCCTCGCTGACGCCCGCCACGCGCGCCAGGGTAATGGCGCCGGAGACCAGAAGATTGGCGCCTCCGACGACACCGACCAATCCACCCACGATGGCGAGCAGTGCCATCGGCACGGATTTGAAGCCGCCGGTATCCGCCGCTTCGGCGACCAGCGGGTTCTCCCGGCCGCGCTTGGCGTCGAACCACGGGCAAGCGATCAGATAGACGGCCAGGATCGCCAGCGCCACGATGCCGTAATAAAAGCCGTACGGCCCCGTCATTCCCACGCCAACGAACAGGATCGATGCGCCCAGCATGAAGAAGCCGTCGCGGTAGAGGGCGATGCGCGGGCATTCCATCGGATACAACAGGCCCGCCACGCCGATGATCAACAGCACATTGGCAATGTTCGAGCCGACGATATTGCCCACGGCAAGACCGGGCGAACCTTTCAGGCTGGCGTCGACGCTGACGACGAGTTCCGGCAGCGACGTACCGATGGCGACGATCGTCATACCGATGACGAGCGGTGACATACCCACGCGGCGTGCCAGATCGACGGACCCCCGCACCAGGATGTCGGCGCCGAAGATGACGACGACGAGGCCGAGAAGAACAGTGGCGAGAGCTATCATCGATCGGCTTTCATGGAGGACAGTCCATGCCCGGGGGCAGGGCAGTGCGAGAAAATCATCATGCTTCGACAGGTCCACGTCGGGCGTGCCTGCCCGATTGCGGGCTCAGCGGGTGCTCTTGCCTTGCCGGGACCCGCGCCCTTTCGGTTTCCCGGAGGTCCGTTTGCGGCCCTCATTGCTGTTGGCACTGCCGGTATCGGGGTCCGCGACAACCCCGTCAAGCCCCAGCTCGCTTGCTTCCAGGCGCTTGATCTCGTCGCGGAGCCGTGCAGCGTCCTCGAATTCCAGATTGGCCGCGGCCTCGCGCATTCGGGTTTCGAGATCGCCAATATGGTCCTTGAGGCTCTTGCCGACGAGGTTCTTCGCCGATTTGCTGCCAGTGTCGACGGTCACCCGGTCTCGCTCATAGACACTTTCGAGGATATCGGCGATGTCGCGCCGGATCGTTTCCGGCGTGATGCCGTGTTCCTCGTTATAGGCGATCTGCTTCTGGCGGCGGCGGTCGGATTCATCGATTGCCGCTTTCATGCTGTCGGTCATCTTGTCGGCATAGAGCAGCGCGCGGCCGTCCACATTGCGCGCCGCCCGCCCGATGGTCTGGATGAGCGAGGTGCGGGAGCGCAGATAGCCCTCCTTGTCGGCGTCGAGGATCGCGACCAGCCCGCATTCGGGGATATCCAGGCCCTCGCGCAGCAGATTGATGCCGATCAGCACGTCATAGGTGCCGAGACGAAGGTCCCGGATGATTTCGATCCGCTCAAGTGTCTCGACATCGGAATGGATATACCGAACCTTCATGCCCGCTTCGGTCATGTACTCCGACAGGGCTTCGGCCATTTTCTTGGTCAGGGTCGTGATCAGCACCCGGCGGCCCAGCGCGGCCATCTCGCGGCATTCCGCCATGACGTCGTCGACCTGACTGGTGGTGGGGCGGATTTCGACAACCGGGTCGATCAGACCGGTCGGGCGGACGACCTGTTCAGCAAAGACGCCGCCTGTGCGCTCCAGTTCCCACGGGCCGGGGGTCGCCGAGACGAAAATCGTCTGCGGGCGCATCCGTTCCCATTCCTCGAACATCAGCGGGCGGTTGTCGACACAGGCCGGCAGACGAAAACCATAGTCGGAAAGCGTCAGTTTTCGCGCCCGGTCGCCGCGATACATGCCGCTGAGCTGCGGGACCATCACATGGCTTTCGTCGCAGAACAGGATCGCGTCGTCGGGAAGGTACTCGAACAGGGTCGGGGGAGGCGCGCCGGGCGGGCGGCCGGTCAGGTATCGGGAATAGTTCTCGATCCCCTGGCAGCTGCCGGTGGCGTGCAGCATTTCGACATCGAATTGAGTGCGTTGCTGAAGGCGCTGGGCCTCAAGCAGCTTGCCCTGGCTTTCGAACTCTGCGACGCGGGCTTTCATGTCCTCCTGGATTTGCTTGATCGCCTGATTGATCGTGGGTTTCGGCGTTACGTAGTGGCTGTTCGGATAGATCCGGATCGCTGCCGGCGACTTGATCTTTTCGCCGGTAAGGGGATCGAATTCGTGGATCGCCTCGATCTCGTCGCCGAACAGACTGATCCGCCAGGCACGGTCTTCGAAATGGGCCGGGAACAGTTCGACCACGTCGCCGCGTACCCGGAACATGCCACGGCTGAATGCGATGTCGTTGCGCTTGTACTGCAGTTCGATCAGGGCAGCGATCAGGTCGCTGCGGTTGATCGTCTGGCCGGCTTCCAGCGTCACGGTCATTTCGCTGTAGGTTTCAACCGAGCCGATGCCGTAAATGCAGGAAACGGAGGCGACGATGATGCAATCGCGCCGTTCGAGCAAAGCGCGCGTGGCAGCGTGGCGCATCCGGTCAATCTGCTCGTTGATCGAGCTTTCTTTTTCGATATAGGTGTCGGTGCGCGGGACATACGCCTCAGGCTGATAATAATCGTAATAGGAAACGAAATACTCGACCGCATTGTCCGGAAAGAAGCTTTTGAATTCTCCATAAAGTTGCGCCGCGAGCGTCTTGTTAGGTGCCAGGATCAGCGCCGGGCGTTGCATCCGTTCGATCACATGGGCCATGGTGAATGTCTTGCCCGAGCCGGTGACGCCGAGCAGGACCTGATCCTTTTCGTCCTGCTGTAATCCATCGACAAGGGTCTCAATGGCCACGGGCTGATCGCCGGCAGGCTGGAAGGTCGATGAAATCCGCAGCGGCGAACTTTCGGCGTCGGCGGTCGGCACACGCGCCCGCTCTGTCGACGTAGCCGCTGCCGGCTCCCGCGGGGTCGGCGCTTCCTGGGTGTGAGGCGCAGTAGCCATGGCGATATCGGACCTGTCTGTGACGATGCCGGAAGACGGACGGTGGAACTGAGTGGCAAACGGTGAAGAAATAGGTACTTCCGCGGCCAAGAGAAAGGGGTGAAAAGACAATCGCCGCATGGCAAAGCGGGAGGCGATCGGTCTCGCGCGGGTCCGCAAATGTCTCCCGGCCCGTTGGCGCCGGCAATCGAGAGGATTTGAACATACTGGAATCCGACGAAAAAGCCGAAGTCGAACAGACAACCTCCTGGCCGCGGGTTGCTCTGATCGTCTTCGCCGGGATGGTGGTCGCCTTCCAGATTGGAAAGGTGCCGCCCGTGCTTGCGCTCTTGCGGGCCGAGTTCGGGTTTGGTCTGGTCGCCTCGGGATGGCTGATATCCATTTTCAGTCTGGTGGTGATGACCGTGGGCGTGGCGGGCGGCGCGCTTGCCGACCGAATCGGTCCGCGCCGGCTTATGCTGATCGGGCTCGGCCTGTCGGCCGCAGCAGCGGGTGCCGGCGCCCTGGCGACCGCTCCGTGGTGGTTGTTCGTCACCCGTCTGGTCGAAGGCGGGGGATTTCTGCTTTGCGTGGTGAGCGCGCCGGTGTTGCTGCTGGCGTGTTCGGCGCCTCGCCATCGGCGCATGGTGTTTGGCCTGTGGGCCGTTTATATGCCAGCGGGCCTCGCGCTCGCGATGGCCTCGGCCGGGCCCCTGGCCGCGTCGTTCGGATGGCGCACAGTGTGGGGTGTCAGCGCATTGTTGCTCGTCGCCGGCCTTGCCGCCGCGTTCACGAAGCTGCCCCCTGATAGGGCGCCTGGTACTGCGGCTGTCGGCAGCTCCGGAACAGGGCGGCGCGACGATCGCTTTGCCATACTCGTGGTCCGCGTGGTGACGAGTCCGGCACCCGTCCTGCTGGCAGCCACATTCGCGCTGTATACCTTTCAATTCATGGGCGTCATCGGCTTCCTGCCCTATTGGTTGGTCGAGCTGCGCGGATATGACCCGGCCGCCGCTTCGGCGATGGCCGCCGTTGCCGTGCTGGCGAATGCAGCGGGTAATCTGCTCGGGGGTGCGCTGATGATGCGCGGCGTCGGGACGGGCGCCCTGGTCGTTCTGGGCAGCGCCGTCATGGCGGTGGCCGCCTTTGTCATCTATCCCGGCACCATGGCCGATCCTGTCCGGTTTGTCGCCGTTATCATGCTGTCGCTGGCGGGCGGCATGATACCGGCAGCACTGCTGGCCGCAGTTCCGCATGCCGCGCCAGATGCCGCAACCATCGGGGCGGCCAACGGTCTGTTGGTCCAGGGGTCGCATACGGGCCAGATTTTCGGTCCGCCTGCCCTGGCCGCCTGGGTGGCGTTCGCGGGCGGCTGGTCGATGGCGCCGCTACTGCTGGCCAGCGCGGCGGCGGTGGCGGCGATCCTCGGGGTGGCGGCCGGGCACCGCATCGCCCGCAAAGAGGCGGGCCGGGCGGGAGCATAAACGGCGCAACGATTTCGCGGGACGAGCGGTATCTTGCGGCGGACGACATCGTCGTCTAATAGGGATGGCTGGCGGCTCCAACCGGCCCGCCTTGTACCGTATCTTGCAGTCGGATGCATCTCATGCGCCTGAACCGCCTATTCGCCACGATCGGGAGTGCGATTATCATCATGTCCGCCACAAATGCCAGCGGCCAAACCAACGATCCGGAGAACACCCTGTTTCTGGACCTGGAACAGGGTCGGGTCGTCATCGACCTCCTTACCGAGGAAGCACCAAACCATACCGCGCGTATCAAGGAACTAAGCCGCGAAGGGTTCTACGACGGCATCATCTTTCACCGCGTCATCGACGGCTTCATGGCCCAGACCGGCGACCCGACCGGGACCGGCCGCGGCGGCTCGGGCCAGGGGCTTTCGGCAGAGTTCAATCAGGTTCCGTTCCAGCGCGGTGTCGTCGGTATGGCGCGGGCCCAGCACCCGGACAGCGCTGACAGCCAGTTCTTCATCGTGTTCGATGATGCCCAGTTCCTGAACGGCCAGTACACGGCATGGGGCCGGGTCACCTCGGGCATGGAACATGTCGACGCGATCACACGGGGCGAGCCGCCGGCAAACCCCGATCAGATCGTCCAGATGCGCGTTGCCGCCGACGTCGAATAAAACGGCGACAGGGTCGGGTGGCATCAAGCAGTGCGACGCCGCCCGACCCCGGACCCGAACCGCTTGTGGCTAGAATGACGTGTTCGGGGCAATGGTCAGACACGGGCTGCCCCGGTCCATCAGGCGTGTGCAGGCGTTAGCCGCCGTGGCCTGATCGAATCCGACAAGCCGCGCCCGGAATAGCGGTCCGTTGTCGGTGTTGATGCGGATGATAACCCCGTCGGCACTGTCCAGCATGCCTTCGGTGGTGGACCGTGCCCGCTCGATCGCCTGCTGGCCGGCATCTTCCTCGCTGAAGGCCCCGATCTGAATGCCCCATTGCGATACAGGGGCGGATGAGGCCGCAACTTCAACCGCGTTATCCGTCGATCCCTGCTCGATCTCGTCAACGATAAGGTCGTCGCCGCTCGCCAGCATCGCAATCCGGTCGTCCGGGGCCGGTGATGCCGTTTCCGGACGGGCGGCTTCATCCGCATTTCCGGCGGCCGCCGCGACCACCTGGCGCCGCGGATGTGAGCCTGGGGTCGGATAGTGCGCAAACCGGGCGGGAAGGGGGTCAAGCACGCGGTCAGGCATGTTGTCGCCGGCCAACCCTGCAAAGGCGTTCTCGCCGTCTGGCCGCATCGGTGGCAGCGGCGCGACGAAACGCTGGATTTCGGTTGTGCCATTGGCGACGAGGTAGCGCCCGCGCTCGGAGGCGAATGAATTGTCCAGCAGATCGCGAACCGCCCGATTTCTCCGGTCGGCCGTCTGTCCGCCAAAAAGGACCGCGATCAGGCGCAGGTTGCCGCGAATGGCGGTCGCTGCCAGATTGAATCCCGCCGCGCGAATATAGCCGGTCTTCAGCCCGTCCATTCCCTCGTACGACGACATCAGGTGGTTATGATTGCGGTAGGTCGAGCCACCATAGGTCCAGCTGCGCGTGGAAAAATAGTGAAAATAATGGGGGAAGTCACGCATGAGCGCCTGCGACAGAAGGGCCATATCGCGGGCTGTACTGATTTGTTGGGTGTCCGGGAGGCCGTGAGCATTCCTGAATGTCGTGTTGCTCATCCCCAGTCGACGGGCTTCCTGTGTCATCAGCTGAGCAAAGCGCGCTTCCGAGCCGCCCAATGCCTCACCCATCGCGGTCGCGATGTCATTCGCGGAGCGGGTGACGAGCGAATAGATCGCCTCTTGCACGCGAATGGTGCCGCCAGCCGGGATTCCTAGCTTGCTGGGGGGTTCCGACGCCGCGAAACGCGAAACCGTGATCCGCTGGTCCATTGTCAGGTCACCGCGATCCAGCGCCTGGAACGCCATATAAAGCGTCATCATCTTGGTCAGCGACGCCGGGTAGAGAGGGCGGTCGGCATAGCGGGCGTGAAGCACCTCGCCCGTGGCGGCATCCATGACAAAAGCGGCATAGCGCGGATTTGCATTCGCTGGCGTGCCAGCCATGGCGATGGCCAGCAGTATGACCAAACCCGAGATCGACAAAGGCATTCCCGCGAATCGGGGGAGGCGGCCGCTGAACCTGTTGAACGGGGTGCAGAATGCCAGGAATGCCAAGGGCAGGGCCCAGGTTTTCGAGAGCTTGTGACATTCCATGAGCTTTGCTCCCTAACTCCATGTTCCGGAAGGAAAATAGCGGTCCCTTCTGCCGGATGAGGATAAGCGTTTCCGATTATGCCTGTCTAGCGAATATTCCTTTCGCAATGGTTGAAATGCACAAGCATGCCGGAAATGTTAGCGGGGTTCGGCCGATCGTGGCACCCGCACCTCCGGAAGTGCGGCATTCGAATGGTGCGGTATTCGGGGACGCGGAAATCGGGGATGTCAGTCCGGCTCAGCGACGACCGACAGGCGTTTGGGCGTGCTCGGCAGCAGGTGGCGCGAAAGCGGGGCATCCGGCATCTGTGCGGCCAGGGCCGTAAGGTGCTCGTTCCACCACTGCCGCTGCTCGATGAGATCTTCGTACTGGAACTGCGCTTCACGCCACGTCCGTGTTGCTGCTTCATAAGTGAGAATGTCGATCGGATAGCCGACATCCGTGGAACTGAACCGCGTCGAGTCGAAGCTGAGATAGGCCAGCTTCAGAGCATGGCTCAGATCCGTCTGGAACGTCAGCGCCCGGTCGAGGATGGGCTTGCCATAGGCGGTCGCGCCGACCGACAGGAACGATGAGCGTTCGTCGATCTCGATCCAGTTGCCCTGGGGATAGACAAGAAAGACGGTATGGTGCGGATCGTCGCGGAGCTGGCCGCCGATCAGAGTGTGCAGGTTGAAGACCAGATTGGAGTCTTCAAGCGCCGACTTGTCCTCGCGCGCGACCTCCCGGAGTATCGCCGCAAAGTTGTCGGCGGCGGCAAGCATGGTCGTGAACCCTGACGGCGTTTCGGCCATGCGCCGCCGCAGATATGCCAGCGCCTTGTCTCGTACACTGCGCAAGCCGGAGGTCATCATGAAGAACCGGTTTTCTCCCTCGCCCAGCAGAACGATTTTTCTGGCGGCTGCGATTGTGCTGCCGCTCGTGACCCGCCCGTCCGCGAGAGCGACGAGGCCGTCTTGCACACGGATGCTGAGGCAATAGGTCATGTTGGGTCTGATTCCTTCTTCAACGCGTCGAATGCGTCACAGTTGCCGCCCATCGGCGGCTGTTACGTCTCGCCAACATAATGCCGTCCGGCGCCGGCGGTTCGTTCCGGTCCCGCTGACACGGTACCGCTGATATAACACATGAAAGCCGGCAACCGGTTAATTTCCGACCATCTCCGGTTTCGTTTCCCCAGTCGCCTTCCCAGTCGCCTGCCCAGTCTCTTGCCCAGCCGTTTCTCCGGACAGTTGCTCCTGCCGGGTTCGTCCGGAATCAGCCGGTTTCCAACAACGCGGTCTGGCTATGTTGCAGTGCACAAATTTTCTTGACAGCCGCTGGGTCCCTGGCCATATGCTGTGTTGTGCAACGCAATATTCAGCCCGGCCGCGAATGGCCGGGTACCGTGGGCTGGTAGATTGGAACCCTGAGTTCCGGTGTTTTCCGGCCACGACCAAGCCGCGCAGTCGGCGCGGCGCCGAACGCCACAGATCAGGGGATATCGATCATGAGTACCGCCAAAAACGCGAAGAAAACACCGAATCGTTCATCGAACCAGAACCAGCAGGGCCCCGAAACCTCTGCTGAAGAAATGTCTGGTGCAGCTACCGAAACCCTGACGGCTAGCTCAACGTCAGCCGAAACAGCAGGGGCGACTACGGCCAAAGCGGTTGAGGAAACGGTGACGATGACCAGGCAGAAGATGGAGGAAGCAATGAACACGACTCAGGAAGCCTATACAAAGAGCCTCGATGATGGCCTGAATACCGCGAAGGACCATCTCGCGAAATCCGGCCAGCAGTGGACGAAGGGATGGGAAGAGGCGTCGCAGTCCGGTCAGGACACGCTGAAAGCATGGACCGAAAGCAACACGGCCATCATGAAGGGTGCTGAAGACGTTGCCAAAATCTGGTTTACGGTCTCGCAGTCGATAATGGACCAAAGCGTGCAGACCGCGAAGTCCATGATGGCGGCCTCTTCGCTTTCCGAAGTTGTCGATCTGCAATCCGCACATGCCAAGAACACCTTCGACACCATGGTTTCAGAGATGACCCGGATGTCGGAGTTGAGCCTGAAATCTGCCAACGAGGCGATGGGTCCGCTCAACGACCGCGTCAACGACGCGATGGTGCGGATGACCAAGCCGATGGCCGCCTGACCGCAATCGGTCGCGTAGGGTTGCTCGCGGCGGGCGCTTCGGCGGATCACGGGGGCCAGAAGTCCGGGGTGGGTGCGATGTGCTGTCGCGCCTGCCCTTTTTTGCGTTGGCCCGGTCGGTCGTCGGGTCTCTGCCGCTTGGTGGGGTGCTGACGAGGGCTGGGCGTACAGCACGCGCAGATCGGCGCCGTCCGCCGTCTCGTCATGTTACTGCCGCTCTTGCGGCACAGCGGACGGTTCGTAAGGCAGACGGGGATTGCAGAAGTTCAGCGATGCCGTATCATCACTGGGAACGCGATCGTTGATTTCAAGACCTTTCCCAACACGGTCGCGATGACATATGATTCGGGAGTGGACTTGGCGATACCGTCGGATCCGGCTTTCGAAAGTGACAAGTGAACCGCCCCTGCTGCGGGGGCTCGCGAGAGGACCAGAGTAAGGCATACGAGAGCCATGAGCGACCAAGACAAGGACGGTGACGAAGGCAGCGGCACCGGTGTTGTCGTTCAAAACCGGCCGAAGACGAAAAAGCCTGCGATGTATAAGGTCTTGATGTTGAATGACGATTTTACTCCGATGGAGTTCGTTGTTCACGTTCTGGAGCGTTTCTTCTCGATGTCGCGGGAAGAAGCGACGCGGATAATGCTGCATGTCCATCACCGTGGTGTCGGGCTCTGCGGCGTGTTTACTTTCGAAGTCGCGGAAACGAAGGTCACCCAGGTTATGGATTTCGCGCGACAGCATCAGCATCCTCTTCAGTGTATACTGGAGAAAGAGTGACGCTGTCGGTCGATGACGACGATACCAGCGAGGACGACGGCTTAATGCTCTCAAGAAATCTCGAGCAGACCCTTCATCGGGCACTGGGCTATGCGAACGATCGTCGACACGAATACGCGACGCTGGAACATCTGTTGATGGCGCTGTCGGAGGATCAGGACGCGCTCGCGGTGATGAAGGCGTGCGGGGTGGACATCGACCGCCTCAGGAAGGATGTGACCGCCTATATCGACAACGAGTTGTCGAATCTGGTCACGACGCGCCTGGACGATGCGAAGCCGACCGCCGGTTTCCAGCGCGTCCTGCAGCGCGCTGCCATACATGTGCAGTCGAGCGGCCGCGAGGAAGTGACAGGGGCCAATGTTCTGGTCGCGCTGTTCTCCGAACGCGAAAGCCACGCGGTCTATTTCCTGCAGGAGCAGGACATGACCCGGTTCGACGCCGTCAATTATATCTCCCATGGGATTGCCAAAGCCCCGCATCGGGGGACATCGGCGGAGGGTGCGCGCGTGTCTGGAACGGACGAAGAACCCAGTGGCGAAAAGGGAGCCAAGAAGACCAACGAGGCTCTTCAGGCCTATTGTGTCAACCTCAACATCAAGGCGGCGAACGGGAAAATCGACCCGCTGATCGGCCGCGAGCAGGAAATCGAGCGAACGATCCAGATCCTTTGCCGCCGGTCCAAGAACAACCCGCTTTATGTCGGTGATCCCGGTGTCGGCAAAACCGCCATTGCAGAGGGGCTGGCCAAGCGCATCGTCGATTCCGACGTCCCTGACGTCCTGAACGATGCAACGATCTTCGCGCTGGACATGGGGTCGCTTCTGGCCGGCACGCGCTATCGCGGCGACTTCGAGGAAAGGCTGAAGGCCGTCCTTGCGGAGTTGGAGACGGTCGAGAATTCCGTTCTGTTCATTGACGAAATCCATACCGTTATCGGTGCCGGTGCCACCTCGGGCGGCGCCATGGACGCTTCGAACCTGCTGAAGCCCGCGTTGGCATCCGGCGCATTGCGGTGCATCGGATCGACGACCTACAAGGAATACCGGAACTACTTCGAAAAGGATCGGGCGCTGGTGCGCCGCTTCCAGAAGATCGATGTCGGCGAGCCGTCGATCGAGGACGCCGTCAAGATCCTCCGCGGCCTGAAGCCGTATTACGAAAAGCACCACAATGTGCGCTACACGAATGATGCCATCCGTCTGGCCGTCGAATTGTCGGCCCGGTATATCGGTGACAGAAAGCTGCCCGACAAGGCCATCGATGTCATCGACGAGGTCGGTGCTGCGCAGATGCTGGTGGCGCCATCCAAACGCAAGAAGACGATCGGCGTTCGCGATGTCGAAATGATCGTTTCGAAGATCGCGCGCATTCCGCCGAAGAACGTCAGCCGCGACGACAAGGCGATCCTGCAGACGGTCGAGCGCGATCTGAAAACTCTCGTTTTCGGGCAGGATCCGGCGATCGAGGCATTGGCCAGTGCCATCAAGCTCTCGCGGGCCGGGTTGCGCGAAGCCGACAAGCCGATCGGCAACTACCTGTTCTCGGGCCCGACAGGCGTCGGCAAGACCGAGGTGGCGCGGCAGCTCGCGCGGATCATGGGAATCGAACTCCGCCGCTTCGATATGTCGGAATACATGGAGCGTCACTCCATAAGCCGCCTGATCGGGGCACCGCCGGGCTATGTCGGCTTCGACCAGGGTGGTTTGCTGACCGACGCCATCGATCAGCATCCGCATTGCGTGCTGCTGCTGGACGAGATCGAGAAGGCGCATCCGGACATTTACAATGTTTTGCTGCAGATCATGGATCACGGCAAGCTGACGGACCATAACGGCAAGATCGTCGATTTCCGCAACGTGATCCTGATCATGACCACGAATGCCGGCGCCATGAACATCGCCAAACCGGCCATCGGGTTCGAGCGGACGAACCGGATGGGCGAGGATACCGAGGCGATCAACCGGACCTTTACGCCGGAGTTCCGCAACCGGCTGGACGCCGTGGTTCCGTTTGCCCATCTGTCAGAGGAAGTCATCGACAGCGTCGTCGACAAGTTCATCATCCAGCTGGAGTTGCAGCTTGCCGACCGCCGGGTGTCGATTGAGCTGACGGATGAGGCGCGCAAATGGCTCGGTCGCAAGGGCTATGATCCGTCCTATGGTGCCCGCCCGCTGGGCAGGGTCATCCAGGAACACATCAAGAAGCCATTGGCGAACGAGTTGCTGTTCGGCCGACTGGTTAATGGCGGCCTTGTCCGGGTCCGTACCGAAGGCGATGGCCTCGCGTTCGACTATCCCGATGCGCCGGAAGATGGCGATGCCCGCAAAGAACCGGCGATGGTCGACGGATGACCATTGACGGTATGACGGACGAAGGCGCAACCACCGCCGCCGACCGCCGGTGGTTGCGCCGCGCCATTGCATTGTCGCGGTCGGGCATGGAGGCCGACTGCGGCGGTCCGTTCGGTGCGGTGATCGTTCGTAACGGAGCCGTACTCGCCGAAGGTTCCAATCGGGTTACGTCTGATAACGATCCGACGGCTCACGCCGAGATCGTTGCGATCCGCCGGGCCTGTGCCGCTGCTGACGATTTCTCGTTGGCCGGTGCTGTCCTTTATGCCTCGTGCGAACCGTGCCCGATGTGTCTTGCGGCGGCCTACTGGGCGAGGGTGGATCGGATCGTCTTTGCTGCTTGTCGCGATGATGCCGCCGCCGCAGGTTTCGACGACGCCCACATCTACCGGGAACTTGCTCTGGCGCCCGACCAGCGATCATTGCCGATGGTGGCGCTGCTGCGCGACGAGGCCAACGCCGTCTTCTCCGTGTGGAACCAGAAAGAAGACCGTATCGCCTACTGATCCGGCCTCGGATTTGTTTTCCCCTGGCGGGAATTACTCCGAGCGGCCGGGTGGCGTGCGTTTGAAAGGTGCAAAGCCGGCCAGGTCTTCCATGTCTTCGGCAATGTGGACTGCTTCCTGCTCGACGAAATTGGCGACGGCCCGGCGCAGCCCCTGATGAGAAATATAGTGAGCACTGAATGTGCGAACCGGCAGGTATCCGCGCTGGATCTTGTGTTCGCCTTGCGCACCGGCCTCGACCTTCGTCAGGCCGTTATCGATCGCAAAATCCATAGCCTGATAATAGCATGCTTCGAAATGCAGAAACGGGATATGCGTATCGCATCCCCAGTTGCGCCCGAATAATGTATCATTTCCGCGCAGATTCAGCGCGCCGGCGATTGTCCGTCCGTTATAGTCGGCAAGCACCAGCACAACGCTGTCGGCCATTGTCTCGCCCAACAAGCCGAAAAATTCCCGGTTGAGATACGGAATGCCCCATTTGCGCGATCCGGTATCCTCGTAAAATCGATAGAAAGCGTCCCAATGCTCGGGTCGGAGGTCGTCGCCGGTAACTGCATGCATGCGCACACCGGCATCGGCCACCTCGCGGCGCTCGCGACGGATCTGTTTCCGCCGTCGGCTGGTCAGGGTCGCCAGGAAATCGTCGAAGCTGTCATAGCCATCGTTGAACCAATGATATTGCTGCCCGACCCGCTGAAGCCAGTCGCGCCGCCCGAACCGTTCCCATTCATGTTCGGTCGGAAACGTCACATGGGCCGATGAGAGACCGTTGCGACGGCAGAGCGACGCCATGCCGTCGATCATGGCATCGATGATCGTTTCGCGGTCCGGGGTGTCGGGGGCAACGAGCAGGCGGGGCCCGGTCACAGGCGTGAACGGGACGGCCGACTGCAGTTTGGGATAATAGGAGCCACCGGCACGTTCGAACGCCGCCGCCCAACCATGATCGAACACATATTCGCCATAGCTGTGCCCCTTCAGGTATAGCGGCGCGCACCCGACGACGCCGCTGCCGCCGGGCGGATTGCCGGTTTGTGTGACGACCAGATGATGCGGCAGCCATCCCGCCTCGCGGCCGACGCAATCGGAATCCTCCAGCGCCTTGAGGAACGCATGGCGGATGAACGGGTTGGACAGCCCGGCGCAGCGATCCCAATCGGCGGCGCCGATCTGGTCGATGGACGACACGGCACGAATCTCCAGGCGTGCGGGCTCATCAGCCATGGTGATCGTTCCGCTTGCCGCCGTTGTTCAGGCGACCTCGATAATGGCTTCGACCTCGACCGCGACACCCATGGGCAAGGACGCGACCGTCACCGCCGACCGTGCGTGGCTGCCGGAGTCGCCGAAGATCTCTGCCATCAGATCGGAGGCGCCGTTGATCACCTTGGGGGCATCGGGGAAACTCGGAACGCCATTTACGAATCCGACCAGTTTGACGACGCGGACGACCTTGTCCAGGTCGCCCAGGGCTGCCTTGGCCTGGGCCACGATGTTCAGGGCGCAAGTCCGGGCGGCGGCATAGCCGTCTTCGACGGCGTATTCCTCGCCCAGCTTGCCGGTATGGGTGATCTTGCCATCCTGAACGGGGATCTGGCCCGATATGAACAGGAGATTGCCGGTCCTGACCGTAGGGACATAATTCGCAGCCGGTGCCGATGCTGCCGGCAATACGATGTTCCGCTCGGAAAGCCGGGCTTCGATTTTTCCTGTCATGTCGCTCGTATCCTTGATGCTGGACTTCGCCCGCCAGTGGGCGAAGCGGTTTCGATTGGTGTTGCGCGCCATGATAATTCCATCGCAGTTTAACGCAATGGGCCAAAGGCTCGCGGATCTAGCGGGTGCGCCAGGTGAAGATCGTCGATGCGGCATAGTTCCACACGGCGCCGACGACGGCGCCGGCAATACCGGCCGCCCACCAGATGACGTCGCCTTCATAGATCATCGTGGCGACGCCGACATTGGCAACCGCCCCGACGCTGCAGACCAGATAGAACGACAGCAGCCCGCGAATAACGGCCCGCCCCTTCAGGCGGCGGTCGCGGAATGTGATCAGGTTGTTGAGCAGGAAGTTCCCCGTCATCGACACCAGCATGGCGGTGGTCTGCGACACCGCGAATCCGAATCCGATCGCCAGCGATGCCGCCAGAACGGCAAGGTGGACCAGGACGCCGATGCCGCCGACGGCGGCAAACAGCGCAAACCGTACGGGCACGAAACGCCCGACCGTCTTGTCGAGCAGCAGCATCAGAAAATCCCAGACGACCTGGGCATCCAGCTTGCTTTCGCCGAAGGTGCGGCTGCGGAAGGTATAGGGCAATTCGGCGAAAGTCAGGGGCTTGGGCGACGACGCGAAAAGGTCGAGAAGGATCTTGAAGCCCTGACCGGAAAGCGACGGGGCGGCCCGGTCGAAGGCCTCCCGCCGCATGAGGAAAAAGCCGCTCATCGGGTCGGTCAGGCGAACACGCGTCACCAGACGGCTGAGAGCGTTTGCAAAGCGGCTGATCGCGATGCGGTGACCCGACCATTCGCCGGTTCCACCCCCGGCGACGTAGCGGCTGCCGATGACGATGTCGAGCCCGTCGGCTCTGATCTGCCGCAGCATGTCGGGCAGCAATGTCTCGTCATGCTGCATGTCGGCGTCGATGACGGCGAAATAGGGCGCGGCGCTGGCCAGCACGCCGTCGATGCAGGCCGATGACAGTCCCCGCCGGTCGATGCGCCGAAGGCAACGGATGCGCGAGTCCGTTCGCGCCCGTTCGATCACACGCGCCGCTGTTCCGTCGGGGCTATCGTCGTCGACGAAGATCGCTTCCCATTCGATGCCGGCGAGGGCCGTGCGCAGCTTCGCCAGCAACGGGTCGACATTGTCGCGCTCGTTGAATGTGGGAATGACGACGGTCAGCTCCGGCGCCTGGTAAGCCGAGGCCGGGCCGGCGGATCGATCGGTCGCGGGCAATGCAATGCCCGTGGGGTCAGCGTCCATGGGAGTCACGGTCGAAGCGGTCAGGGTAGGGAAGCCGATAGGGCTCTAGCAGATCGCGGACCGGGATGAAAGACACCGGCACTTCTGCCCGGCCGCCACGGTCGATGGTGATGTCGTGGCGGGGGCCGGTCCCGGCGAACCTGTCTGCGGCGGCCTCGCCGTGCCTGTCGATGGTGTCACGCCGGCCGATGATGACGGCATCGCGCCCCTCGAAGGTCGATGGATCCGCCATAAAGGCGAAATGCCGCGGGTCGCTGCAGAAACACACGATGGGCATGTCGGGGCCGAGCGCCTGGCCGATCTTTCCGCCTTCGAGCCAATGGAGGGCGACCACGAACCGATCCCCCCCGTCGAGCAGATCGGACGACTCCAGGGCGACGCGAAGCTCGCGCCATGTCAGGGCCTCGACGGTCGGATCGGATCCCTCGAAGGTTGGAACGGCGGCCCGTATCCACCCCGTGGCCGTATGAGTGGCGAGTATGATCGTGATCGCCGCCAGCAGGACGGCGCTCGCTGTCAGCCACCAGCGGGTCACCGCATTGCCTGATCTCAGGCGCCCGGCGACGGCGGCGCCCAGAAGCGGGAAAATCATCAGCCATCCCGGAGCCTGCCAGTGGAACAGGCCGCGCGACCCCCACATGACGACGATGGTAAAGACAAGGATCGGTCCGGCGCCCAGACAGACAAGGAACCAGCGGCGCGGATCACCGGGGCCGGCCAGGGCGGCGCGCACGAAGACCCAGGCCAGCGGGACAAAGATCCATGGCAGTATCCAGGCGGCCTGGCCTGCGATGTTCGACAGGATGCGGTCGGGGCGCAGTTCGTCGCCGGGGGCGCCGCGTCCGCCCTGAAACGCAATCGAGACGAAGTCGTGCTGGATGTTCCAGATCAGAACCGGGCTGGCGACGGCGGCGGCGATCAACGCGCCGATCCACGGGCCGGGCGAGGTCAGCCAGTGGCGGGAGCCGCGGTGCGACAGCAAAAACACCAGTACGCCGACGAACAGGAAGACGCCATGATATTTGCTGAGCATGGCCAGACCGCCGAAGAGTCCGGCCAGCGACCACGCACCCAGCATCTTGTGCCGTTCGTGCCGGGCATCGACCCGTAGTTCACGGGGCAGCAGGATATTGGCCAGGACCAGGGCGGCGGCAAGCAGCGCGGCCATGAGCGGGCCGTCGGGCAGTGCCCAGCCGCCCGTCGTCAGTGAAAAGACCGCCGAAAGGTTCAGCAGCAGTGCCGCCGCAACGCCGGACCAGGGATCGCACAGCTTTGCCGTCAAACGGTACATCAGCCAGGTGGTCAGGGCGAAAATCGCGATGAACGGCAGCCTGATCACGACGGGATGTTCGGTTCCGGTCAGCCAGGCCGTCGCGTGGATAATCCAGTAGTGCAGCGGCGGGTGATCGAAGTAGCTCAGGCTGAGCGTCCGGGAAACGGTCGTAACATAGGATTCGTCCACGCCCAGCCCGATCGACGCGGCATTGACGATCCGCATGATCGTTCCGATCGCGAGGATGGCCGCCATGGCGGCGGTCGGCGAGATGGTGCGTGACAGCTGCGTCACCGTCGTGTCGGGGCCTGGGCGGGCGTGGGCGTTCATTGTTCAGAGTACCGCTGTTCCGGGGCTGCGACGGGGTAGCGTCTCAGGCCATCTGCGTCCAGCACCCATTCGGCAATTGTCCGACGCGACGGGCCGGGGGGTGTCCCCATTGCATCGTGGGCATGGCAGCTATAGATCGTTTGACGGAGCAGATTTTTCGCCTGATACTATACCGAGGTTGCGCTACCAGCGTGCAAACCTGCTTTCGCCTTCCAGGCTTCGTCAGAGGTATCGATCCGTGAGCGACCACCAACCCATGATTCACTATCTTACCTATCTCCTGACACAGGCTGATCGCCAAGGCGCCGCACATCTGGACGGGATTGTTCGTGAAGAAGGCATCACGATCGAGCAGTGGCGGATTCTGCGGGTGCTATCCGACGGATTCGGCTGGACAATGGGCGATCTGGCCGAAGCGGCTTTATTGACTCTGCCCACGCTCACGCGGGTGGCCGACAGAATGGTCGGGCAGGCGTTCATCTACAGGGCTACCGATCCGGCCGATCGACGCAAGGTCGTTATCTATCTGTCCGACAAGGGGCGCGCCGTCGGGAGCCGTCTTCACGGACGCGTGATCGAACAACAGCAGAAATTGTTCGCCGCGCTCGGACGCGAGAAAGCTGAGCAATTGATGTCCCTGCTTCAGGAGCTCAACGCCGCCTCCGACGATGTCGCTCCCATGCGGGATGAAGAGAACGCTACCGATAGCGATCATCAGGGTGTGCTGGACGCAGACCCAATGCTGCACCCGCAAGCCGCCGAACAGTTGGCGAGGCCGGATTCCGTTTCTTGAATCCAGCGTTCTCCACACGGAATGGCCCCATGCGCTTTCGTGAGGATTTGGTGGCATTTTGAAGTAAAAACTTTTATTTCGCGATTTTTTTGCCCGGTGATACAACTTTAAGTGTCATTAACGGGCGTTTATCTCCACTGAAAGGTGATGCGCCTGAACCAGAAATTCTGAATGGGTTCCTAAACGCATGCCCCTACCGCTTCCTACTCATCGCCGGCTTTCCGAGCTTTCCGAGCAGTTCGGCTTCTCATTGAGCGAACAGGCTATTGACAGCTATCGCGAACTGATGACGCCGAACATCGAGGCATATCGCGTCGTTGACGCCATGGTCGATGATCCTCTGGCCGTCAAATACCCGCGGACGCCCGGCAGCCGGCCCGATGCCGCCGACAACCCGATGAACGCCTGGGCCGTCAAATCGACGATCAAGGGCGCAGACAGTGGCCCCCTGGCCGGCAAGCGGCTCGCCATCAAGGACAATGTGATGGTTGCCGGGGTGCCCATGGCCAACGGGTCCTCGACCCTCGAAGGATATGTCCCGGAGGCCGACGCCACGGTCGTCTCGCGCATTCTGGATGCTGGCGGCGAGATCGCGGGCAAGGCGACATCGGAGTATTTCTGCCTGTCCGGTGGAAGTCATACCAGCGCAACCGGTCCGGTCCACAATCCGCATCGGCACGGCTTCAGCGCCGGGGGATCGTCGAGCGGCTGCGGAGCGTTGGTTGGCGCTGGCGAAGTGGACATGGCCATCGGCGGCGACCAGGGTGGTTCGATCAGAATGCCGGCGGCGTTTTCCGGAATTTGCGGCATGAAGCCCACCTATGGCCTTGTGCCCTATACGGGCATCATGCCGATCGAAATGACCATAGATCATACCGGCCCCATGACACGGACGGTTGCCGATAACGCGGTGCTGCTTGAGGTGATCGCGGGAGAAGACGGTCTGGATCCGCGCCAGTACGCGCCGCGGACCAGTGTCTATTCCCAGGGCGTGTCTGCTGGTGCCGACGGCATGACCATCGGCGTTCTGGCCGAGGGGTTTGGCCATGACAACAGCGAAGCGGCTGTCGATGAAGGTGTCCGCGAGGCAGCGCGCCGACTGGAAGGGCAGGGGGCGGTCATTCGACCCGTTTCGGTGCCGATGCATCGGGAGGGGCTGGCGATATGGACACCGATCATCCTTGAAGGGTTCGTCGACGTCCTGATGAGCGGAAATGCCTGCGGCACCAACTGGCGCGGCTATTACCCGGTTTCGCTGGCCGATGCGCATTCCCGCTGGCGGCTGCGCGCCGATGAAATGCCCGACACGGTGAAGCTGTCGATGCTGGTTGGGGCGCATATGGCCGATGCTCATCAAGGACGGCTGTATGCCAAGGCCCAGAATCTTGCCCGCCGGTTGAGGCTTGCCTACCACACAGTGTTGCGTGGCGAGGTCGATGCCCTCTTGCTGCCGACCCTGCCGATGACGGCGACGCCGATTCCCGGAGACGACGCTCCCACAGCTCTGATCATTCAACGTGCTTTCGAGATGATTGCCAATACGGCGCCATTCAATGTGACGGGACATCCGGCCATCTCGGTACCCTGTGCAACATCAGGTGGTCTGCCGGTCGGGGCGATGATCGTCGGACGTCATTGGGACGAATTCAATTTGTATCGGGCCGCCGCGGCGCTGGAGCGCTCGGCCGATTGGACGAAATGCGCGATGTGATGTCTCGATGGGCGCCGCGCCTTGTGTCGGGACAGGTGCTGGCGGACGGGTCGGAATCTTTCGGCTCGATCCCCAGCATTGACACGGATCGGGCGCAGCGCGGCCACGAAGTGACGCGCTGCCGTCCCGGGATCTCGTGTAGCTACTCTCGATCGTGACAATCGAACCGCGTGCATCCGGTTCGGGATCCCCGCTCGGTGTCGGTACGATCGGGGTGGGCGAGGATGTACAAGAAATCTGTGAATTTCGCAGGTTACCTGCCGGGGGACTGATTCGGGATGCCGTGGATGGTCTTCAGCATCTGATCCTCGACCTTGGCGATGAAGATAGGTGTCGAGACATGATTGCCCACTAACTGGCGCCGTCCTCGCGGTCCATCGAAAGTGAGCCCCTCGGCGATGTCGGCCAGAGCAGAGAATTGCGTGCTCCCTGCGGTTCGCACCATCTCGGCGTACAGGCGGACGCCCTCGTAGCACAAGGCACTGAACCGGTTGAGAACTGGTGCCGTATTTGAAAAACGGCGCAGATACTGGGTCGAGAACGATATGTTTGGCGCCGAGCGCAGGCTGCCGAAATAGGCGCCGCTCGTGTAGAGCTCCTCACCGGCATCCGGGATCAGTGCCAGCAGGACATTTTCCTCCAGCGCCGGACAGAAGCGTTTGATCGATTTGTCCAGGCCTCGGGCGACGAACTGTCGGTTGAAATGTACCAGATCCTGTCCCACGAGACTGACCATAACCGCATCCGGCTTTGACGCCTCGATTCGGCGGATCGAACTGTCGTGATCCTCCTGTCCCAGGGGAACGAAATGATCGTCGGCGACGCAGCCGCCAATTTCGCCGATATACCGGTGTGCGGCGCGGTGGGAGACATGCGGCCAGATGTAATCGTTGCCGATCAGTGCCCAGCGTCTCGTCCCGAAGGTTTTCGAGAACCATAGGACGGCCGGGCGGACCTGTTGGTTGGGTGTTTCACCGATAGGATAGACGCCGGTTGCCGTTTCCCCGCCCTCGTATAGAGGTGTGTAGATATAGGGGATCCGGCTTTGGATCGCAGCGACCAGCGCGACACGGACGGCACTGATATGCATGCCGATCAGCGCGTCAATATTGCCATCTCGCAACATGATCTCGGCAGCCGTCGCCACTTCTTCCGGCGAACGTCCGGCATCGACGACAGACATCGTAATCGGGCGCCCGCCGACACCCCCGTTCGCGTTTATCTCATGGACGGCCAGATCGGCGCAGCGGTGGCATGATGGTCCCCAGATGCCGGCAGCGCCTGACAGCGGAATGAAAATACCGATATTCAGGGGGCGGCCCGAAGGTTCGTTTCGCAAAAAGCGCGCCCGCCCAAAAGGCAAAGCAGGTGATATCCTGTGGCGTCGATGGTCCGGGCCGATCATTGGCCGATGGATCACGGAGCTTGTCGGCGCCGCGGTCGTAGCGCGCGGGCGAAGGCTGATCCCATTTGCCTGTGCAGTCCCGTTCACGGTCTCATGAAGGGTCAACGCATTCCAATGGGCGGTTAGGTATGACCGTCCCTGCATGCCGGCAATGTCCCATAACAGCTATAAATCGTTGGATAAGCCTGAATTTTCCCCGGATAATAGTGCAACCGGGCTGTGTGGGGAACAAAAAATACTACCTTTAAGGATTTTTCCTGTGGCCGGTTCCGCCTGCCGGGCCATAGGGGCGTATGAATGGTGGTACGCGTTGGCCGGATGGCATCCCCAGTATAAAAAATTTTATGTAATTATAACTCTCATGGTCTTCATGTGCTGAGTAAATTACGGATTTCGTCGATGGAACAAAGGTTATGGCTCGTGGGTTTATAGGCAAGCGTCATTGAGACGACTAAAATTGTAGGGAGTAAGTATGATGATGATGAAGAAATTGAATGCAGCGATGTTGGCAACGAGCGCTTTAATCGTTGTGCCGTCCATGGCGCTGGCCGATAGCCAGGCAGAAAATACTTCGATTCAGAATGTACAGACCCGGCCGCTCGATATTGTCGTGCAAGGTGAGAGTTTCCGTTCTCTCGATGTTGTCAACAGGCAAGGCGAGACGCTGGGGCGCATTGAAGACTTCATCATAGATTTCCGTGACTCGTCCGTTCTCTATACACTGTTGGCTACCGACTCGGGATCTTCGGCGGCGCGTGGAGAAACCCGGACCGAGGCCCAGACTGAAGCCGAGCAGCAGGATTCCGAGCAGGAGCAGGACCGGGCGACTGAGGGAAGCGGTGAACAGGCCCTGTACCCTGTTCCCGTTGATGCGCTGCAGTTGGTCGAAATGCAGTCCCTGACCCAGTCCGGTGACCAGCCTCAGGACGAGGGCCAGCCTCAGGACGAGGGCCAGCAGGAAGAACAGCCTGCGGAAGAGCAGTCGGGAGAAGAGCAGCCTGCGGAAGAGCAGGAGCAGTCGCCAGCTGACAATCTGGATGAAAATCTGGCAAGCGCCACCATCAACGATATCCAGGGGATGACCGTTGCGACCCAGGAAGGCGAAACGATTTCCGATGTTGCCGAGGTCATAAATCTGAACGGCGAACCTCATTTCGTCCTTGGTGTTGGCGGCTTCCTTGGTATCGGAGAATCCAGCGTCGCGATCCGGGCTACGCAGTTCAGTTACGACGCCGAAAACGAACGTCTGGTTCTGCCGCTTACCGAAGACCAGATACGAGACCAGCCTGAGGTCGAATACACAGACGAGGCGGTTCTGCCCCCCGATATGCTGTTGAGCCAGGCTTATGAGGCACAGCAACCGCAGGAGCAGCAGCAGGAGCAAGAGCAGGAGCAGCAGCAGGAGCAAGAGCAGGAGCAAGAGCAGGAGCAGCAGCAGGAGCAGGAGCAAGAGCAGGAGCAGGAACAGCAGCAGCAGGAGCAGGAGCAGGCTCAGCCCCAGCCCCAGCAGCAGTCCGGAGCAGAAGTCGGTCCCGGCCATCGGCTGGAAGGAATGGCGCTTCTCCTCGACATCAGCCGCGAAGATCTGGCGAACGCCCCAAGCTATGCACAAGGCGGTTTCCCAGATGTCGAGGATCCTGCCTGGCACGAGGCGATCGTCGCGTTTTACGATGAGATACTAGGCGGCGCCGAGACGGGCGGTGCTGAGTCGCCGTCGCAGGAAATGCCGGATTCTGAAGCGACCGAGGAAGAATCGGACATGGAATCCGACGAATCCCCGGATGATCAGTCTGAAAGCGACAATGGTGACGCTGAAAGCGAGACCCAGAACTGAAGCCAGAAAGCGTCTACCGCTGCACATGACTGAAAGTGTCGGATGATCCCGACATAAGGGCTCCCGCCACAATGGCGGGGGCCTTTTTTCGTCGTGCCGTCGATAGAGCGACAGCAGGTGTTCTGAAACGGTGGTGGCGTCTTCTTTACGACGCTTCGGAAATGGTATCGAATAGCCTGAATGATCGCTGATGCCGGAACCGGGTTTCGTCACCGTGCGATAATCAAGATGGGGGCCTCGGATTGACAGCTATCGACGATGCCGATCGGGCGCCTGACGATATTGACGATCTCCTGGCGAGGCCCGGTCACCTGATCCGGCGGCTTCACCAGATTGC
Organism: Fodinicurvata sp. EGI_FJ10296; assembly: GCF_040712075.1. Taxonomy (NCBI): domain Bacteria; kingdom Pseudomonadati; phylum Pseudomonadota; class Alphaproteobacteria; order Rhodospirillales; family Rhodovibrionaceae; genus Fodinicurvata; species Fodinicurvata sp. EGI_FJ10296. The sequence continues at coordinate 452,455 of NZ_JBFCVL010000006.1, forward strand.
CGTTTCCATATTCTTCGACGAGATCGACGGCCAGCAACTGACGCCGGTCCAGTATGCCGCGATGGTCGCAATACGCGCACGGCCCGGCATCGATCAGGCAGGGCTTTCGCGGGCGATCGCCTTCGACCGGTCGACCATCGGTGGCGTCATCGACCGTTTGGAGCACAAGGGGTATGTGGAGCGCCGATTGAGTCATTCCGATCGACGGACCCGGCAGTTGTTCCTGAAGCCGGATGGCGATGCGTTGCTGAGCCGGTTGTCGGACGCGGTCGATCAGGCGCAGACGCGACTTCTGGCGCCACTGTCAAAGGATGAAAGTCAGAAGCTGATGGCGATGCTGCGCCGGCTGGTCGACGCCAACAACGACCTGAGCCGGTCGCCCGTCATTGGCACGAAAACGCGTGGCGAGTAGGGCTGCGATTCCGCTATTACAGGGACCGCCCCCCGGACCGGGCAATCAGCATGCGCAGCGCTTCTTTCAGCAGAGCGACTTCTGTCTCGCTGTATCCCTTGAGGATTGCGGCTTCATGCCGTTTGGCGTCCAGCAGAAGCCGCGAAACAAGTTCCCGGCCCTTGCCGGTGATATAGATCCGGACGCGTCGCCGATCTCCGGCGTCGGCCGCGCGGCTGACGATGTCATCGGCTTCGAGGCGGTCGATGATCCTTGTCAGTGTCGGCTGTTTGTAAAGCGTCTTGCGGGCCAGATCGCCGACCGGCAATCCGTCCCCGTCGGACAATGTCGCCAGGACCCGCCATACCGGGACGGAAAAGCCCATCGATTCCACATGGGCATGGAACTCCCGCGCGACGAGATGGGCGGCGTGGGACAGCAGATAAGACAGGTAATCGTCAATGAAGCGCTCGCCGGAACTGGCGCCCGCCGCGGTTTGCGGCGCGTCGACAGGGTCCGATGTGATCGTGTCATCCGCCACCGGCTTCACCGGACACTCGGCGGCTCAGACAGGTCCGGCTCATACAGGTCCGGCGCCGACAGATAACGCCCCCCGAAGAAGACCAGCGGCGCTCCGCCGCGTTCTTCGAAGGCCACCACCCGTCCGATGAAGATCACATGGTCGCCGACGTCGTGGGATGCGTGGACACGGCAGTCGAACCATGCCAGGCCGTCGGGCAGGATCGGGCAGCCGGTTGTGCCGGGGAACCACGGGACGCTGGCGAACTTGTCCTCGACCGGACGGGCGAAACGGGCCGAAAGTGACTGCTGATCTTCTGACAGGATGTTGATGGCAAAACGGCCGCCTTCCCGGAATGTTGCGAGATTGGGCGATTCCCGGGACAGACTCCAGGACACCAGCGGCGGATCGAGTGACACGCTGGCAAAGCTGTTCGCCGTCACGCCGACCGGTCGGCCCCGGGTGCCAATTCCGGTTACGATGGTCACCCCGGTTGCGAAATGGCCGAGCGCGGAGCGCAGCGTGCGCCCGTCAAGCGCCTGAGTGGTTGTTGTTTCGGGCGCCGTACCCGCCGCCATCCCTGCCATGGGGCTCCTCCCATCCTGAAGCCGGTCGTTCGACGATACGAAAGCGGGTTCCATGAACCTCAAATTATGACTTTTCATGGAATTATATTTCTGATACTTTGTCAACTATGGTTTTTTGCTGCGCCGCACAGGCGATTGGGGCGACGAGGTCGGATTCGGCTGTCCGAATGCGTTCCGGAAAAAAAGCTCACAGCGACAGACAGGGGGCCGGCAATGCTCAACGACCGAATCGAGGCGGCATGGATCGATGCCTTCGCAGCCGTCTTTGATCAATGTGCCGTTCGTCCCGGCGATCATGTCGCCATCCTGTCCGAAACGCAGTCGCGCAGTCTCAATGTTCATCTGGCGGAGCTGGCCCTGCTGAGGCTTGACGCCCGGGCGTTTCATGTCGTGGTCCCGACGCAGCCACCTTCGGCGCCGGTCCCTGTCCGCTCGACCGGCGCCAGTCAGGCGCTGGGCGGGCAGGGCCCTGCGGTCACCGCGTTGGCTGACAGTTCGCTGGTCGTCGACCTGACGGTCGAGGGGCTTTTGCACGCACCGGAACTGCCCGATATTCTGGCACGCGGCGCACGCGTGCTGATGGTCAGCAACGAACATCCCGAGGCGCTGGCCAGGCTGGTGCCCGATCCGGCGCTCGAACCGGCGGTCAAGGCGGCGGTCAAGGAGGTCCGCGCGGCCCGCGAAATGTCGGTGACCTCGCGCGTCGGCACCGATCTGAGCGTGGCGCTGGCCGAGGCCCGCACCGTCGGTGTCTGGGGCTACTGCGACCGGCCCGGAACGGTGGCGCACTGGCCCGGCGGCGTCGTCGTATCCTTTCCCGCGCGCTCCAGCGTCAACGGCACGCTGGTGCTCGACGCCGGCGACGTCAACCTGACCTTCAAGCGCTATCTCGAACGTCCCGTCACCCTGCGCATTCACGACGATTACGTGACCGATATCGCGGGCGAGGGCACGGATGCCGAGCTGATGCGGCGGTATTTTGCCGCCTGGGGCGATCGCGACGCCTATGCCGTTTCTCATGTCGGCTGGGGCATGAACCCGCGCGCCCGGTATGAAGCGCTCGCCATGTACGGCCAACGCGATACCAACGGCACTGAACTGCGGGCATTTGCCGGTAATTTTCTGTTCAGTACCGGCGCCAACGAGTTCGCGGGCCGCTATACCGCCGGGCATTTCGATATCCCGGTGCGCGGCTGCACGATCGCGCTGGACGGCCGGGCGGTGGTCGAGGACGGCGATCTTGTCGGCGGAGAAGGCCCATGACCGTCCGGATCGGCGGCCGCGAGGCAGAGACATTTCCTGCGCAGGGAAACGTTCCGGCCAGCCTGCGAACCGGCGGCGTCGGGCCGACGGTGGTTCTGCTTCACGGGATCGGCGGCGCGGCCCGGTACTGGACGCCGCAGCTCGCGGCGCTTGCCGACCGCTGGCGCCTCGTGGCCTGGGACATGCCGGGCTATGGCCTGTCGCCCGCGCTTGACTCCATGACCTTTCCGGCCCTTGCCGACCGGGCGAAGGCGCTGATCGACGATCTGGATGACGGGCCTGTAACCGTGCTGGGCCACTCCATCGGCGGCATGGTCGCGCAGGAACTCGCCGCCACCTGTCCGGAGATCGTGGGGCGGCTGATCCTGTCGGGCACCAGCCCGGCATTCGGGCGGCCGGACGGCGATTGGCAGGCCCGGTTCCTGAGTGAACGTCTGGGGCCGCTGGATGCCGGGCACACCATGCCCGAACTGGCAACCTCGCTGGTTGATGGGTTGGTTGGCAACGATCCGGACCCCGAGGGCATCAGCCTGGCCGTCGACTGTATGGGGTCGGTCTCCGAGGCCGTCTATCGACAGTCCATGGAATGCCTGGTGACCTTCGACCGGCGCGAGGCGCTGGCCGGTATCGCCGTACCGACGCTGCTGGTGGCCGGGGAAAAGGACACCAACGCCCCGGCGCCGATGATGGAAAAAATGGCCGGGAAGATTCCCGGCGCCCGGTTCGCCGTTATCGCCGAAGCCGGCCATCTGGCATCCCTTGAGCGGCCTGACGCCTTCAGCGCGCTGGTGCGCGCGTTCCTGACAGAAACCGATTGAGGAGTGAAGACCATGGGTGGTGCATCCAGCGGGGTGATCGTGCCTGATGCGCCGATTTTCGATCCGTCGGCATTTCGGCTGACCGACCGTCAAGCCGATCTGCTGGCCACGGTGCGCCGCCTCGGACAGACGGTGCTGGCCGACCGCGCCGCCGAATACGACCGCGACGCCCGCTTTCCGTCAGAGAACTATCGCGATCTGCACCGCGAGGGGCTGCTTGGCGTCTGCATTCCGGAATCCGATGGTGGCTTCGGCGCCGATTTTCAGACCTATTGCCTGGCCGCTGCGGAAATGGGCCGCTATTGCGGCGCCACCGCGCTGACCTGGAACATGCATGTCTGTTCGACGCTGTGGACCGGCGCGCTAACCGACGATCTGGACATGGATGCCAATACGCGCCACGCGCATCATCAGCGCCGGTCGGTTCACTATCGGCGTATTCTCGAAGACGGGGCGATCTATTCCCAGCCGTTCTCGGAGGGCGGGGCGGCGGCCGCCGGAACGGTGGCGTTCGGGACCGAGGCCCGGCCGGTGGAGGGTGGCTGGATCGTCAACGGCAAGAAGATCTTCGCATCGCTCGCCGGCCATGCCGACTATTACGGCGTTCTCTGCACCGAGGTGACGGAGGGCGAGAAGGCGAGCCGCCGCAATACGCTGTATCTGGCGCTGCCGGCTGGCGCCGAGGGTGTATCGGTCGTCGGTGATTGGGATCCGCTGGGCATGCGCGGCACTGTTTCGCGCACCCTGTTGTTCAAGGACGTGTTCGTTGCGGAAGATGCGTTGCTGATGCCGCGGGGCGTCTATTTCCAGGCGGCTGGGCAATGGCCGCACATGTTCCTGACGCTGTCGCCCAGCTATATGGGCATGGCTCAGGCGGCCTACGATTTTACCGTGCGCTATCTCAGGGGCGAGCAGCCGGGCACGCCGCCGGTCAAGCGGCGCATGTTCCCGACCAAACAGCTTGCGGTCGCACAGATGCATGTGATGCTGGAACAGACCAAGGCTCTGTGGTTCCAGGCGATCACCGAGGCCGGCGCCAATCCGTCCAGGGAACAGGTGCTGCGCGCCTACGCCGCTCAGCACACGGTCATGGAAAACGCCAACGAGATTGCCCGGCTGGCGATCCGGACTTGCGGCGGGCAATCGATGCTGAAGACGCTGCCGCTGGAACGCTATTATCGTGACAGCCGGTGCGGGTCGCTGATGCTGCCATGGACGGCGGAAATCTGCCTCGACAGAATCGGGCGCGAGTCGCTCTACCTTTCCGGTGAGACAGACGACTAAGGATATGACGGGTCGCAAGAAAGGCTAGACGGGCGAATGGATCTGTCGCGTTGGATCGACCGGCATGCGGTCTTCACCCCGGACAAGCCGGCGATCGTGTCGGCCGCGGGCACGTTGAGCTATGCGGACATGGCGGGCCGCGTCGCGGCGGTCGCCCGGCTTCTGAAATCGGCCTATGGCGTCGATCGCGGCGACCGGGTGGCGCATCTCGGCTACAACAGCGCCGACATGCTGGTGGTTCTGTTCGCCTGCGCGCGTCTCGGCGCCATGTTCGTGCCGATGAACTGGCGTCTTGCGCCGCCGGAACATGCCTTCATCCTGTCCGATGCGGCGGTCAAGGTGCTCGTTGCCGATACTGCGTTCAACGAGACCATCGCCGAGGTGACCGCCGGCCGCGCCGGAATCCGGGCCATTGGACTCGACGGCGCGCTGGGGAACGCCGATGCCCTCGACGATCTGCTCGCCACGCCGGATGTCAGATCGGGGGATGACTGCAATCCGCATGTTGATCTCTCTTGCCCGTTCCTGATCGTCTACACGTCCGGGACGACGGGGCAGCCGAAAGGCGCCGTCCTGACCCAGAGAGCGCTGTTCTGGAACGCGGTGCAATCGACGCATATGCACGACCTGACGGGGCGGGACCGGATTCTGACGGTACTGCCGATGTTCCATGTCGGCGGCCTGAACATCCAGACCCTGCCGGGGCTGCATGCTGGCGCGACGGTACTGCTTCACGACCGCTTCGACCCCGGCCGGACGCTGGCGGCCATTGCGGCGGACCGGCCGACACTGACGGTTCTGGTTCCCGCCACGCTGGAAGCCGTGCTTCGCCACCCGGCGTTTCCCGACACCGATCTGTCGTCGCTCAGGCTCGTCACCACCGGATCGTCAATGGTGCCGCAGGACCTGATCGATGCCTATGCCGACCGGGGTGTGACGATGATCCAGGTCTATGGCTCGACCGAAACGGCACCGATTGCGATCTATCAGCAGGAATCCGGGGCACCGTTCAAGCCCGGCAGCACGGGGCGGCAGGGCCTGCACTGCGACGCCATGGTCGTCGGTTCCGACGGCCGGCCGGTGCCGGACGGCAGCGACGGCGAGATCCTGGTGCGCGGACCGCAGGTGATGTTCGAATACTGGGGCAACAGCGCCGCGACGACGGAAGCCCTGCGCGACGGCTGGTTTCATACCGGCGATATCGGTTACCGCGACGCCGACGGCGACTATTTCATCCATGATCGCAAGAAGAACATGATCATTTCCGGCGGCGAGAATATCTATCCGGCCGAGGTCGAGCGCGTGCTGCGCGGCTGTCCCGGCGTGGCCGATGTTGCCGTCGTCGGACGCCCGGACCCGAAATGGGGCGAAACGCCGGTGGCGGTGATTCTCGCCGAAGACGGGGGCGAGCCCGATCCGGATGCCGTTCTGGGCTGGCTGCATGGACGGATCGCGCGATTCAAGCATCCGCGGGAAGTCATGTTCGTTCGCGAATTGCCCAGAAATGCGATGGGCAAGGTGCAACATCACCGCGTCAGGGATATGATCGACGCTAGGGATCGGTCATGCTGACCGGGATCGATCGCGCCGGCCGACCAAAAGCGGGCATCGAAGAACCACATCAACCATGAAGAATATGGAGACAGGGACAATGGAGGCACCAAAACTCACCACCGGCATCGCCACGGCGGCGCTGATGGCCGGGATTGTCGGCGGCGGCGGACTGTCCGCCGGGGCCGCGGGGGCCGAGACGCTGCGGGTCGCCAACTGGCTGCCGCCATCCCATCCGATCGTCCGCGACATGGTTCAGCCCTGGGCGGCAAATGTCGAGGAAGCGACCGAAGGACGGGTCACCGTCGATATTCTGGACGCACCGCTGGGCCCGCCGCCGGCGCATTTCGACATGGCGGCCGACGGGATCGCCGACGTGACCTTCGGCGTCCACGGCTATACGCCGGGCCGATTCACGCTGACCCAGATGGTCGAAGTGCCCTTCCTGGGCGACAGCGCCGAGGCGCTGTCGGTTGCCTACTGGCGCGTCCATGAAGAGCATCTGGCCGAGGCCAACGAGCACGAGGGCGTACAGGTTCTCGGCGTCTTCACGCACGGCCCCGGTCACATCTTCAATACCGTGCAGCCGGTCGAGGCGGTCGAGGATCTCGACGGCATGAAGCTGCGTGTCGGCGGCGGTATCGTCAGCCAGGTGGCCGATCTGCTGAATGTCGTCACCGTTCCGGCGCCGTCGACCGAGACATACGAACTGCTGTCCAACGGCGTCGCCGACGGCATTCTGTTCCCGCATGAAAGCGTGCCGTTCTTCAACCTGGAAGGCGTGCTCGAATACGGCACCATCGTGCCGGGCGGCCTCTATAACACCAGCTTCTTCTTCGTCATGAACGCCGACCGGTTCGACGCGCTCAGCGCCGAGGATCAGGAGGCAATCATGAGCGTGTCCGGCGAGGACTTTTCCCGCATGGCCGGGCGCGCCTGGGACGAGGCCGACGCTGCCGGTCTTGAGGCCATCGAAGAAGCCGGCATCGAGATGATTACCGCATCTGATGCGATGATTGACTCGCTGCGCGAAACCCTTTCCCCAGTGGAAGAGGGGCTGGTTGAGTCCATGAACGAGGCTGGCGTCGATGGCGGGGCCGCGCTGGAAATGTTCCGCGCCGAAGTCGAGGCCTATGAACCCGGGACGGAATAATCGCGGTAACTGGCCCGACCGGATCGCGGCCGCCATTGCGGCGGTCGCGGCCACGGTGCTGCTGGCGATGATGGTGCTGACCTTCGTCGACGTGTTCGGTCGCTATGTCCTGAACCGGCCGCTGCCCGGCGGCTTCGAGGTGACGCAGATCCTGCTCGTGCTGCTGATCTTCGCCGGATTGCCGCTGGTGACCCGGCGAGAAGAGCACGTCCAGGTAACGCTGCTGAGCGATCTGCTGCCCGCGACCGCCCGGCGAATTCAGGCAGCGGCGGTCAATATGCTGATCGCCGGTCTGCTAGGCGTTGTCGCGTGGCGACTGTGGCATGTCGCTGAACGCGCGTTGTCGTTCGGCGATACGACGTCTTATCTGCGTATACCCATGGCGCCGGTCGTCTACGCCGCCGCCGGCCTTGCCGCGATGGCGGCATTGCTGGCTGCCGTCAACGGTATCTCGTATCTGTTCGGCCTTCGCCAGCGGCCTTCGTACAGCGAGGGCGCGTCGCCGCCCAACGCCTGACCTGCGGTGGCTGTCTTCCGCCGCATGTTCTCCTCCCCAGCAAGGTTGTCCCCGCCATGGAGCTTTGGCTTCCCGGCCTTCTGATCCTCCTGACCCTGATCGCGCTCGGCCTGCCGGTAGCTTTCGCCATGGGGTTGGTGGGATTCTTCGGTGTTGCGTCGGTGATCGGAACGGGTCCGGCCTTGTCGATGCTGGGACAGACGACGTTCGACACCGGGCTTTCCTATACCCTTTCAGTCGTGCCGCTGTTTATTCTGATGGGGAATTTCATCGTCAAGGCGGGCATGGCCGATGAACTGTATCGGGCGTCTTATGCCTTTCTCGGCCACCGGCGAGGTGGCCTGGCCATGGCGACGACCATGGCCTGCGGTGGTTTCAGTGCTGTCTGCGGCAGCTCGCTGGCGACGGCGGCGACCATGGCGCGGGTGGCCATGCCGTCGATGCGGCACTATGGTTATTCCGACCGGCTCGCCACCGGCGTGATCGCGGCGGGCGGGACACTCGGCATTCTGATTCCGCCCAGCGTCATTCTGATCATCTACGGCATTCTGACCCAGCAGAATATCGGCCAACTGTTCCTGGCCGGGCTGATACCCGGCATTCTGGGCATCATCGGCTATATGATCGCCGTGCGTATCCACATCCTGTTCAACCCCGATGACGGCCCGGCAGCACCGCCGATGCCGATGCGCGAGCGGTTTCTGGCGCTGTGGGGCGTCGTATCGGTGCTGACGCTGTTTCTGATCGTTATCGGCGGCATTTATCTGGGCGTGTTCACCTCAACCGAGGCGGCCGGGATCGGGGCGTTCGGCGCCTTTACCATCGCACTGGCCCGGCGGCGGCTGTCGATTCCGGTCATGTGGGAGGTTCTGGTCGATTCCGCTCGCACCACGGCAATGATGTTCGCCATCCTGATCGGTGCGGTGCTGTTCTCGAACTTCGTCAATCTGGCCGGCCTGCCCGGCGATCTGCTGGGCTGGCTGACGGCCTCGCCGATGGCACCGATCACGGTTATCCTGGTAATCCTGGGCATGTACCTTGTCATGGGCGCGGTGCTTGAAAGCCTGTCGATGATATTGCTGACCGTGCCGATCTTCTATCCGGTCGTCGAGGGGCTGGGTTTCGACCTGATCTGGTTCGGCATCATCGTCGTCGTCGCGGTGGAAATCAGCCTGATCACGCCGCCGATCGGTCTGAATGTCTTCGTGCTGAAATCGGTTCTGCGCGACGTGCCGACCGGCACGATCTTCAGGGGCGTGATCCCGTTCGTGCTGATCGATATCGTCCGGCTGCTGCTGCTTGTCTTCGTCCCGTCGCTGGTCCTGTTCCTGCCGTCGACGATGTAGCGACGTCGGCTTCCGGGCCTGCAGGTGTTGCGCCAGTCCATCGTATGCGGCAAACAGTATGCGGTTGCATCCGAATAGCCGGATGCCCCGGTCCTCCTGCGAGGCTTTGCCATGGGCGATTCCGAAAAGCGCGATCCGGTCTATTACGGCGGCTATCTGCAGTTGGACCGGCTGCTCGATTGCCAGAAGCCGCTGGCTGAAACCGTCGGTCGGCCGGCCCATGACGAGATGCTGTTCATCGTCGTGCACCAGGCTTACGAGCTGTGGTTCCGGCAGATCCTGTATGAACTGGACGAGATCGAGCGTCTGTTCGCCGAAGATCCGGTCAACGACCGATCGATGGGCCCGGCCGACAGGCTTCTCGGCCGCATACACGAGATCCTGCGCGTTGCGGTGCAGCATCTGGATATTCTGGAGACCATGACGCCGCTGGATTTCCTGGAATTCCGCGACGTACTCTATCCGGCGTCGGGCTTTCAGAGCGTCCAGTTCCGCATGATCGAGACCCGGCTGGGCCTGAAGCGTGCCGATCGGATGACCTATGACCGGCAGCCTTATGACGCCCGATTGTCCGAAGATGACCGCCAACGCATGCGCGAAGTCGACGAGAAGCCGTCGCTGTCGGACCTGATCGAACGGTGGCTGGAGCGTACGCCGTTCATGGAAACCGGCGGCTGGACATTTACCGAGGCGTTCCGCGCGGCGGTGAATGACGCGCTCGACCGCGACATCGCCTATCTGCGGGACGATTCAAGCCTCGACGACGAGCATCGCCAGCGCGAGGCTGCCCGGCTGACGGCGGCGAAGGGCCGCTTCGACGCCTTGTTCGATGCCGATGCCCATGCCGCCGCTCAGGCCGAGGGCCAATGGCGCTGGTCGATGCGCGCGCTGCAGGCGGCGCTGTTCATCAATCTCTATCGTGACGAACCGGTGCTTCATCTGCCGTTCCGCTGCCTCAGCCGGCTTATGGATCTGGACGAGGCACTGACAAACTGGCGCTATCGCCACGCCCTGATGGTGCAGCGGATGATCGGGTTGAAGATCGGCACCGGCGGGTCGTCGGGATCGGATTATCTGAAGACGACCGCAGACAAGCACCGGATTTTCAAGGATCTCTTCGCGTTGTCGACCTTCCTGATACCGCGGTCTTCGCTGCCCGCGTTGCCGGAGGGTCTGCGCGCCTCCATGGGCTTCAACTACGGGCCCATTACCGACCGCAAAGGCTGAAGGAACCGAAACACGCCATGTCAGTGCCAGACAAATCAGTAATTGTCGAAGAACGCCCGGAAGAGGGTGTCGCCGTCATCAGGCTCAACCGTCCGGACGTGCTGAACGCCCTGAATATGGAGGTGCGGCGTGCGCTGGCTGAACGCTTCACCGCGCTGGCCGACGATCCGTCGGTCAAGGCCGTCGTGCTGGCGGGGTCGGAAAAGGCGTTCGCCGCCGGGGCCGATATCGCCGAAATGAAGGATCTCGGCGTCGTGGAGCAATACCAGCGCCATGCCGAACGGCTGTGGCGGGCCATCGCGGCCTATCCGCGTCCGGTAATCGCCGCTGTCCGGGGCTATGCGCTGGGCGGCGGCTGCGAACTGGCGATGCATGCCGACATCATCATTGCCGGACAGGGCGCCCAATTCGGCCAGCCCGAGATCAGGGTCGGCATCATGCCGGGCGCGGGTGGCACCCAGCGGCTGTTGCGCGCGGTCGGTAAATACAAGGCGATGAAGATGCTGCTGACGGGCAAGCCGGTCGGCGCCGAGGAGGCGCTGTCGATGGGGCTGGTCAGCGAGATGGTGGAGGATGACGCGGTCGAGACAACCGCCATCGCCATGGCGAAAACAATAGCCGGAATGCCGCCGATCGCCGTGGAGCAGATCAAGGAAGTCGTGCTCGCCGGTCAGGATGCCCCGCTCGACACGGCGTTGGCGCTGGAACGCAAGGCAATGCAGATGCTGTTCGCCAGCGCGGATCAGAAAGAGGGCATGGCGGCATTCGTCGAGAAACGCCGGCCGGCCTACAAGGGCGAATGAAGCGGCCATACAGAACGCAAGGTAGCAGGATCATGAACGACGCATTCATCTATGGCGGTGTGCGCACCCCCTTTGGCCGTTACGGCGGCGCCCTTTCCTCGGTTCGCCCGGACGACCTGGCCGCGGCCACGATCCGCGAGGTGGTGTCGCGCTATGGCCTTGCCGGCGACAGCGTCGATGATGTCGTCCTTGGCTGTGCCACCCAGGCCGGCGAGGACAGCCGCAACGTCGCCCGCCATGCGGCCTTGTTGTCGGGGCTGCCGGAATCGGTTCCCGGCCAGACGGCGAACCGTTTGTGCGGCAGCGGTCTGGCGGCCGTGATCGATGCTGCCCGCGCCGTTTCCTGCGGCCATGGCGACATCCTGATCGCGGGCGGTGTCGAAAGCATGAGCCGGGCGCCGCTGGTGATCCCCAAGGCGGAAACCGCGTTCAGCCGGTCGACCCAGATGTACGACAGCACCATCGGGTCGCGGTTTCCCAACAAGGCCCTGACGGCGCAATATGGTGACGATACCATGCCGCAGACGGCCGACAACGTCGCCGGCGACCACGGCATCGGGCGCGAGGAAAGCGATGCCTTTGCCGCCTGGTCGCAGGAACGCTATGCGGCGGCACTGGCATCGGGCGTGTTCGACGACGAGATCATGCCCGTGACGGTCAAGTCGGGACGGAAGGGCGAGACGACGGAGGTCAAGGCCGACGAGCATCCCCGTCCCTCATCGACCGCCGACAAACTGGCCGGACTGAAGCCGCTGTTCGAGGGCGGCACGGTCACTGCTGGGAATGCGTCGGGCGTCAACGACGGTGCCGCCGCACTGGTCATCGGCGGGCGCGATCTGGGCGACCGCATCGGCCACGCGCCGCTGGTGCGCATGGTGTCGGCCGCCGTGGCCGGGGTCGCGCCGCGCGTTATGGGGCTGGGCCCGGTTCCGGCGGGTCAGAAGGCCCTGGAACGGGCCGGCCTGACGCTGGCCGACATGGACATCATCGAGATCAACGAGGCCTTCGCTGCCCAGGTTCTGGGATGCCTGAAGCTGTTCGGGCTGCCGGGCGACGACGCCCGCGTCAATCCCAATGGCGGCGCGATCGCCGTCGGTCATCCGCTCGGCGCGTCAGGTGCCCGCCTGGCCCTGACCACGGCGCGCCATCTTCAGCGCACCGGCGGCCGCTATGCCCTGGTATCCCTTTGCGTCGGCGTCGGCCAGGGCATCGCCATGGTGATCGAGCGGGTGTGATCCGGGCGCAGTACCGTCCGCTTCGATCAGGCCAGAGCGGCGGCCGTCCTGGCCAGGTCCTCGACCCGTTGCCAGTCGCCAGCTTCGACGGCGTCCTTTGGCGTCAGCCATGAACCGCCGACACAGGCGACGGCGGGCAGGTTCAGGAATGACCCGGCGGTTTCGGCCGTGATGCCGCCGGTGGGACAGAAGCGAAGCTGGGGGAAGGGCGCGGAAAGCGCCTTGATCAGTGCCGTGCCGCCAGTGACCGTTGCCGGAAACAGCTTGACGCGGTCGTAACCGGCTTCCATGGCGGCCATGGCCTCCGAAGCGGTTGCGATGCCGGGCAGAAACGGCCAGCGCCGGCCGCCGTCATCGCCGTGGTCGGCCAGTGCGGCGATCAATGCCGATGTCAGTCCCGGGCTGACGCCGAAGGCGGCCCCTGCTTCCCGTGCGGCGACCACATCGCGGGCGTTCAGCACCGTACCGGCGCCGACGATGGCGTCGGGGACTTCGCGGCTGATGCGCCTGATCGCTTCGATGCCCGCAGGCGTCCGCAAGGTGATCTCGATCACCGGCAGGCCGCCGCGAACCAGCGCTGCCGCCAATGGAACGGCGGTTTCGGCGTCGGTCACCGTCACTACCGGAATGACCGGGGCTGTCGTCATCACCGTCTCGATCGTAGGTGTCTGGCCGGTCATGCCGCCCCTCCCGCGCTGAGTGAAAATTGTCCATCCGCCATGGCTTCACGCGGAATGACCGCACCGCGATGGCCGATCACGACCGCCGCCAGACGCCCGCCGGTGGCGGCCGCCGCTGCCGGCGCCTGACCTGTCAGCCGTGCCGCGAGATAGCCGGCGTTGAAGCTGTCCCCGGCGGCCGTCGTGTCGACGACCCGGTCGACCGGTGTCGCCGGTACCGTGGTTGCTCCGTCGGCGTCCATCACGAACGCGCCTTCGGCTCCCCGCTTGACGACGATTTCCCGGGCGCCCTGGGCCCAGAGCCGTTGGGCCATATCTTCCGCCGATACGGTCTGGCCGGTCAGTTGCGCCTCATCGTCGACGCCGGACAGGGCGACATCGGTCAACGCTTCCATACGCGCGAATGCGGCCGCCGCGTCGTCGGTCGACTCCCAGTTCTTCGGTCGGTAGTTGGCATCGAACGCGATGCGCGTTCCCCGCTTGCGCGCGGCATCCAGGGCGGCGAACAGCCGTTCGCGCCCATCGGCACCATAGAGCGACAAGGAAATGCCCGAAAGATAGACGATATCGGATTCGGCCAGGGCAGCCGCTGTCTGCTCTGCCCGCCCGCTCTGAAACAGTGTCCGGGCCGGTGCCTGCGACCGCCAATAAAGGAATTGGCGTTCGCCGGTCGGGTCGGTGCGGATGACATAAAGTCCGGGAACCTGCCCGGCGTCGCGAAAGACACGGTCGGTGCCAATCCCCTCGGCCTCCCAGCCGGCGATCATTTCATCGCTGTACGGATCGTCGCCGAGCGCCGTCACGTAACGGGTCTGAGCACCCAGACGCGCCATATAAAGTGCCGTGTTCAGCGTATCGCCCCCGTATGCCCGGCGCATGACACCGTCGCCGGTATCCGACAACTCCATCATACACTCACCGACGGCGGAAATACGCGCGTCGGCCAATGAGATGCCGTCCAACGGGCGGCCCGCCCGCCCGCCCGGCCCGGATGCAGTGTCAGTCATTCATTTCCATCCCGTGCGGGTGGGGGCGCCGCCCGCAGGCGGCGCGGTTAGCGTTGCAAGCCGTGAGGTCGATCAGTGCGAGTGGCGCGGCGTGCCGTGCGTTTCGACGATGCGCACATATTTCACCGCATTCTCCATACAGCCGCCCTCAGAAAGATGGCCCACATGTTCGCGATAGATTTCCTGCCATGGCGTCTGGTTGACGAGGTCCGGCGGTGTCCACGCCGCGCGCCGCTGCTCGATTTCCTTGGCGTCGATCAGCATGTCGACCCGATGGGCGTTCATGTCGATGCGAACCTTGTCGCCCGTCTTCAGCAGGGCGAGGCCGCCGCCGACCACTGATTCCGGCGATGCGTTCAACACCGACGGACTGCCGGAGGTTCCCGACTGCCGCCCGTCGCCGATGCAGGGAAGCTGGGTGACGCCCATCTTCACCAGCGAATCCGGCGGCAGCATGTTCACGACTTCCGCCGAACCGGGATAGCCGATGGGGCCGCAATTGCGGATGAACAGCACCGTCTTCTCGTCGATGTCGAGCGAGGGGTCGTTGATCCGGTCGTGATAGTCCTCCGGACCCTCGAAGACGACCGCTTTGCCTTCGAACACGCCTTCGTTGCCGGGATCGGAAAGATAACGTTTGCGGAACTCGGGGCTGACGGCCGACGCCTTCATGATGGCACTGTCGAACAGGTTGCCGGTCATGTGCATCAGGCCGGCTTTTTCCTTGAGCGGCTTGTCATATGAACGAATGACGTCGCGGTCCACGACTTCGGCATCGCGAACGTTCTCGCCCGCTGTCCGGCCGTTGATCGTCAGGGCGTCGGCATGCAGCTTACCCGCCTTCAGCAGCTCGTGCATGACGGCCGGAACGCCGCCGGCCTGATGATAACTCTCGGCCAGATGTTCGCCCACCGGCTGGCAATTGACGAGGAGCGGAATGTCGTAACCGACGCGCTGCCAGTCGTCGTTGGTGATCTCGACGCCCACATGCCGGGCGATGGCGGCGATATGCGGCGGGGCATTGGTCGATCCGCCGATGGCGGAATTCACGACAATGGCGTTCTCGAATGCCTGTTTGGTCAGGATCTTTGACGGCTTCAGATCCTCGAACACGATCTCGACCGCCCGCTTGCCGGTGCGATAAGCCATCTGCTGGCGCTCGCGATAGGGCGCCGGAATGGCGGCGCAACCGGGCAGGGACATACCCATCGCCTCGGCCAGCGAGTTCATGGTCGACGCGGTGCCCATGGTGTTGCAGTGGCCCGCACTGGGGGCGGATGCTGCCACCATATCCATGAATTCGTCGAATTCGATTTCGCCGGCCGCCAGCAGTTCGCGGGCGTGCCAGACGACGGTTCCGGATCCGACTTTCTGGCCCTTGAAATTGCCGTCCAGCATCGGCCCGCCAGACAGGACGATGGCCGGGATATCGATGGTCGCCGCCGCCATCAGGCAGGCCGGCGTGGTCTTGTCGCAGCCGGTCGTCAGGACAACACCGTCGATGGGATAGCCGTAAAGCACTTCGACCAGGCTGAGATAGGCAAGATTGCGGTCCAGCGCCGCAGTCGGCCGTTTGCCGGTTTCCTGAATCGGGTGAATCGGAAATTCGATGACGACGCCGCCGCCGTCACGCACGCCGTCGCGGACCCGGTCGGCCAACTGCATGTGATGCCGGTTGCAAGGCGAAAGGTCGCTGCCGGTCTGGGCGATGCCGATGATCGGCCGCCCGGAGGTGAGTTCTTCCTTCGTCAGTCCATAGTTCAGATAGCGTTCGAGATAGAGCGCCGACATGCCCGGATTGGACGGATCCATGAACCAGTCCTGACTGCGAAGGCGGCGACCCTGTGACCCGGATCCCGGTTTCTTTTCTGACATAGTGCTTCCTCCCGAAGCGTGTTTCGCGGCCATCGGCCCGGTTGTCGGCTGCTTTCAGCGGCGCTGGGCCATTCGGTCCAGGTTGACGCCGTTTCTAAGGATGCCATCACGAAGATAGAGCATCATCGTTTCCATACTGAGGCGCCTTGCGTCCCGCCTGCTTTCCGGGCTGGACCAGGCGGCGTGCGGCGAGAGGATCACGCGGTCGCGAAGCGCCGGATCGCCTTCGGAACACCCCCTGATCAGCGGGCTCGCCGGATCGGGCGGCTCCTGCGGCAAGACGTCGAGGGCTGCGCCGCCGATCTTCGCCGCCGTCAAGGCGTCGTACAGCGCGTCGATATCGACCAGAGCGCCACGCGCCGTGTTGATCAGGATGGCATCGGACCGCATGGCGGCCAAAGCCTTTGCATCGATGATCCCGCGCGTTTCCGCTGTCAAGGGTGCGTGCAAGCTCACGATGTCGCTCTCGGCAAGCAGATTTTCGAGCGTGTCGACGCGGTCGACGCCGGCGGCGATCTCCATGCCGCGCGGCTGGTACGGGTCGTAAGCAACGATCGACAGCCCGAAAGCCTTTGCCCGCAGTGCCGTCGCAAGACCGATCCGCCCCAGACCGACGATGCCGAGCCGACGGCCGCGGATTCTGCGAACGGTCGGAGCGCGCGAGAAATCGAAACCGCCGACAGGATCTTCGATCATATTGCGATGAAACGGAATCAGCCCGCGGGAAAGGGCAAGCATCATGGCGATGGCGTGGTCGGCGACTTCACTGGTCCCATAGTCGGGCGTATTGCAGACCGGAATGCCGGCTTCGGCGGCCGCATCGATGTCCAGATGGTCGAAGCCGACACCGGCCCGGACGATGATCCGGCAGTGGTCGAGCTTCGCGATGATCGCAGCATCGATCGGCCGCTCGTGCCATACCAGCAAGCCGTCGCATTGGCGCCAGCTTTCTTCCGGAATGGCGGCACCGACCCGTTCACGATAGATTTCCAGCGTCGCGCCGCCGCCGGCCACTTCCTTTTCGACCAGACCACCATCATCGTACTGGGCATCGGGCGTCAGAATTTTGAACGATTCCGCCATGGCTCCACTTTCATTGCGTCCTCCCCAACCTGCCTTAACGGCTTTTGCCTTGAAGGATAAGCTTACCCGGTGATACTCATAATATGGAACAAGGTTTCATATTGTGGACCAAACTGGTTCTATTGTCTCCATTCGCCAAAAAAAGATCAACACGGGTTTTCGGGAGGGTCGGCAATCATGACGGATCGTTTGAAGGGTAAGCGGGTCCTCGCCACGGCTTGCGGTCAGGGAATCGGCCACGCGGCGGCTCTCGCCTTTGCGCGTGAGGGCGCAGAGGTCATTGCAACGGATATCGACGCCGGCAAGCTCAGGTCGCTCGAAGGCACCGCTGGAATTTCCACGCGCGTTCTGGACGTCCGAAGCAATGATTCGGTCAACGAGGCGGCCCGCGAAATCGGCAAGGTCGATGCTCTTTTCAACTGTGCCGGTTTCGTCCATCACGGCACTATCATGGATTGTGACGAGAACGACTACGACTTCTCGATGGATCTGAATGTCAAATCCATGTACCGGATGATCCGTGCTTTTCTGCCGGCGATGCTGGATGGGGGCGGCGGGTCGATCGTGAACATGTCCTCGGCCGCCAGCAGCATCAAGGGCGCGCCGAACCGTTTCATCTATGGGACCAGCAAGGCAGCGGTGATCGGCCTGACCAAGGCCATGGCCGCCGATTTCATCACCAGAGGCATCCGCTGCAACGCGATTTGCCCGGGGACGGTGCAGTCACCGTCGCTTGACGAGCGGATCGCCGCACAGGGCGATGTGGAAACGGCACGCAAGGCGTTTATTGCCAGACAGCCGATGGGGCGTCTCGGCACGGCCGAAGAAATTGCGGCGCTCGCGGTGTATCTTGCGAGCGACGAATCGGCCTTTACGACCGGGACCATCTCGATCATCGACGGGGGCTGGAGTCTGTAACCGGTCAGTTTCGCTCATCTGAAATCGGCAATGATAATGACGACGAATTGGAGAGTCCTTCCATGAAATTCCTTCGCTATGGCCCACAGGGTCATGAAAAGCCCGGCCTTCTGGATGCCGGCGGTACGGTGCGCGATCTTTCTGCCCAGGTGGGCGATATCAGTGGCACCGCACTGGCGGACGGCACACTTGTGCGCCTTGGGTCGATCGATCCGTCGACGCTGCCGGCTGTAGCCAATCCAGGCCGCCTCGGGCCGTGCGTTTCCGGCGTGGGCAAGTTCATCTGCATTGGGTTGAATTATGCCGACCACGCCGAGGAAAGCGGTATGGCCGTGCCGCAGGAACCGATCCTGTTCATGAAGGCGACCAGCGCCATCACGGGGCCCAACGACCGGATCATCATTCCGCGCGACAGCAAGAAGACCGACTGGGAAGTCGAACTGGGCGTCGTGATCGGTCGGGAAGCCCGCTACGTTGATGAACGCGACGCACTCGACTATGTCGGCGGATATTGCGTAATCAATGACGTGTCCGAACGCGAGTTCCAGGCCGAGCGCGGCGGCCAATGGACGAAGGGGAAAAGCGCGGATACCTTTGGCCCGATCGGCCCCTGGCTGGTCACGCCCGACGAGGTTCCCGATCCCCTGAACCTCGGTATGTGGCTGGAAGTCGATGGCCATCGGTACCAGAACGGCAGTTCGCGAACGATGATTTTCGGCATCGCCAAGCTTGTCAGTTATATTAGCAACTTCATGAGCCTGCAGCCGGGCGATGTGATTTCCACCGGCACGCCGCCAGGCGTCGGCATGGGATGCAAGCCGCAGGTGTTCCTGAAACCGGGCAATGTCGTGACGCTTGGCATCGACGGGCTGGGCGAACAGCGCCAGGAGGTCGTGGCGTACGGGGCGTAACGCGAAAGCCGGACCGCTCGGGTCGGGCGCCACGTTGATCGCGAAGAGGGTGGCGTATGTCCAGCGATTCATCGCCGGAAAAGATCACGGCTATCGACAAAGCCCTGATGTTGCTGACGCTTGTTGGCGAGAACGGGCGCCGCCCTCTACGTTTGACCGATATTGTCGAATTATCGGGGTTCAGTAAGCCCACCGTCCACCGACTGTTGAACGCTCTGCGGCATCACGGCCTGGTGATTCTCGACGAGTCGACTCATAAATACGAACTCGGCTCCAAGGTGCTGGTTCTCGGTGCCCAGTATCGTTCCGGCCTCAATATGGAGTCCAAGGCATTGCCGCTCCTGCGTGAGTTGGTGCGTCAGGCGGCGGCTACGGTTCACATGGGTATTAGGGACGGTATTCATGCCGTCTATATCGAGAAAGTGGAAAGCGACCAGTCGATCCGGCTGGCATCGGGGGTCGGCCAGCGCGCAAGTCTGCACAGTTCGTCGATTGGAAAGGTGCTCTTGGCACATTCCGGTGATGACGTCTTCACGGCTCTCGTTGACCACGGTCTTGCGGCGCGCACGGCCAATACGATCGTGGATCCGGAGCGCCTGCGGCGGGAGATTGCCGATGTTCGCCAGCAGGGCTTTGCCGTGGATGATCAGGAGAATGAAATCGGCATTCGGTGCGTAGCAGCGCCGATACGCGACCATCGGGGCGAGGTTATCGCATCGATCAGTATCTCTGGAACGCTGACACAGGTGCCAAAACAATCTGTGAACCGGCAGGTCATGATGCTGATGGAGTCGGCCAAGCGGATCAGCGCGGCATTGGGATACCGCGAGCAGCGGATTGCCGGATAGGGCCGGTATTCAAGCGGCCTACGTATCCGATCTGGAACTGCACTCTCAGTGGGAGGAAACCCCGTCGAGGACGTCTGCAATGCTCGATGCGGTGGCGGCCCGACGAAGCAGCGGGCGGAGCTCGTCCGCCGACATTGCATTGATCCGTTCACGGAACGACTGATCGACGAGTCCAAATCGTGCTTCGAGAATGTCCAGCAAATCATCCCTGCGCGCTGACCTCAGACCTTCAGCTCTACCCTCAGCCATTCCCTTGGTCATTCCTTCGGCCATTCCCTCGGCCTTGCCCTGTTTCAGCCATTCCTGCGCCGCCAGTGATACCATACTGTCCTCCATGCCCGGTTTGGCTTCGGCTGCGAACTGCTTCCAGTGGTCGGCATCGATCCATTGCTGACGATCCAGAATATAACGCACAATCTGCTGCGCCAGAAGGGTGCCGTCACTCAGACGGGCCATGACGCGGATGATCGCTTCGGGCGGCGCGTTACTGTGACTGACATATTTCAGCGCCAGCCACACCGCTGCCACCTCCGGTGAGGCCGAAAGCCGGTCGTCTTCTCGGCGCCCCAGATCGTGAACTTCATAGCGCAACGCCCGCACATAGTCGGCGATGGCGCTGTTGCCCCCCGTATCCACGCAGTCGAGCAGCGTGTCCGCCACGGTCCAGCGACGCCGGCCGTGATAGACGACGATCGGGAGGATCGGCGGCAGGGCGCGCAGCCGGTCGCGCCTGCTCCCGGCGAAGCGGTCCCAGATCCGCACCATATAGCTCAGCAGCTGCAATGGTGTGCGGGCGTCGAGGCTGCTTTTGTGCTCCATCAACACATAGACGAAGGCCGTCCCGCCGCTGGTCAGCGTTACCTCGAACAGCCGGTCGCTCTGGCTGTCGGCCAGCGTCTCGTCGATGAAGCTGCCGTCGATGAGCCGCGGCGGCTCAGGCGTGATCAATGATGCGATTGCGGGCGGCAGAAATTCCCGCACGACAACCGCCGCCCGGCCGGGATCGTCCAGCAGCGCCCGGAACAGGCTGTCATGAGGGTTGCTCGCCGGTGCCGCCATCGTCTCCGCCGATCATTGAATCGTCGACACGATAGCATGCATCTTTTGCGAGAATATATAGAGAAAATACATATACTGGATGCAGCGGGATTTGAGAATGGCCCGGATTCTCGGTGAAAATCCGGGCCCTCTCGGCTGCTTACTCGGAACGGATTTCTTCCAGAGCACTCATCATCCGGTCAATGACATCCTGCCCGATGCTATCGGCGTGGCGTTCGTAGACCGGCTGCGCCCGCTCACGCATACGCGCTTGCTCTTCGGCCGACAGCTCGTTGATTTCCATGCCGACTTCTTCAAGCTTTGCCCGGGATTCGTCCGACAGTTCACGGCTCACCGAGCGTTGGACATCACGTCCGACAATGGCGCAATCTCTCAGGATTTCCTGTTCGGTCGAGGACAGCGTGTCCCAGATCGGCTTGGAGAACAGGAGCATGAACGGCGTATAAGCATGCCGGGTCACGGAGAGATAGTCCTGGACTTCGTAGAACTGCGACGTGTCGATGGTGACGAACGGATTTTCCTGTGCGTCGATTGCACCGGTTTCCAGTGCCGTGAACACTTCGCCGAATGCCATGGGCGTCGCGTTCGCGCCCATGTTCTCGAATGTGTCGAGGAAGATATTGTTCTGCATCACGCGGACGCGCATCCCCTCGAAATCTTCCCAACGCTCGACCGGGCGTTGCGAATTGGTCAGGTTTCGGAATCCGTTCTCCCACCATGCCAGATTGACCAGCCCGCTTTCTTCGAGCTTCTCATTCATGAAGTCACCGAACTCGCCGTCGAGAATGGCGTCGGCTTCTTCGGCATTGGCGAAAAGGAAGGGCAGGTCGAAGACGCCGAGCGCAGGCTCGATGGCCACGATCGGCGATGTCGAGGTAACGACCATTTCCTGCGTTCCGGATCGAAGAGCCTGGGTGGCTTCCAGGTCATCGCCCAGTGCGCTGCCCCAGAACGCCGTCAACTCCATCTGCCCGTCGGATTGTTCGGCCAGGCACTCGTTCATGGCCTCGATTCCGTCGCCGACCGGGTGGTCTTCATTGACGCCGTTGGAGACCCGGAAATTGCGATCCTGGATGTCGGCAATGGCTGGCCCTGCAACCGCAAGCGCCAGTGCGGCTGTCATCGTGGAAAATATCACCTTGTTCATTTGGTCCTCCCATTGGACGTTGGTTGTAGGTTCACTTCCACATCCCGCGGACTTGCCCGTTATCTGAGGTAGGCAAGCGGCACGGTGATGATCTCTGGAAACATAATGAACAGAAACAGCAAGACGACCTGCGCGAACAGGAACGGGGCAATGCCCACGATCACCTGACCCAGCGGAACCCTGGAAACACCGCTGACGACGTTCAGCACAATTCCGACCGGCGGTGTTATCAGCCCGATGCAGGTGTTCATCACGAACATCACGCCGAAATAGACCGGATCGATCCCGGCTTCCCGGATGATGGGCATCAGTACAGGCGTCATGATCAGGATCGTCGGCGCCAGGTCCAGAGCCATCCCGATCATGAGCACCAGCGCCATGATCACGGCCATGAGCAGTTTCGGCCGGTCAATCAATGGTTCGATCAGCCCGCGAATTTCGGCGGGTATGTTGGCGCTGGTGATCAGCCAGGACGAAACCAGAGCTGCTGCCACCAGGAAAAGCACTACCGAAGTGGTCTTCGATGCATTGACCAATACCTGATAGAGATCGGCAATTTTCAGTTCCCGGTAGATGAACATTCCAACAAACAGAGCATAGACCGCGGCAACGACGGCGGCTTCGGTCGGCGTGAATACGCCGAAGCGAATTCCACCCAGAATGATTACCGGCATCAGAAGGGCCCAGCCCGCCCGCCCGGTCGCGCGCAGCCGTTGGGCACCCGATTGCTTTGGCAGCTTCGCGACCTTTTCCTTGCGGGCAACGATCATCCAGGTAATGACCAGAGTGATTGCCATCATCAGGCCCGGCACGATGCCGCCCATGAACAAGCCCGTGATGGAAACATTCGCGGCAACGCCGAAGATGATGAAGGCGATCGACGGCGGAATGACGGGCGCGATAATGCCGCCCGAGGCCATCAGTCCCGCCGCTCGCGGAACGTTATAACCGGCGTCCCGCATCATCGGAATCAGGATGGAGGCGAGGGCGGCGGTGTCGGCTGCGGCCGACCCCGACAAACTGGCCATGATCACCGCTGCGACGACGGCGACGACGCCCAGGCCGCCGCGAATATGGCCGACGCAGGCGATGGCGAAATTGACGATCCGTTTCGAGAGGCCGCCGGCGTTCATCAGTTCGCCTGCGAGCAGAAAGAACGGGATCGCCAGGAGCGTGAACGTGTTGGCGCCGGAGACCATTCGCTGGGCAATGATCTGTGTGTCGAATATGCCCATATGGGTCATCAGCATGATGCCCGAGAATATGAGCGCAAACGCGACCGGGACACCGATGGCGAGCGCGCCGATCAGCGATGCCAGGAAAACGACGATGGTCATAGACCGTGCTCCCGGCGGCTTTCGGTCTGCGATTCGTCCGTTGGGTCTTTGGCGGGCGTTGGGTCTTTGGCGGGTGCCGGCAAGTCCGAATACTCGCCCGCAAAAGCGGCGATCTCACGATCATCGATCGTGTTGGTGACAATCTTGAAGATGCGGACCAGTGCGATGAGGCTGATGCCGATTGCGGTGAAGAACGTGATTCCGAACACCCAGATCATCGATATGCCGACGACCGCTGCGTGCATCGAAGCGTTGATGCCTGACTGCCGCCAGGTGCCCCAGAACAGCGCAATCGCGCAGCCCAGAATGAGAACATTCGTCAGGAACATGCAGACCATACGGCCCCGCCGTCCGAATACCCGTACAAGAGTTTCGACGCCCATATGGGAATTCTCGCGGAACGTCACGACAGCGCCGATGAATGTCAGCCAGACGAAGAAATACCGCGACATCTCTTCGGAAACATTGATGCCTGTATTGAAGCCGTAGCGGAGAACGACATTACCGAACACCATCACGACCATACCCGACAGAAGCAGGACCAGCAGGAATTCCAGAAATCGATAAAAATAGTCGATCGCTGCTTGCATCGCTTACAGACGCCCGCTTGCGTGCGTCCTCCCTGATTTGGTCATCCCCGCTAATCCGGGGCTTTTACGTATTACCGCGTCGGCGGTCGTGCTGTTCCGCCATGTGGAACGACGGTCCATCTATCGAAACGCTATAGGAATGAAGCGCTGGTGCGCAAGCCCTTCCTGTCGATTCAACGCATGAATCCTGCAACAGGTAACAGTTGCTGTTGGCCTCAGTTCCGCAACGACCAACCAGTCCGGAATAATGAATACAAAAATATGGTCAGCGCGACATTCACAGCAGACAGTACGAGCAATGCAGAGACCACATCCGGCGTCATCCCCGTCGTTGCCGCCTCGCGGAAGCCGTGAATGATGTGAAAGATCGGGTTGAACACCATGGCAGTGGCCAGCCAGCCCGGCAGGGCTGTAACCGGCGCGAAAACGCCCGACAGGAACGCCAGAGGCACGACGATGAAGGCGAAAATAGCCGCCACCTGATCCCACTTCTTTGCCCACATGCCGACGAGTGTTCCGACCAGCGCCAATGCAAGTGCCCCCAGCGCCGCGACAGCCAGGGCGGCGAAAGGAGACGCGATACCGGCGCCAGTCAGCGGCAGAATGACGAGAGCCACGGGCGCTGCCCCCAGCAAGCCGCAAATCATGCCGGACAGGCCGTAGCCCGCCGTCAACTCGCCAGGCGACAGAGGAGACATCAGAATGTCGGAAATCGAGCCCTCGATCTTGGCGAGCATCATCGAATATGTCGATGTTTCCGCAGCACGCTGCATCAGCGCCAGCATCACCAGTCCCGGCCCCAGAAACGGGAGCAGAGCCGCGCCTTCGTCAAGTTGACGAGCGGGTCCGAGCGCAAGGACGAATATCGTCAGATAGAGGAGGATAGCAAGGCCGGGACCGACGATCGTCATCAGCCAGAATTTGAAGAAGGTTCTCAGATGACGGTGCAGCAGCGCCGCGATGCCGCGCCAATGCACCGGACCGAGCTTGCCCGGCGGGCGTGGGCCCCGGAGGATCAGCGGCCGTGTGTCGTCACGGTCGAGCGGGCCCTCTGTACCGCGGGCGGTCGTGGCTACCATGGTCGAAGATCCAACTGGCATCAGGTTTCAAATGCGAACGCCCATTGCGGTGGACGCCAAGCGTCAGGCTTTCAGCTTGTAACCGGTTTTCAGCATGCGAAGAACCAGCCACCAAAGCGCGCCATTAATGGCGGCCACGAGCAGAACACCGATCGCGAGATTGCTGTCGGCATGTCCGATAAAGCCATAGCGGAACCCGTCGATCATGTAGAAAAACGGATTCATGTGGGCAACCCACTGCCAGGTATCGGGCAAACGTTCGATGGAATAAAAGGTGCCCGACAGAAATGCCAACGGGGTGACGACGAAATTGGTGATGGCGGCGATGTGGTCGAATTTGTCGGCCCAGATGCCGCCGATGACACCAACCAGCGACAGCATCATGCTCGCCATCAGGGCGTAGAAGGCAATGAATGCGACATTGTGGATGCCGGTGGGTACAAAAATCGCGATTGCAATCAAGGCTGCGGTACCAACGATCAATCCCCGGGTGACGCCGCCACCGACCCAGCCGAGCGCCAATTCAAGCGGAGACAACGGCGGCATGAGGATATCGACGATGTTGCCCTGCACCTTCGCAATCAGCACACTGGATGACGTGTTGGCGAACGCGTTCTGCAGCATCGACATCATCACCAGTCCGGGTGCTATGAAATGCAGGAACGGAACATCTCCCGCGCGGCGAACGATACCGCCGAGAGCCAGGGCAAATACCGTATAGAATAGCAGCGTTGTGATCACCGGCGCGGCGACTGTCTGGGTGAAGACCTTGAGGAAGCGCTGGACTTCCTTCAGATACAAGGTCTGCAGGCCAACCCAGTTGACGCGGCCGATCCGCTGCAGTTGTGTGGACGATGTTTTTGTCATGAGGAGCTACGTAGTGTCGCGACGGGAGCGGGACAATAGCGCCGATACGGCATTCCTGCAATGCGGGGACGATTTGACGGACGCAAAGGATAATGCGACGGCGCCAGGCAGGGCAGCCAAGGGGGGGCAGCGCCGCGTACCGGCGCTGCTGACACCGGAGCGTCTGCGGGCGTCGGCCCTGTGGTACGTCGAACGCTACGCGGCATCCCGCGCGGCCGTCAGGCGCTTTTTGCAGCGCCGCATTCGCCGCGCCGAGGCGTCGGGCGATCCCCGCTCGGAAGAAGCTGTGGAATGGATCGAGCCGATTCTGGACGACTTTGTCAGGGTCGGGCTGATCGACGATCAGACTTTCGCCCAGGCTCTTGCCCGGAGCCGGCTGGAGCGGGGGGAAAGCGGCCGGCGAATTCTGGCCCGCCTCGCGGCCAAGGGTATCGGACCCGATACGGCCAAAGCCGCTTTCGACAGCGCCATTGCCGAACGCGGCGAGATCGATCCCGATCGGGCCGCTGCGCTTCGACTTGCGGCTCGAAAAAAGCTCGGGCCTTATCGGCACGCGGAAGACAGGGCTCGCTACCGCGAACGCGATCTGCGTGCCATGGCGCGCCATGGGTTCGGCGCCGGCATTGCCTATCGGATCATCGACGCGCCCGATATCGAGGAAGTGGAAGGCGACTGACGGTTACGATCGGGCGCTGCCGCTTCCGCGTCCCTTGTCCTGGTCCGCCTTTTCCTGTTCCTGCTCCTTTTCGATCTCGTCCAGCATCGGCTCGAAATCCTGGGTAGCCGCCGTTTGGGGCTTCGCCGTGTCCGCTGTCGCTGCGCCCCGGTCTGGAGCGTTGGGGCCCGAAACATGTGGAGCAGGGAGATCAGCAGGTGTGGTATCGGCCGCCGTTGCACCGCCAGACGACTGCGGAGTCGACTGCCGCCCGGCCCGCTCCAGGGTCAGCCGGCCGGGTGGTGCCTTTCCATCCTTGCCTTCGCCGAAATACAGCGTCGTATGTGGATAAGGTATTTCGATGCCGAGTTCGTCGAACCGGAGCTTGACCCGGCGTCTGAATTCGCGGGCGATCCACCATTGCTTGATGGGTGCTGTCTTGAACCGGACCCGGATGGTTACGGCGGAATCGGCGAAGTTTTCGACGCCGAGGACTTCCAGCGGTTCAAGAATGAACGGACCGTATGTTTCGTCTTCTTGCAGCGCGGCGGCAATTTCCGACAGGTAGCCGACCACTTCGTCCGTGTTCTCGCGGTACGCGACGCCGATATCGATGACGGCGAACGAGAATTCCTTTGTCATGTTGGTTGCCGTCGTGACATCGCCGAACTGTATCATGTGGACGTTGCCGCTCAGGTCCCGGAGACGGACCGTGCGGATGGTCAGGCCTTCGACCACACCGGACTTGCCGCCGATATCGACGACGTCACCGACATTGAACCAGTCTTCGAACAGGATGAAGAGACCCGTGATGACGTCGCGGACAAGGGCCTGCGCTCCGAAGCCGATAGCCAGGCCGATGACGCCGGCACCGGCCAGCAACGGTGCAATATTAACGCCGATTTCCGACAGGACGATCAGGACGACCACGGTCAGCAACGTGATCATGAAGGCGTTGCGCAACAGTGGCAACAGCGTGCGCGTGCGCCCGGTGGGCTCGATCGTGTTGCCCTCGGCGTCCTTCTCCGCCAGCCGGCGTTCGACCCCATTACTGACGACTTCCCAGGCGATCGCCGCCAGCGACAGGATCACGACGATCGACAGTATCGATGACAGGGCACCCTGGCCGAAATCGGTCGACATCCAGCTGAATCCGCCGAGCAACCAGATTTCGAGGAGCGCCATTGCCGTGACGAGCAGGATCAGCCCTTTGCCCGCCCTGTTGACGAGCGTTACATAGAAGCTCAGCCGTTTCTCCAGGGCTGGGAACGAGGTGGCCAGATCGATCTTTTTCCGTAGAAGCTGCCTGAGCGCCAGATCAAGGCCCCAGAACGCCAGCCGCGCCAGGGCAATCGTCACTGCGGTCAACAGCGTTCCGCGCAGCATAAAAACGAAGCCGCCGTCAACATCCAGCGCAAAGATGGAGAAATTGACGATGATGTAGAGGATGGCAACCATGTGCCAGATATCGGCAAGACGGCGCTGGAGCACGACCATTGTTGACTGGCGCTCACGCCCGCGCCGGATTTGCCTGACGGGGGCAGGGCCGCGGATGCTTCTCGCGACGGTTGCTCTGTTCTGCAAGACGAGGATGATCAACATGATCGCGATGACAGCGCCGACCGCAACCAGCAGTCCATCCCGCACGGCCAGGGGCATACCCAGCGCCCGTCCGGCCTCTGCAACGAAATAACCGTAAACCGCGGTAAAGACGATCCGCCGAATCCAGCCAAAGAGATAAATGGCGGAGTCGTCGGCAAGCGGGATCGGCCGCAGGTGAGGGCGCCGGGGCGTCAGGAACATGCGCGTGACCACCGCGACGAGGCCGGTAATTGCCGAAGCATTGATCGCTGCCAATGCGACGAGCCGGATCTGGGCGGCCGGATCGATAAGGCTGAGCGCCAGGTAAGCCGTTACAACGAAGGCAATGAGGGGGATAAGATCCAGCATTCCGGCCACCGCGACCAGACCCAGCTTCGCAGTGAGCGTCCGTTGCAGCCCGTCGTCGGCAACCCGCCGGGCCGGGCGGATCAGGCGTGTGGCGATGAGCCGGACCGCAACCGCCGCTCCGAGAACGATGGCCAGGGAGATCGCCACGTCGATCCAGCGATCGACGGTTCTCTGATCGGCGATCTGTGTTGTCGCCCATTCATAGATCTGCGCGAGATCGGCGATTGCCTCGCCGACTGCAGCCGCATAATTGCCAACCTGACCGAGTTGATCCGAAAGATAGGTCAGACCTTGAGTGCCAAGGGATTCCGCTTGCGGCAAAAATGGCAGCGCCGCCGGTTCTTCAGGTTCGGTGACCTCCAGCAACGTTCTTATCTGCTCGACCAGTTCGTCGCGCGCGCCCTGGTCCTGAAGCGTTTCGAGCAGTGACTGGAGCCTTTCGCGCTCCGCCGAAGGCTCGTTCCCGGCGGAATCCGCCGGGCTTGAGTCCGCCGAACCCGACCCTGTGGTGCCGGTCCCAATTCCCAATTGGGCCATGGCCGGGTTGCCGGTGGAGAGGAAGGCCAGCAGGGCAAATCCCAGCACCAGGCACGCGCATTTGATGGCGAAGCCGGCGCCGAAGGGGAGCGGGATGACACGTAAACGGGAAGTCGACATTCGTAACCGTGCTCATTGGCTGGATGCGGGCAGGAAAGCAGACGTTGGGCGCGGACGCTGGAAGCCGGTCAGGGGCGCCGATTGCTGACTTAAGCAACCGGACCATACATTAACGCTGCGTCCGTTCCATGACCAGTCTTGCCCGGTGCGCGAACCCGGACCGGCGGCAGCCGCTGTCGGCGGCAGGGCTAGCCGTTGCGTATGTCGACCAGGAAGGAATCGACCTGATTGCGCAGGGTATCGGCCTGCATCGCAAGTTGTTCGGCGGCGGACAGGGCCTCGCCGGCGGCCTGTCCGGTGTCGCCGGCGGCGGCTGTGGCTTTTCCGACATTGCCGGTGACCTCGCCGGTGGCGGTGGCGGCGTCCTGGGCGCTGTGAGCGATTTCCCCGGTGGCAGCGCTTTGCTCCTCGACCGAGGCGGCGACGCCGGTGGCGATCTCGTTGATGGTGCGGATCGTTTCGGTGATGCCGCCGATGGCGGTGACGGCATCGCCCGTCGATGCCTGGATCGCCGCGATCTGCTGGCCGATCTCGCCGGTCGCCTTGGCGGTCTGGTTGGCCAGGTTCTTGACCTCGGCGGCGACGACGGCAAAGCCCTTGCCGGCTTCGCCGGCGCGGGCGGCCTCGATCGTCGCATTGAGTGCCAGAAGGTTGGTCTGCTCGGCGATGTCGTTGATCAGGTCGACCACCTGACCGATGCGGTTCGCGGCTTCGGCGAGACTC